>NZ_CP107532.1:3574166-3896250 GCF_025813715.1 Methylobacterium sp. FF17
GCACGCTGACTCTTCCGGCCCGGTCCTCGTTCTGACGAGGGCCGGGCCGTTTGATTGATGGACACTAAATTTCTCTGGTCCGGCTGGGAAGCCGGGTGATTATGAGATAAGTTTCCGGAGGCGGACGGCGCACGATAGATTGCGACGCCTCGGAGGAACCGACGTGAACGCCATTGCCGCACGCCGCGCGTCTCCCCACGCGATCTGGGAATCCATCCCGCTCGAGCTGATCGTCTCCGTGTTCGCGGTGATCCTCGCCGGCGGCCTGCAACTCGCCGGGATCATGCCCTGACCCGGGAGACGCGATCTATCCTTCGCGCAGCCTTTGACCTGAACCGGTTCGCGTCGGTCGGGCATCGCTCCGCAGGGTTCGGGTTTCAGGCATGTCGTGAGTTACCGCCGCGAATCCGGAGTTCGCTTCCGGGAAATGGGTTAGGTTACCTCCATCGAACGGGCGATCCGGGAAGGCGTGAGCGGCGGCATGGCGGAATCGGATGGTACGAAGCTTCCGAGCGGCGATCTGACGGTACGCACGATCGCGATGCCGGCCGATACGAACGCCAATGGCGACATCTTCGGCGGCTGGGTGATGTCGCAGATGGATCAGGCCGGTGGTATCGCGGCGGTCGAACGCTCGCAGGGTCGCGCCGTGACCGTCGCGGTGGATGCGATGACCTTCATTCGTCCCGTGCGGGTGGGCGACGTGCTCTGCGTCTATACCCGCGTCGGTCGGGTGGGCCGTACTTCCATGCGGATCGAGGTCGAGGCCTGGGCCCGGCGCTTCCGCACCCAGTTGCGCGAGCAGGTCACGGAGGCGACCTTCACCTTCGTCGCCATCGACGACGACGGTCGGCCCCGCCCCATCGAGCCGGCCTGACGCCTCAGGAGTTCGGCGCCGCCACCTTCTGGCGCAATCCGGTGATGACCGCCTTCAGGATATCGGTGTCGGTGTCGCCGCTGCCCATACAGCGGATCGTTTCGATCCGCTCGTGCACGAAGGACAGTTTGGCGATGACCGCCGGTGTCAGCTTGAAGGGGAAGAGCGCGGGCTGGCCCATGCTGCGGCTCAGCGAATTCACCGCGTAGGTCAGCGGGAGCCAGGCCTCCACGATCCGGCTGAAATCCGTGGTCCGATAGGGATCGAAGTCGATCACCACCGGCTCGGCCGGACCATGGCGCAGGCGCGGGCGCACATGCATCTCGAAAGTGCTCGCGGTCTCCAGCGTGTCCACGATGTGGAGATACTGCGCCCAGGTCTCGGCGAAATCCTCCCAGGGGTGCGCAGTCGCGTAGGCGCTGACGTAGCTCTCCTCCCAGTTCGCCGGAGCCCCCTTCGCGTAATGCCGCTGAAGGGCAGCCGAATAGTTCAACCGTTCGTCACCGAAGAGCGACCGGAAGGTCCAGATGCTCTGATCGTAGCGAACGAGCACATTCCAGAAATAATGCCCGATCTCGTGCCGGAAATGTCCGAGCAGGGTGCGGTAATACTCTCCGAACAGCATCCTCCGCCGCTCCCGCTCGACGTCGTCGGCCTCGGCGATGTTCAGGGTGATGAGGCCGCTGCGATGCCCCGTGAGCACCGGCGGCCCGATCTGGAAGCTCTCGGAGGGATCGACCAGGAAGTCGAAGGCGAGGCCCGTGGTGGGGTTCTCGTCCCGGGTCATGAGCGGAAGGTCAAGGCGCAGGAGGGAGTAGAACAGCCGGTGCTTGGCGGCTTCGATCTGGCGCCAGCGGGTCAGGTTCCAGGCAATGGACAAGTCGGGAACGACGTGGTTGTGGCGGCAGGTGACGCAGTAGCGGCTCGGGGAATCGTCCGGCACCAGCCAGTTGCAGGCGTCGTAATGCGCGTTGGCGCAGAAGCGGTACTTGCGGGCCGGATTGGCATAGGCGTGCCAGACGCCGCCCACCGGCTCCAGGGCCGACATCTCGTGGATGTCACAGGCATAGCCGAGCCGGCGCTCGCAGCTCTCGCAATGGTTGCTCTCGAAGCTGATCGGCTGGTCGCAGGCCTGGCACTGGAAGATCTTCATGGAGCCGTCGTGGGACGCCTTTCCTGTCACTGACCGGACACGTGTATATCCTGTCTAGCACGCGGCGCGTGAATGAACTGCCTCCCGGCGCGTCCGTGCATGGCAGGGGCCATCTCCGCATGCCAAAGCGCCCGCCGCCGGCTTGGTTCCGACGCCGCCGGCCGGCGGGAGTCGGGCGCCGCTGCACGAAACTTGCAAGCTTCCGGGTTCCGGACGCGTCCCGTGCGCCCGGGCGCCAGGATCCCTCGGCCGATGCGCACAACCTCAAGGCCCACAACCTCAAGCCCCTTGCCCGCACGCATCTTCCCCGCGAGAGTTCCGGTCGCAAGGCCATCGCACAAGGGGATCGCTTCGCGTATGGCAGAGTGACGCTTCCTCCGGGACACCGCAGGGCGGTGCCCAACCCTTCGCAACCGGTGCGTGCTGTCAAAACGTGCGCCCGGGCCGCCCTGACCCGATACAGCGGGAGCCCCCGTGTCCATCAAAGCCGCCCTGCACCACGTCACGCACTACACCTACGACCGGCCGATCGCGCTCGGTCCCCAGGTCATCCGGCTGCGTCCGGCCCCTCATGCGCGCACGGCCATTCCGGCCTATTCGCTGAAGGTCCTGCCCGCGAACCACTTCATCAACTGGCAGCAGGATCCGAACGGCAACTGGCTCGCCCGGCTCATCTTTCCCGATAAGACAAACGAGTTGAAGATCGAGGTCGACCTGACCGCCGACATGTCGGTGATCAACCCGTTCGACTTCTTCGTCGAGGAATACGCGCAGGCGCGGGGCTTCACCTACGCGGACGACCTCACCGCCGAGCTGAAGCCCTACCTCGTCCTCGACGAGGCGATGGCACCGGAAGTCGACGCATTCCTGGAGCGGCTGCCGGCCGAACAGAACACCGTGCTGTTCCTGGTGGCCCTCAACGCCCAGGTGGCGCAGGAGATCACCTACGGCGTCCGCATGGAGCCCGGTGTCCAGACAGCCGCCGAGACCCTGACGCTGAAGAGCGGCTCCTGCCGCGACTCGGCCTGGCTGATGGTGCAGATCCTGCGCCGCCTCGGGCTCGCCGCCCGCTTCGTCTCGGGCTACCTGATACAGCTCGTCCCCGACACCACCGCCGTGGACGGCCCGGCCGGAACCACCACCGACTTCACCGACCTGCACGCCTGGGCCGAGGTCTACCTGCCGGGGGCCGGCTGGATCGGTCTCGACGCCACCTCCGGCCTGCTCTGCGGCGAAGGGCACATCCCGCTCGCCGCCACGCCGCACTATGCCTCCGCAGCTCCGATCTCCGGGCTGGCGGAACCGGCCAAGGTCGAGTTCGGCTTCGAGATGTCGGTGACGCGCGTGGCCGAGGCGCCGCGCATCACCAAGCCGTTCTCCGAGGACGTCTGGGCCGCGATGGACGCGCTCGGCGAACGCGTCGATGCCGATCTGGTCGAGCAGGACGTGCGCCTCACCATGGGGGGTGAGCCGACCTTCGTCTCGGTGGATGACTTCGAATCCGCCGAATGGAACGCCGCCGCCGTCGGTCCGACGAAGCGGGGTCTGGCCGACAAGCTGATCCGGCGCCTGCGCGACCGCTTCGCGTCGGGCGGCATGCTGCATTACGGGCAGGGCAAGTGGTACCCGGGCGAGAGCCTGCCGCGCTGGGCCTTCGCCCTGTACTGGCGTCGGGATGGCGTGCCGGTCTGGCGGGACGCGGACCTCATCGCGGCGGAGGACGGTCCGCGCGACGCGACCATCCAGAAGGCCAAGGACCTCATCGATGCCGTCGCCCAGCGCCTCGGCCTCGGCGCCTACGTTCTGCCGGCCTTCGAGGACCCGATCTACTGGACCGAGAAGCGCGACGACCTGCCCGTCAACGTCACCACCGCCGAGCCGCACTACCCGAACCCGGAGACCAATGCCCGCATGGAACGGGTCTTTGCGCGCGGCCTGGGCGAGCCAGCGGGCTACGCCCTGCCGTTGGCGAGCCTTCCCACCGGCAAGGACGGGGACGCGGACCGTCTCTGGATCTCCGAGCCCTGGGAGTTCCGGCGCGGCCACGCCTACCTGACGCCGGGCGACTCGCCCGTCGGCTACCGCTTGCCGCTCTCGTCGCTGCCTTACGTACCGCCGGCGCACTACCCCTATTACCAGCCGCAGGACACGCTCGAGGTCCGCGACGCCCTGCCCGAAGGCCATCCCGGGACGAAGACCGTCAACGGATCGGGGGTGATGGGCGTCGCCGTGCGCACCGCCTTCGCCGTCGAGCCGCGCGACGGCGTGATCCACGTCTTCATGCCGCCGCTGCAGCGGGTGGATGAATACCTCGAGCTGCTCGGCCACTTGGAGGACGCCGCCTCCGCGTTGAAGCAGACCCTCCATATCGAGGGCTACGAGCCGCCCTTCGATCCGCGCCTGAACGTCATCAAGGTCACGCCCGATCCCGGCGTGATCGAGGTCAACGTGCATCCCGCCTCGACCTGGCGTGAGGCCGTCCGGATCACCACCGATCTCTATGAGGATGCCCGCCAGATCCGCCTCGGCGCGCAGAAATTCATGACCGACGGGCGTCACACCGGCACCGGCGGCGGCAACCACGTGGTGCTCGGCGGCGCGACGCCGAATGACTCGCCCTTCCTGCGCCGACCGGACCTGCTGAAGAGCCTCGTACTGTACTGGCAGCGCCACCCGGCGATGTCCTACCTGTTCTCGGGCCTCTATATCGGCCCGACGAGCCAGGCTCCGCGCATGGACGAAGCGCGCCACGACGGGCTCTACGAGCTCGAAATCGCCATGGCGCAGGTGCCCCAGCCCGACGAGCCCAACATCCCGCGCTGGCTGGTGGACCGTATCTTCCGCAACATCCTCGTGGACGTGACGGGCAACACCCACCGCTCCGAGATCTGCATCGACAAGCTCTACTCGCCGGACGGGCCGACCGGCCGCCTCGGGCTGCTCGAGTTCCGCTCCTTCGAGATGCCGCCGGACCCGCGCATGAGCCTGGCCCAGCAACTCCTGCTGCGCGCCATCGTGGCGTGGCTCTGGCGCGAACCTCAGTCCGGAGGCTGTGTCCGCTGGGGCACGGGCCTGCACGATCGCTTCATGCTGCCCCACTTCCTGTGGGCCGATTTCCTGACCGTGCTGGAAGATCTCTCGGCAGCCGGCTACGCGTTCGATCCGGCGGCCTTCGTGGCGCAGCGCGAGTTCCGCTTCCCGGTCTTCGGGACGGTGGAGCATGGCGGCGTCAAGCTGGAGCTGCGCCAAGCCCTCGAGCCCTGGCACGTGCTGGGCGAGGAGGGCGCGATCGGGGGCACCGTGCGCTACGTGGATTCGTCGGTGGAGCGGCTGCAGGTGAAGGTGGAGGGTTACGTGCCCGGCCGCCACATCATCACCTGCAACGGTCGCCGCCTGCCCATGACGGGTACGGGAACCGTCGGCGAGGCGGTGGCGGGCCTGCGCTTCAAGGCGTGGCAGCCGGCCTCCTCGATGCACCCGACCATTCCCGCGCAGTCGCCCCTCACCATCGACATCCTCGATGCGTGGAGCGGTCGCTCGCTGGGCGGCTGCCGCTACCATGTCAGCCATCCGGGCGGCCGAAACTACGAGACCTTCCCGGTCAACACCTACGAGGCGGAGGGGCGGCGCCTCGCGCGCTTCCAGGCCCACGGCCATACCCCGGGACCGGTTGCACTGCCGCCGGAGGAGACCAACCCCGAGTTCCCGATGACCCTCGATCTACGCGTTCCCGCACCAAGAGGCTTCAACGCTCCATGAGCGAAGCGGCCGCAGCGGAGGGTCAGGGACGGGCCGAGCGCCTCGCGCGCTGGACCTCCGCATACCGGCCGCAGCCGGGGGTACCGGACGAGTTCATGGGGGTGGATGGCCGGGCGAAAGGTGCCTGGCCGCGCTTCCTCGACCGCCTCGGGGACCTCGACGAAGGCGAGATCGGGGCCCGCTTCGTCTCCGCGGTGCGCCGCATCCGCGACACCGGCATCTCGTACCGGATCTACGGCGACAAGCGCGAGCATGCCTGGCCTCTTGGGTCGCTGCCCCTCGTCATCGAGCAGGCGGATTGGGAAAGCCTGAGCGCCGGCATCGTCGAACGCGCCGAACTCATGGAGTCGATCCTCGCCGACGTCTACGGCGCGGGACACCTCGTGGCGGAGGGCCTGTTGCCGGCAGCGGTGGTGGCCGGCAGCCCGGAATTCATGCGGCCGCTCGCCGGGGTCACCCCACCCGGCGGCCGCTTCCTCAAGCTCTACGCGGCCGACGTCACGCGCGGCCCCGACGGGCGCTGGCGCATCCTGGCGGACCGGACCCAATCCCCTTCCGGGCCGGGCTATGCCCTGGAGAACCGCCTTGTCCTCACCCGTGCCTTCCCGGACCTCCATGCCGACCTGCGGGTCGAGCGGCTCGCCGCGTTCTTCCAGGCTTTTCGCGATGGCTTGGCGGTCGGCGCGCAGCGGAGCGACCCGCGCATCTGCCTGCTGACCTCGGGGGTGTTCAGCTCGACGTATGTCGAGCAGGCGGCCCTCGCGCGGTATCTCGGCCTGCTACTGGTCGAGGGCGACGATCTCGTGATGCAGGACGGAGCCCTGCATGTCCGCACCGTATCGGGACTGAAGCGGGCCGACGTGCTCTGGCGGCGCATCGATTCGGATTACATCGACCCCCTCGAACTCAACCCGGCCTCGCGTCTCGGCGTGCCGGGCCTCGTGGAGGCCCTGCGCAACGGTAGCCTCGTGGTGGGCAACATGCCGGGTTCAGGGCTGCTGGAATCCGGTGCGCTCGCCGCCTACCTGCCCGCCATCGCCCGCCGCTTCCTCGGCAGAGACCTCCGTCTCGCCGGTCCGAAGACCTGGTGGTGCGGCGATCCGGATGCCCTCGCCGAGGTCCGCGACAACTTGGAGGCCTTGAGCCTGCGCCCGGTCGCGACCCCGCCCAAGGGCGCGGTGCGCGACGCGATCCTGGCCCCGCACGCCCTCGACGCCGAACGCGACCAGTTGCTGGCGGCGCTGCGTGACCGACCCTTCGACTACGTGGCGCAGGAAGCGATGCCGCTCGCCACCATGCCGGGTTGGGACCGGACGGGAGGCGCCCTCAAGCTGGTGCCGCGCCCCTTCGTGCTGCGGGTCTTCGCGGCGGTGACGCCGGATGGCTGGCGGGTGATGCCGGGTGGGTTCTGCCGTATCTCGGAACGGCCCGACGTGGAGCCCATGGAAATGCGGGCCGGCATCAAGTCGGCCGATGTCTGGGTCCTGTCGCGCGATCCCGTCGACGCGGTCACGCTGATCCAGGCGGGTCCGGCCCGGGTGCGTCGCATCGCCGGGCACCTGCCGTCGCGTGCCGCCGACAACCTGTTCTGGTTCGGGCGCTACGTCGAACGGGCCGAAGCCGTGATCCGCCTCGTCATCGCGCATCTCGGTAGCGTCGGCTCGGCCGTGATCGCCGACATGGCAGGCGACGCCAAGGCGCCGACGGCGCTCCGCATCCGCGCCCTTCTCGACGAGTGGGGTGCCATCGCGGCGCCCGACCTGCCCACCGCCGCACTCGCCCAGCAGGCGCTGAGCAGCCCCGATGCCTATGGCTCGGCCCTGCGCCACAGCCTCTCGGCCCGGGCCAATGCCGCGACCCTGCGCGAGCGCCTCTCCGGCGAGGCGTGGCGGGCGCTCGCCGACCTCAAGGACGTCCTGGAGATCGATCCGGCCCAGGGGCAGCCGGAGGCCCAGCTCCTCGGACTCGCCGAGCGGGCGCTCAGCCACATCGCGGCCCTCTCGGGCCTCGCCCAGGAGAACATGAACCGCACCGCGGGCTGGCACTTCGTCGATCTCGGCCGGCGCATCGAGCGGGCGATCAACACCTTGAGCTTCGCCACGCGCTTTGCCGGCGATGCCGCGAGCGCCGAAGACCTCGGCGTCATGCTGTCCCTCTGCGACGCCCACGTTTCGTTCGGCGCCCGCTACCTGCAGGGCGTGGCGCTGGAGCCGGTGCGCGACATGGTGCTCCTCGATCCGTTCAACCCGCGCTCGGTGGCCTTCCAGGTTGAGGCGATCGCGCGGCACCTTCGCGATCTGCCGGTGCTGCGCGCGGACGGCCTGCCCGAACCGCACCAGCGCCTTGCAGCCAGGCTCGCTTCCGAATTCACCACCGGCGAGGCCGCAGAGTTCGATGGCGCCGCCCTGACCCGGCTGGAGAACGAGGTGGAGCGCCTGGCCGATGCCATCGCGACCCGCTACTTCCCGAATGGGCCGCACGCCCTGCGCCCGGAAAAACTCATGGGGCTCGCGTGATCTACACGCTGCGCCACCTCACCACCTATCGCTACACGCGGCCCGTGCGCTTCGCACGCTGCACCTTGCGCCTGCGCCCGCGCGACGGCGAGGGCCAGACGGTGCTGGACAGCCGGCTGACGATCAGTCCGGATCCCGCCACACGCGTGGTACGGCGCGACTATTTCGGCCTCGACGTGGTGGCGGCGACCATCGATGCCCCCCATACCGAGTTGCGCGTCGAGGCCCTGTCGCGGGTACGGGTGGAGCGTGATCCGCTGCCCGCGCCGGAATCCGGCCGCCCCTGGGAGCAGGTCCGGGACGACTCCGTCACGGGCGCGAGCCTTCGCCCGGAAAGGCCGGTGCATTTCCAGTTCCCGAGCATGCGCGTGCCCCTGGTTCCGGCGGTGACGGACTATGCGCGGCCGAGCTTCCCGCCCGGACGCAGCGCCTATGGGGGTGCCTGCGACCTGATGCGCCGCATCCGGGCGGATTTCCGGTTCGATTCGAAGGCCACCACCGTCCACACCCCCCTGGCGGAGGCCTTCGCCCTGCGCGCCGGGGTCTGCCAGGACTTCACGCACATCATGATCGCGGCCTTGCGCGGGATCGGCCTGCCGGCCGCCTATATCAGCGGCTACCTGCGTACGATCCCGCCGGCGGGCCGCCCCCGCCTGCGGGGCGCGGATGCGAGCCATGCCTGGGTCTCGGTCTGGTGCGGCGACAGCTGGATCGGCCTCGATCCCACCAACGGGATCGGCATGTGCGACGACCACATCGTGGTGGCGCGCGGCCGCGACTACACCGACGTTTCCCCCATCGACGGCATGGTGTCCTCTTCGGGACCGCAGAAGCTGAAGGTCGAGGTCGACGTGGTGCCGGACGGTGAGCCGATGCCCGAGCATCCGGCGATTCCCGAGGCCGCTCCCGCCTGAAACCGCCTGCCTCAGGCGGCGGCCCGCTTCTCGACCACCGTCGTCTCGGCGATATCCGCAGGCTCATAGAGCCAGCGGGCCATCGCCCCCGCCGCCATCGCGCCTACGATCGGCGCCAGCCAGAACAGCCAGAGCTGCGACAGGGCCTCACCGCCCGCGATCAGGGCCGGCCCCGTGCTGCGAGCCGGGTTGACCGAGGTGTTGGTGACCGGGATCGAGATGAGGTGGATCAGCACCAGCGCGAAGCCGATCGGGATGCCGGCGAAGCCGACCGCGGCGCCCTTGGAGGTCGTACCGATAATGATGAACAGGAAGAAGAATGTCGTCAGGGCTTCCATCACGAGGCAGGCTTCCAGGCTGTAGCGGCCCGGACTGAGTGCGCCGTAGCCGTTCGAGGCGAAGCCGTTCGGGACCCAACCGGCCTTGCCCGTGGCGATGCTGTAGAGGACGCCCGCCGCGAGGATGGCGCCGATCACCTGCGCGACGATGTAGGGCAGCACGTGCCGGGTCGCGCAACGCCGGGCCGACCACAGGCCCAGGGTGACGGCGGGGTTGAAGTGACCGCCGGAGATGTGGCCGACGGCGTAGGCCATGGTGAGCACGGTAAGCCCGAACGCGAACGCGACGCCCAGGAACCCGATTCCGAGTTCGGGAAACGCGGCAGAGAGGACGGCGGCCCCGCAACCGCCGAAGGTCAGCCAGAAAGTGCCGAAAAACTCCGCCGTCGCGCGCCGTACCGTATCGTGATCCATGCTCGACCCTCCCGCTGCCAGGATCCGCGAGACGCTTACGCGGAGGGCGCGAAGATATTCAGCTTCGCGCATCTCGAGACCGCGTCAGGCGCGCAAGTACACGCCTCGGTTCGCTTGCCCTCGGCAAGAGTTGCATGGTGGGGAAGGTGCCGTAATCATCACGAATTGCCGGCATCGCGGGGGTTGATTCTGCTGCAGGCACGACCTCCAGTCGACGAAATCACCCAGATCCTCTCCATTGACGCCTATCCGGCTCTCTGTACTGGGGAGCCGATCGATCGCTGGAAAACGAGGTCGGCGGCGCTCAGACTGTCCGGGCCGTGAACAGGCGGAACGCCTCGAGCGTCTCGGCGCTCACATGATGCTCGATGCCCTCGGCATCGCGGCGCGCGATCTCGGGGCTGACCCCAAGGGCGCACAGAAACTGCTCGACGATGCGGTGGCGCTCGCGACTCTGCACGGCGAGGGCGTGGCCCGCTTCCGTCAGGAACACCCCGCGATAGGGGCGCTGCTGCACCAGCCCATCCTCGGCCAGGCGCTTGAGCATCTTGGCAACCGTGGGTTGAGCGACACCGAGGCGGGCGGCGATATCCACCTGCCGCGCCTCGCCGCCATCACCGATCAGGTCGGCGATGAGCTCGACGTAATCCTCCACGAGTTCGAGGCGGCGCGCTTCCCGGGCCTGCCGGAAGCTCTCCACGTGGATATCGGGGTCCACGAGGGCCGTATCGGGCGCGGGGGACGTCGAATCCTGCATCTGGCCGGCGAACTCCCCCATCCGGCGCGCCTGGGGGGCGGCCTGGAGCAGGGTTGTACCGAAGCCGCGCGCCGGATGGGAGCCCCCCGGCGTGGGAAAGCCCCCTCAACCCCGCAGTTGCGCGACGAATGCCCGGGTGAAGCGCGGCAGCTCCGCGAGCGCGCGTACGCAGATCGTGAGGTCGCGCAGGGCCCAGGGATCCTCCAGGGGCACGATGGCGATGGGCATCGTGCGGGCGGCGCGGGCGGCGGTCGTCTGCGGCACGATGCCGAGCCCGACGCCGCAGGCGACGAGGCGGCAGATCGCATCGAAGCTGCGCAACTGCACGCGCAGGCGCATGGGCGGGCGTCCCGTCCGCGCCGCCTTGTCGGCGAGGAAGCGCGTCAGGGCGCTGGTGCGGTCGAGCCCGACGAGCGGGTGCTCGATGACCTCGGCAAACGCCACCGATGCCCGGGCGGCGAGCGGGTGGTCGGGGGCCGCCACCATCACGAAGCGATCCTGGCGGAAGGGATAGGTTTCGAGCGCGCCGGTATCGACAGTGCCAGCAACGATGCCGAGGTCGGCCGAGCCCTCCGCCACCAGTCCGACGATCTCGTCCGAGGTGCGCTCCTCGATATCGACGCTGACCCCGGTCTGCTGGGCGAGGTAGGCGCTCAGGACCTCGGGCAGGAATTCCGTGAGCGCGTTCGTGTTGGAAACGAGGCGGATCTGCCCCACCGTCCCGCCTGAGAACGCGGCGAGATCCTCCTGCATCCGGTCGATTCGGTCGAGGAGCCCGCGCGCGTGGGCGAGCAGGCTACGCCCGGCGGGTGTCGGGACCACGCCCTGCCGGCCGCGTGTGAGGAGCGCCGCGCCCAGGGTCTCCTCCATCGTCCGGATGCGGACGGAGGCGGCGGCCAGGGCGAGGTTGGCCCGCGCCGCGCCGTGGGTGATCGAGCCCGCCTCGACCACGTGGCGGAACAGGCCGAGATCGACGAGGTCGAAGCGCATCATCGCGGCCGCCGAGCCCTCTTCATGATCGTCTCCCTCCGTGCACGAGCACGTCCCGAGAGTTGGAACGTCCCGAGCGTCAGGACTTCCTTAACCCTGCGGCCGCATTCTGCCGACATGGTGGTCCGTCGTCGCGTCCGTGCTGTCCTGATGCCCCTCGGCCTCTACGCCGTGTCGGGCCTCGTCGTGGGCTTTTTCGTGCATCAGGCCGAGAGCGGCAACCGTGGCCTGGAGGCCAAGCGCGCCCTCAAGATCCAGGCCCGGGCGCTCAACCAGGATCTCGCCGCGGCGAAAGCCGACCGCGCGGTCTGGGAGCATCGGGTGGCGCTCCTGCGCAGCGACCAGATCGACCGCGACCTTCTCGAGGAACGGGCCCGCGTGATGCTGGGCCGGGTCCACGCCAACGACGTGGTCATCATCGACCCGTGAACGGCGTGGGCCGCGAGGACCCCTCCATCCCAACCTTTTGGCCGCGCCTGACAACTCCTCCGTTCTGTCGGGAGGCCGGCCTCGCTTTCCCCGGAGGCGTGTCCTAGAACCCCGTGAGAACAGATGTTCCCCTGGGAGTTTGCCGATGGTTGCCGCGAAGGATGCAGGCCGAGCCGCGTCCGACAAACGCCTTCCGGAAACAAAACAAGCCGAGACGTCCACCGACGGCCCAGCCGCGACCCACGCGCCGGCTCCGAATGCACCGCAGTTCACGCGGGAGGAAGACCTCCACGCCTACCACGAGATGCTGCTGATCCGCCGCTTCGAGGAGAAGGCCGGGCAGCTCTACGGCATGGGGCTGATCGGCGGCTTCTGCCACCTGTACATCGGCCAGGAGGCCGTCGTGATCGGGATGCAGATGGCCTCGGTCGACGGTGATCAGGTCATCACCGGCTACCGCGACCATGGCCACATGCTCGCCTGCGGCATGGACCCCAAGGGCGTGATGGCCGAGCTGACCGGGCGGCGCGGGGGCTACTCGCGCGGCAAGGGCGGCTCGATGCACATGTTCTCCCGTGAGAAGCAGTTCTTCGGCGGGCACGGCATCGTCGGCGCGCAGGTCTCGCTCGGCACCGGCCTCGGCTTCGCGGATGCCTACCGGAAGAACGGCAAGGTCAGCCTGACCTACATGGGCGACGGTGCCGCCAACCAGGGACAGGTCTACGAGAGCTTCAACATGGCGCAGCTCTGGAAGCTGCCCGTGGTCTACGTCATCGAGAACAACCGCTACGCCATGGGCACTTCGGTGGCCCGCGCGTCGGCACAGACCGACTTCTCCCGCCGTGGTCTCTCGTTCGGCATCCCGGGCGAGCAGGTCGACGGCATGGATGTGCGCACCGTGCGCGAGGCGGCCACGCGCGCCATTGAGCACGCGCGCTCCGGCGAAGGCCCTTACATCCTCGAGATGCAGACCTACCGCTATCGCGGCCACTCGATGTCCGATCCGGCCAAGTACCGGACCAAGGACGAGGTCTCGAAGATGCGCGAGGAGCACGACCCCATCGAGATGGTGCGCAAGCGCCTGATCGAGATGCACGGGGTGCCGGAGGCCGAGCTCAAGGCCACGGACGCCAAGGTACGCGAGACCGTCAACGAATCCGCCGAGTTCGCCACGCACGATCCCGAGCCGGATCCGGCCGAACTGTGGACCGACATCCTGCTGGAAGCCCGCGCCTGAGACGCCGGCCGCCGCTCACGCGTGCGGCCGCGCTCCCGCCTTCGTAAGGGCTGACCGCCTCATCCTCGATCGACGAGTGTTCCATGGCGACCGATATCCTGATGCCCGCCCTCTCTCCGACGATGGAGGAGGGCAAGCTGGCCAAGTGGCTGAAGAAGGAGGGAGACCCGGTCAAATCCGGCGACGTTCTCGCCGAGATCGAGACCGATAAGGCGACGATGGAGGTCGAGGCGATCGACGAGGGCGTCCTTGCCAAGATCCTCATCGAGGAGGGCACCGAGGGCGTGAAGGTCAACACGCCGATCGCCGTCATCGCCGCCGAGGGCGAGGACGTGTCGGCGGCCTCCGCAGGCGGTACTCCGAAGGCCGAGGCGTCCGAACAGAAGGCGCCGGCTCCCGACATGCAGGCCGAGGGCCAGGCACAGGCTCCCGCGCCCACCGCCAAGACCGCCGACGACAAGCCCAACGCACCGGCCGCCCCCGCCACCATCACCAACAAGGCGCCCGCGCCGGTGATGGAGGAATTCCCGGAGGGCACCGAGATGGTTACCACGACCGTCCGCGAGGCCCTGCGCGACGCCATGGCGGAGGAGATGCGCCGGAGCGAAGACGTCTTCGTGATGGGCGAGGAGGTCGCCGAGTACCAGGGCGCCTACAAGATCACGCAGGGGTTGCTGCAGGAGTTCGGCGCACGCCGCGTGGTCGACACCCCGATCACCGAGCACGGGTTCGCCGGCATCGGCGTCGGCGCGGCCTTCACCGGCCTGCGCCCCATCGTCGAGTTCATGACCTTCAATTTCGCCATGCAGGCGATCGACCACATCATCAACTCGGCCGCCAAGACCCTCTACATGTCCGGCGGCCAGCTCGGCTGCCCCATCGTGTTCCGGGGGCCCAACGGCGCGGCCGCCCGCGTCGGCGCCCAGCACAGCCACGACTACTCCGCCTGGTACTCGAACGTGCCCGGCCTGAAGGTGATCGCGCCCTACACCGCCTCCGATGCCAAGGGCCTGCTCAAGGCCGCGATCCGCGACCCGAACCCGATCATCTTCCTTGAGAACGAGATCCTCTACGGGCAGAGCTTCCCGGTGCCGAAGCTCGACGATTTCGTCCTGCCCATCGGCAAGGCGCGGATCCACCGCACCGGCAAGGACGTGACCATCGTCTCCTTCTCCATCGGCATGACCTACGCCCTCAAGGCGGCGCAGGCGCTCGCCGAGGAGGGCATCGAGGCGGAGGTGATCGACCTGCGGACCCTGCGCCCCATGGACACGGACACGGTAGTCGAATCGGTCAAGAAGACCGGCCGCTGCGTCACCGTGGAGGAGGGCTTCCCGCAATCGGGCATCGGCGCCGAGATCTCGGCGCGCCTGATGGTCGATGCCTTCGACTACCTGGACGCGCCCGTCCTGCGCGTGACCGGCAAGGACGTGCCGATGCCCTACGCCGCCAACCTCGAGAAGCTCGCGCTGCCGAACGTCGCCGAGGTGATCGAGGCGGTGAAGGCGGTCTGCTACCGCTGAGGGCCGTGCGCGTTCACCTCCCACTCTCCCCGCGCCGGGGAGAGACCGGAGACGAGATGATGACCGAGAAATTCGAAGAACTCTCCGCCCCGCCGGATGCCGTCGAGAACGGCGGCATCGAGGTTCTGCGCGCCAGCGTCGTGGATGGCGCCGTGAGCATCGCCTTGCGGCGCTCCTTCGACGATCCGGCCACATGGGGCCGGCTCCTCGTGGACCTCGCCCGCCAGGCGGCGCGGGTCTACGCGCTCGAGACCGAGATGTCGGAGGAGGAGGCCTTCGCGCGCATCCGCGCCGGCATCGAATCCGAGAGCCTCGACCCCGACGCGCCCATTCTGAACTGACCGCCCACCGACGCCGCCCGCTGACGCTCAGGATCCTTCGCCCATGCCCATCAACGTCCTGATGCCCGCCCTCTCGCCCACGATGGAGAAGGGGACCCTCGCCAAGTGGCTGAAGAAGGAGGGCGACGCCGTGAAATCCGGCGACGTGCTCGCCGAAATCGAGACCGACAAGGCGACGATGGAGGTCGAGGCCATCGACGAGGGCGTTCTTGCCAAGATCCTGGTGGCCGAGGGCACGGCGGACGTGCCGGTGAACGACCTCATCGCGATCATCGCAGCCGAGGGTGAGGACCCGGCGAGCGTGCAGGGGGAAGGTGGCGCGAAACCCGAGGCGAAGGCCGAGGCATCGAAGACCGAAACCCCGAAGATCGAGGCGACGAACGAGAACGCGACGCCCGGCGGTGGGACGATGTCCTACGCCCGGGTCAACGAGGCGCCGGACGGAGCCAAGCCTGTCGGTGAAGCCAAGCCTGCCGGTGAAGCCAAGCCCGGCGGGAATGCGCCGGCCGAGGGCGCCCGCGTCTTCGCCTCGCCGCTCGCCCGCCGCATCGCCAAGCAGGAGGGCGTCGACCTTGGCACTGTAACGGGGTCCGGCCCGCGCGGACGGGTGATCGAGCGCGATGTGCGTGCGGCGCTCGCCAGCGGCACCGGCAAGGCGGCCCCCGCCGCGGCCCCGAAAGCCGCCGACGCTCCGAAAGCGGCAGCGGCTCCCGCGCCGGCGACACCGGCCAAGGCCACAGCCCCCCTCGGACTCACGGTCGATCAGGTGCGCGGCTTCTACGCGAAGGGCAGCTTCGAGGAAGTGCCCCTCGACGGCATGCGCAAGACCATCGCCAAGCGTCTCACCGAGGCGATGCAGGTGGCGCCGCACTTCTACCTGACGGTGGATTGCGAACTCGACGCGTTGATGGCGCTGCGCGAGCAGCTCAACAAGAGCGCCGGCACGACCAAGGACGGAAAGCCGCTGTTCAAGCTTTCGGTGAACGACTTCGTCATCAAGGCGATGGGCCTTGCGCTGATGCGGGTGCCCGCCGCCAACGCGGTCTGGGCCGAGGACCGGATCCTGCGCTTCAACAATGCCGAGGTCGGCGTGGCGGTGGCCATCGACGGCGGCCTGTTCACGCCGGTGATCCGGCGGGCGGACCAGAAGACGCTGTCCACGATCTCCAATGAAATGAAGGACTTCGCGACCCGGGCGCGGGCCAAGAAGCTGAAGCCCGAGGAGTACCAGGGCGGCGTCACCTCCGTGTCCAACCTCGGCATGTTCGGGATCAAGCACTTCACGGCGGTGATCAACCCGCCGCAATCCTCGATCCTCGCGGTGGGGGCGGGGGAAAAGCGCATCATTGTGCGCGACGGTGCACCGTCCGTTGCACAAGTGATGACCGCGACATTGTCCTGCGATCACCGCGTGCTCGACGGGGCGCTCGGCGCCGAGCTGATCTCGGCGTTCAAGGGGCTGATCGAGAATCCGATGGGCATGCTGGTGTGACCGGAGCCCGCTGACCCGTCCCCAAGATCGGCAATCACCCCCGGCCCCGCACAAGGGGGAGGGGAGCAGGAGCCCGCACATGGCCGAGACCTATGACATCCTCATCATCGGCGCCGGCCCCGGCGGCTACGTGGCCGCGATCCGGGCGGCGCAGCTCGGGTTCAGGACGGCGGTGGTGGACCGCGAGCATCTCGGCGGCATCTGCCTGAACTGGGGCTGCATTCCCACCAAGGCCCTGCTGCGCTCGGCCGAGATCTACCACTACATGCAGCACGCCGGGGATTACGGGCTGTCGGCCGAGAAGGTCGGGTTCGATACCGCCGCCATCGTCAAGCGCTCGCGCGGGGTCTCGACGCGGCTGAACGGCGGCGTCGGCATGCTCCTGAAGAAGAACAAGGTCGACGTGATCTGGGGCGAGGCCACCGTCACGGCCGCCGCCAAGGGCAACCAGCCCGGCCAGGTGACCGTCAAGGAGACGGCGCGCGCCCCGGCCCCGAAGGGCGCGCTCGCCGCCGGCACGTATGCGGCCAAGCACATCATTGTCGCCACGGGCGCGCGGCCCCGCGCCATCCCGGGTATCGAGCCGGACAAGAAGCAGATCTGGACCTACTACGAGGCCATGGTGCCCGAGACCATGCCAAAGAGCCTGCTGGTGATGGGCTCCGGTGCCATCGGCATCGAGTTCGCCTCGTTCTACCGCACCATGGGCGCCGAGGTGACGGTGATCGAACTGCTGCCGCAGATCCTGCCGGTGGAGGATGCCGAGATCGCCGGGCTCGCGCGCAAGCGCTTCGAGAAGCAGGGCATCAAGATCCTCACCGGCGCCAAGGTGACGAAGGTCGAGAAGGCCGCCGACGCGGTCACGGCCACCGTCGAGACCACCGACGGCAAGTCTCAGCAGCTCACGGCGGAGAAGCTGATCTCGGCGGTGGGCGTCGTGGGCAACATCGAAGGCATCGGCCTGGAGGCGCTCGGCGTCACCATCGAGCGCGGCATCGTGGTCACCGATGGGCTGGGCCGCACCAACGTGCCCGGCCTCTACGCCATCGGCGACGTCGCCGGCCCGCCCATGCTCGCCCACAAGGCCGAGCACGAGGGCGTGCTCTGCGTCGAGACGATCAAGGGCCTGCCGACCCACGCCATGGACAAGGCCAAGATCCCCGGCTGCACCTACTGCCAGCCGCAGATCGCCTCCGTGGGCCTGACCGAGGCCAAGGCGAAGGAGCAGGGGTTCGCCGTGAAGGTCGGCCGCTTCCCCTTCGCGGGCAACGGCAAGGCCATCGCGCTCGGCGAGCCGGACGGCCTCGTGAAGACGATCTTCGACGCCAAGACCGGTCAGTTGCTCGGCGCGCACATGGTCGGCGCCGAAGTCACCGAGCTGATCCAGGGCTACGTCGTCGCCATGAACCTGGAGACCACCGAGGAAGACCTGATGCACACGGTCTTCCCGCACCCGACGCTCAGCGAGATGATGCACGAGAGCGTGCTGGATGCGTATGGGAAGGTGATCCACACCTGATCGCCCACACCCGGAGGCGTCATGGCACGCGTCCCGTAGGTTCGGTGACGCGACGGAGAACGGACGATGGATGGGCATGTCTACGGCGCGCTGGGTCAGCCGGGCGTCGGTTTCCTGATGGCGATCGTGATCGGGGCCCTGGCGGGCTGGCTCGCTGAACGGTTCACCGCAGCCAATATGGGCCTGATCGCCAATATCGTGATGGGCATCCTCGGCGGGCTGCTCGGCAACTATCTCGCCCACAAGCTGCACATCCCGGTCTTCGGGTTCTGGCGCAACCTGCTCTCCGCAACGATCGGGGCGATCATCATCATCACGATCTATCGGGCGATCGCCGGCCGTCGAGACTGACGCCATCTAAGCTCCTGACGAACCACGCCCCCTGTCGCGCCCTTCCGACGCGGTGGGTTTGCGGAGGCGGGCGTCACGCCTTAAGTCGAGGCCACGTGCCGGCGTCCCCCGGACGAATTCCGTGGATTGTCATGGCCGTCGTCCTCGACCTGCTTCGCAACGATCAGCGTCCGCGCCACCCCGAGAAGGCGCACCGGCCCGACAAGCCGATCCAGCGCAAGCCCGACTGGATCCGCGTCAAGGCGCCGGGCTCCAAGGGGTGGGACGAGACCCGCAAGATCGTGCACGAGCATGGCCTCGTCACGGTCTGCGAGGAGGCGGGCTGCCCCAATATCGGCGAGTGCTGGGAGAAGAAGCACGCCACCTTCATGATCATGGGCGACACCTGCACGCGGGCCTGCGCCTTCTGCAACGTGCGCACCGGCCTGCCCGAGGGGCTCGACGCGGGCGAGCCGGACAAGGTCGCGGATTCCGTGGCCAAGCTCGGCCTGCACCACGTGGTCATCACCTCCGTGGACCGGGACGACCTCGCCGACGGCGGGGCCGAGCACTTCGCCCGCACCATCCGGGCGATCCGGGAGCGCAGCCCGGCCACCACCATCGAGGTGCTGACCCCGGACTTCCTGCGCAAGGCCGGCGCCCTCGAAGTCGTGGTGGCGGCGCGGCCCGACGTCTTCAACCACAACATGGAGACGGTGCCGGGCAATTACCTGACGGTCCGCCCCGGCGCGCGCTACTTCCACTCGGTGCGCCTGCTCCAGCGGGTGAAGGAACTCGATCCCACCATCTTCACCAAGTCCGGCATCATGGTCGGCCTCGGCGAGGAGCGGAACGCGGTGGTCCAGCTCATGGACGACCTGCGCTCGGCGGACGTCGACTTCCTCACCATCGGCCAGTATCTCCAGCCCACCAAGAAGCACCACGAGGTGGTGCGCTTCGTGCCCCCGGACGAGTTCAAGGGCCTGGAGACCACCGCCTACACCAAGGGCTTCCTGCTCGTTTCGGCGACGCCCCTGACCCGCTCCTCCCACCACGCCGGTGAGGATTTCGCAAAGCTGAAGGCGGCCCGTCTCGCCCGCATCGCCAACACCTGAGTCTCGATGCCCTCATTCCGGATCAACCGCGCGGTGCGGCACTCGCCGCGCCAGATGTACGACCTCGTGGCCGACGTGGAACGCTATCCGGACTTCCTGCCGCTGTGCGAATCGCTGCGGGTGCTGCGCCGCCAGCCGGGACCGGACGGGGGCGAGGTGCTCGTGGCCGAGATGGGCGTGGGCTACAAGGCGATCCGCGAGCGCTTCACCACCCGCGTGACCCTCGAGCCGGAACATCTCCGGATCGTGGCCGAGTATATCGACGGCCCGTTCCGGCATCTCGAGAACCGCTGGTCGTTCCGGGACGCGGATCACGGCGGCTGCACCGTCGATTTCTTCATCACCTACGAGTTCAAGAGCCGGACGCTCGGCCTCCTCATGGGGACGATGTTCGACCGGGCGTTCCGCAAGTTCACCGACGCCTTCGAGGCGCGGGCGAACCGGGTCTACGGGGCGGCCTGACCGTCGGCTGAGGCGCGGGGCGGACCGCGTCTTCAGGCCCGCGCGCACACGAAGAGCACGCGAAGCCCCCGCCTCATCCGATCTCCACGCCGCCGGCCTGCCGCTCGAAGAGGCTCCGGTACGACCCGCCCTCCCGGGCGAGCAGATCGGCATGGCTGCCATCCTCGACGATGCGGCCGCCCTCGAACACCAGGATCCGGTCGAGCGTCCGCACGGTGGAGAGCCGGTGCGCGATCACGATGGCCGTGCGGCCGCGCATCAGGCGCTCCATCGCCTCCTGGATCAGCGCCTCGGATTCCGAATCGAGGCTGGAGGTCGCCTCGTCGAGGATCAGGATGGGGGCGTCCGCCAGGAAGGCGCGGGCGAGCGCCACCCGCTGGCGCTCGCCGCCGGACAGCTTGACGCCCCGCTCGCCCACCAGCGTTGCATAGCCCTGCGGCAGGCGGGCGATGAAATCGTGGGCATTCGCGAGCCGGGCTGCCTGCGCGATCGCCTCCGACGAGGCGCCCGGGCGCGCATAGGCGATGTTCTCCGCGAGCGAGCGGTGGAACAGCACCGGCTCCTGCGGCACGATCGCGATCTGCCTGCGCAGGGAGGCCTGCGTCACCCCGGCGATGTCCTGCCCGTCGATGCGGATGCAGCCGCCGGTCACGTCGTAGAGGCGCTGCACCAGCTTGACGAAGGTGGTCTTGCCGGAGCCGGACCGCCCGACGAGGCCGACCCGCTGCCCGCCGGGGATATGGACGGAGAGGTCGGCATAGAGCGGCCGCGCATGCGTGCCGTAATGGAAGGTCACGGCTTCGAAGCGCAGGTCGCCGCCCCGCACGGCGAGGGGCGTGGCACCCGCGCGGTCCGCGACCCCGTAGGGCTCGGCATCGAGGGCGACGAGTTCCTCCATCTCGTTCACCCCCCGCTGCACCCGGTTGATGTGCCCGCCGATGTCGCGCAGGTAGCCGTGGACGACGAAGTAGGTGGTCAGCACGTAGGCGACGTCGCCGGGGCTCGCCGCGCCGGTCCACCACAGCCAGAGCACGGTGCCGACGATGGCGGTCCGCAGGGCGAGCAGGAGCGCGAATTGCGCGGTGATGCTCCAGGTGATCCGCATCCAGGTGCGACGCGTGCGCCGGCTCCACTTGCCGAGGAGCCGGCCGAGGCGTGCATCCTCGCGCGCCTCGGCACCGAAGGCCTTCACCACCGCGTTGGCCCCGACGGCGTCGCTGAGCGCGCCGCCGATGCGCGAATCCCAGGCGTTCGAGATCTGCGCCGCCGGGGCGATGATCCGCGTGGCGAGGACGAGCACGATGCCGAGATAGAGGAGCGTTCCCACTCCGATCACCAGACCCATGACGGGCCATTGCTGCCCGAGCAGGATCATGGTGCCGATGAGCACGACGAAGGCGGGCAGCAATTCGAGCAGCAGCGTGTCGTTCAGGCCTTCGAGCGCCCACATCCCGCGTGAGATCTTGCGCACCGTCGAGCCCGAGAAGCTGTTGGCGTGCCAGTCGGTCGAGAGGCGCTGGACCCGGTGGAACCCGGCCTGGGCCACCGCCTGCATCGTATCGAGGGTCAGGGGCACGACGAGGGCCCAGGACAGGTGCCGCAGCGCGAGCGTGACGAGGCCGAGCCCCGCCATGGCCGCGAAGGCGATCAGCGCCTCCGAGCGGGCGGCCAGGCGGTCGCTGCCCGAGAGGGCGTCCACCAGCCGTCCGGCGAAGAGCGGGAGGAAGACGTCGGCCAGGGTCGCGCCGACGATCGCCGCCACGATACCGGCCACGAGCGCCGCGCGTCGGCGCCACTGGCGCACGAGGAAGGCGAGGACGGCGCGATAGGCCTGCGCGCCCTTGGAACGGGGGACTGACATGGAAGCGATCCCGGCGCGGGCGACGCGCCGGCTCCGTGGGTGGCCAGGGCGCGCGAACGCTGCCGGCTGCAGGCGAGAGAGGTGACGTGGGTTACGAAACGGCCTCGCGCAAGCGCGCGGGCGGCGTCAGACAGGCCGGCGGATAGGGCGCGGACGAGCCGGGAAGGTGATCGAACCGAACGTCATGCAGCCTCCCCTCGGATTTTGAAAAGCACGCGACCGCCATCGTCAGGCGGCATGAGTCGCAGCCTCTCAGGCGAGCATGTCGGTTTCAAGACGTGGGCGTGAGCACGGATTCGAGGAGCCCGATCGCGTCGGCGACCGCCTGACGTCGGATCTCGGTTCGACCCGGATCCCCGTAGCGCCGCTCGAGGTGCCGCACGGATGCGTCGCGCGATGCGAGGCCGAAATGCACGAGGCCGACGGGCTTCCCCGCGCTGCCGCCGCCCGGTCCGGCGATTCCGGTGACCGCAACCGCCACCGAGGCGGGGGAGTGCCGCAGCGTGCCCTCCGCCATCGCCTGCGCCACGGGCGCGCTGACCGCGCCGTGGGCCGCGATGAGGTCGGCGGGTACGCCGAGGCTCTCGGTCTTCGCCGCGTTCGAGTAGGTGACGAAACCCCGGTCCAGCACCG
Organism: Methylobacterium sp. FF17; assembly: GCF_025813715.1. NCBI lineage: Bacteria > Pseudomonadati > Pseudomonadota > Alphaproteobacteria > Hyphomicrobiales > Methylobacteriaceae > Methylobacterium > Methylobacterium flocculans. Next base: position 3,596,827 of record NZ_CP107532.1, read on the forward strand.
CCGAGGAGCCCGGGATCGCGGTGAGCAGCCCGGCCACGAGCCCGCCGGTGCAGGATTCGGCCGTGGCGATCGTCAGCCCCGCCGCCGCATAGGCGGCGACCAGGGCCTCCGCGCGCGCCAGCAGGGCGGGGTCGTCGATCACGAGCGGCGCTCGGCCGTCTCGTCGGCGGCGTTCAACTCGGCGGCGACCTCGGGCAGCCGGACCGTGGCGGCGGCCTGCGCCGCCAGACCTTCGGCGCGGCCGACGAAGCCGAGCTTCTCCGTCGTGGTGGCCTTGATCGAGACGGCGCTCAGCGGCACCCCGGCGATCGCGGCGATGCGGGCGCGGATCGCCTCGCGGTGGGCGCCGATCCGGGGGGCCTCCGCGAGGACCGTGATGTCGAGATGGTCGATCTTGCCGCCGCGCGCCCGGACCAGTTCCACCGCATGGGCCAGGAAGCGGTCGGAGGAGGCGCCGCGCCACTGCTCGTCGCTCGGCGGGAAATGCGTGCCGATATCGCCGTCCGCGATGGCCCCGAGCAGGGCATCGGTGAGGGCGTGCAGGGCGACGTCGCCGTCCGAATGGGCCAGCACGCCGCGATCGGCGGGGATCTTCACGCCGCCGAGCCAGACGTGGTCGCCCTCGGTGAAGGCGTGTACATCGAAGCCGGTGCCGAGGCGGGTGACGTAGTTGGTCATGGGGGAAACCTCGCTCGGTGCGGTGTGGGTCACGGCGGAGAAGCCGCGATCGGCCTCGATCAGGTCGGCCGGCTGGGTGATTTTACGGTTGCGCGGGTCGCCTTCGAAGACCACGACCGACAGACCCGCCCATTCGGCCAGGGCGCCGTCATCCGTGAAGGCGTGAAGCTCGGCCTGCGCGGCGCGGCGATGCGCGTCCCGCAGGGTCGGATAGGCGAAGGCCTGGGGAGTCTGGACCGCGCGCAGGTGTTCGCGCGCCGGCGTCTCGCGAACGCGCCCGGTGCCGTCGCCGAGATCCTCCACGCGCTTGATCGTGTCGGTGACGGCGATACCCGGCACGGCGGCCCGGTGGTCGCGTCCGGCCACCAGCGCGCGTTCGATCAGGGCCACATCGACGTGCGGGCGGGCCGCATCGTGGACGAGGACGAGGTCGGGCGCGGCAGCCCCGTCGAGGGCTTCGAGCCCGGCGCGGACGGATTGCTGGCGGGTGGCGCCGCCCGGCACCGGTTCGGCAAGCTTGGCGCGGGTCGCGGCGTCGAGATCGTCGAGGCAGGCGCGGTAGAAGTCGGCGGCGTCCGCTGCGATCACGGGCTGGATGCGGACGATGCCGGGATGCGCGGCCAGGGCGGTCAGGGTGCGCGTTAGCACGGCCTGTCCGCCGACCCGGCGATACTGCTTGGGCGTATCGCCGCCGATGCGGATGCCGCGACCGGCCGCGACGACCACCGCTGCCGCATTCCACGCGGTGCCGGACATGATTATGCTCCCGCGCTTCGGGTTCGTGTAGGACCACCCAGGCGTGTATCGATGCGCCGCCGCTACGCAGGGCTTCGATCATCCGCGCGGCGGGACGGCCTGTCGTTTAAGCGTGGGGCAAGGCGAAATCAAATCCACGAGATCCCTTGCGCCGGGGCGCGAATTGTCTATTCGTTGAGCACAATGTCATCTGATGATTATTTGAGCGTTCTGCGCTCGCGCACGTCCGGAAGAGCCGGTGCCAGAGAGGGCGGGCGATCCGTCCCGGTTCTCTTGGCGCCGCTGTCCGGCGTCACCGACCTGTATGTCCGGCGCATCGCCCGGCGCCTCGGCGCCAGCGCCGTGGTCTCCGAGATGGTCGCGGCGGCCGAACTGGCGCGCGGCGACCAGGAGGCGCAGCTGCGCGCCGAGGGCAGCGGGGTCGATCCCCACATCGTCCAGCTCGCCGGCTGCGCGCCCGAGCCGATGGCGGAGGCGGCCCGGATCGCCGAGGCGAACGGGGCGGATGTCATCGACATCAACATGGGCTGTCCGGCCAAGGTCGTCACCGGCGTGGCCTCCGGGTCCGCGCTGATGCGTGACATCGAGGGCGCGACCCGCATCCTCGCCGCCGTCCGGGCGGCGGTGCGGGTTCCGGTCACGGTGAAGATGCGCCTGGGCTGGGACCATGCCTCTCTGAATGCGCCCGACCTCGCACGCCGGGCCGAGGCGCTCGGGCTCGACGCCGTGACGGTGCACGGCCGCACCCGACAGCAATTCTACAAGGACCGAGCCGACTGGGACGCGATCCGCGCCGTGGTCGATGCGGTGACGATCCCCGTCATCGCCAATGGCGACGTCACCTCGCTCGACGCGGCGCGGACCTGCCTCGCGCGCTCCGGCGCCGCCGGGCTCATGGTGGGGCGCGCGGCGGTGGGCCGGCCCTGGCTCGTCGGCGCCCTCGCGGCGGGTCTCGCCGGGCGCGCCGCGCCCGCCCTGTCGGCCGGCGATAAGGCCGCCCTGGCGGTCGAGCATTACCAGGGGCTGCTCGCGCTCTACGGGCCGCGCATGGGCGTGCGCCACGCCCGCAAGCACCTAGCGGCCTATGCCGAGGCGGGCGGGGGCTTGAGCGGGGAACAACGCATGCAACTCCTCACCACCCTGGACCCGGCCCTGGCCGCGGACCTCCTGGCCCGCGCCTTCACGGGTCAGTCTGCAGCTGCGACGCATCGGACGATGGGTGAAGCCGCATGAGTTCGGGCAAGCCGATACCGCCTCGGGGCAACCCACGCGCCGAGGGGGTCGCACCCACCAGCGAGGCGGTGATCAACGCCCTGCCGCTCCCCGTCCTCGCGGTGGGCCCGGATGACCGCATCCTGCACGTGAACCATGCGGGCGAGACGTTCTTCGACCATTCCGCCCGGCTGATGCAGCGGCGGCGCCTCGCCGACATCATCCCCTTCGCCTCGCCGATCATCGCGCTGGTGGCGGAGGTCCGGCGGCGCCGGGCCAGCGTCAGCGAGTACGGCGTCGAGCTGACGCAGCCCCGCTCGGGCGCGGAGCGCAGCGTGGACGTCTTCGCGACGCCGCTGGGCGACGACGAGGAGGTGGTGGTGCTGATGCTCCAGGAGCGCACCATCGCCGACAAGATGAACCGCCAGCTCACCCACCGGGGCGCGGCCCGTTCCATGGTGGCGCTCGGCGCCATGCTCGCCCACGAGATCAAGAATCCCCTCGCCGGCATTCGCGGCGCCGCGCAACTCCTCGAGCAGTCGGGAACCGAGGACGACCGCCTGCTGACCCGGCTGATCTGCGACGAGTCCGACCGGATCGTGCGCATCGTCGAGCGCATGGAGCTGTTCGGCGACGAGCGCCCGGTGGAGCGCAGCGCGGTGAACGTGCACGGCGTGCTCGACCAGGTGAAGCGCTCGGCGCAGTCGGGCTTCGCCCGCCATATCCGCTTCGTGGAGACCTACGACCCGTCGCTGCCGCCGGTGCTCGGCAACCGCGACCAGCTCATCCAGGTCATCCTCAACCTCGTGAAGAACGCCGCGGAGGCCATCGGCGCCGATGCGGTGGACGGGGAGATCACCCTCTCGACCGCCTTCCGCACGGGCCTGCGCCTGCAGGTGCCGGGGTCGCGCGAGCGCGTCAGCCTACCGATCGAGGTGGCGGTGCGCGACAACGGGCCGGGCGTCTCGGGGGATCTCCTGCCCGACCTGTTCGATCCGTTCGTCACCACCAAGGCGCAGGGGTCCGGCCTCGGACTTGCATTGGTCGCCAAGATCGTCGGAGACCATGGCGGCATCGTCGAGTGCGATCCGGTCCCGCGACGAACCACCTTCCGTCTTCTTCTCCCCATGTCGAGCGCCCGCGACGGGCGCGAATCGTCCGCGGAGCCGTAGAGTCTCGTCATGCCCAACGGACACATCATCGTCGCGGATGACGACGCCGCCATCCGCACCGTCCTCAACCAGGCCCTGTCTCGGGCGGGCTACGAGGTCCGCTCCACCGGCAACTGCGCCACGCTGTGGCGCTGGGTGGCCGAGGGCGCGGGCGACCTCGTCATCACCGACGTGGTGATGCCCGACGAGAACGTCTTCGACCTGCTGCCGCGCATCAAGCGCGTGCGGCCGGAGCTGCCGATCATCGTCATGAGCGCGCAGAACACCTTCATGACGGCGATCCGCGCCTCGGAGCGGGGCGCCTACGAATATCTCCCGAAGCCCTTCGACCTGAAGGAGCTGATCGCCATCGTCGGCCGCGCCCTGTCGCGCCCGCGCGGGACCGCGCCGGCCGGGACCGACCCCGGCAACGAGGACATCCCCCTGGTCGGGCGCTCGCCGGCGATGCAGGAGATCTACCGGGCGCTCGCCCGCCTGATGCCGACCGACCTCACCGTGATGATCACCGGCGAATCCGGCACCGGCAAGGAACTGGTCGCCCGCGCCCTGCACGATTACGGCCGCCGGCGCACCGGACCCTTCGTGCCCGTCAACATGGCCGCCATCCCGCGCGACCTCATCGAGTCCGAGCTGTTCGGCCACGAGAAGGGTGCCTTCACCGGCGCGCTGTCGCGCTCGGCCGGCCGCTTCGAGCAGGCCGAGGGCGGCACGCTGTTCCTCGACGAGATCGGCGACATGCCGATGGAGGCCCAGACCCGCCTCCTGCGCGTGCTGCAGCAGGGCGAGTACACCACCGTCGGCGGCCGGGTGCCGATCAAGACCAACGTCCGCATCATCGCGGCCACGAACAAGGACCTGCGCGTCTCGATCCAGCAGGGGATCTTCCGCGAGGATCTGTTCTTCCGCCTCAACGTCGTGCCGCTTCGGCTGCCCGCGCTTCGGGAACGCTCCGAGGACGTGCCGGACCTCATCCGTCACTTCTTCGTCCTGGTGGAGCGCGAGGGCCTGAGCCGCAAGCAGCTCGACGGCGAGGCCATGGAGCGGCTGAAGCGCTACCGCTGGCCCGGCAACGTGCGCGAGCTCGAGAACCTCGTGCGGCGCCTCGCGGCGCTCTATCCGCAGGAGACCATCACCGGCCCGGTCATCGAGGCCGAACTCGACACCCTGCCCCTGGCGCAAAGTCAGCAGAACGGCACGGGCGGCGCGCGTAAGCCGAGCGGCGAGGCGGAGACCCTGTCGGCGGCGGTGGAGCGCCACCTCGCCGAGTATTTCGGCGGCTATCGCGACACGCTGCCCCCGCCCGGACTCTATCACCGCATCCTGCGCGAGATCGAAGGCCCGCTGATCGGAGCCGCCCTGGCCGCCACCCGTGGCAACCAGATCCGCGCCGCCGAATTGCTGGGCGTGAACCGCAACACCCTGCGCAAGAAGGTCCGCGACCTCGACCTGCAGGTGTTCCGCAACGCGCGGTGATCGCGCGCGAGGCGGCCGAGCCGGAGGCGGCACGGGCGCCGCTGTTCCACTTCAGCGAGGATCCGGACATCCGGGTCTTCGTACCGCGCGCCGTCCGGGTCGCTATCGACCGGGGCCCGGCGCGCGCCTGGCTGAACGGCCCCCTGGTCTGGGCGATCGATGCGGCCCACAGCCTGCTCTACCTGTTCCCACGCGACTGCCCCCGGATCGTGATCTGGCCGACCGCCGACACGACGCCGGAGGACCGGCGGACGTGGTTCGGCGACGTCTCGGGCCGTGCGGTCGCCTATGTCGAGGAGGCCTGGGCCGATCGGATCGCCACCTGGACGATCCAGCGCTACCGGATGCCGCCCGAGACCTTCGAGCCCGCCGGCGACCCCGGCACCTGGGTCTCGCCCCACCCGGTCGTTCCCGACACCCGCGATGCGCTCCACGATCTGCCCGCCGTGATGGCGGCGGTGGGCCTGGAGCTTCGCATCCTGCCGCGCCTGACGCCCCTCGCGTCGATCTGGCGATCGAGCCTGCACGCCAGCGGCATCCGCCTCAGGCATGCGCAGGATTGGGTGACGCCGGAGGGCGGACCACCACGCCCGATATGACGGCGCGTGCCCGCCGCCATCCCACCGTCCTGCGGCCAGCCAGGTCTCCCTTCCGCCGCGGCTGAGGGCTTTCACGGGAAGGATGCGCTGATCGTCACCGTCGTCACGGGCCGACGCCTCATCGTCCGCTCCAACGCCCTCTTCAAAGACAGGAAAACCGTTACCGAAGGCAACCTCACGGCTTGACGCGCAATACAGTCGCCAGCTGATCGCTCCGAGGCCGTGCCCGCAACGCGTTACCTTTCCTTCGGGGGAGGGTGGGAGGTGCGTGACACTTTCGAAGATCGACCACACCTCACCCCAACCCTCTCCTTACAGGAGAGGGAGTCCTGTTGAGCTTTACGACCGAACCGGGGTTGTCAGCAGCCCCTCGTTCTCCTGGAACACCTTGGTCACTTGACCTCTCGAGAAGCCCGCAGGTCCCCTCTCCTGGAAGGAGAGGGACAGGGTGAGGTGTGTGACCTCTCCGAAGAGGACCGAAACCTCACCCTAAGCCGACCTCGAAGGAGAGGGAGTCCCGCGTCAGTGTCCTCGACGGCGCGGACCCATCAATCAAAAGCGGTATCAAAGTAAAACGCGGACGGGTTTCCCCATCCGCGCTTCGGTCACGGTTCTGAGCCGGACGTGTCAGGCCAGGGCGGGCTTGCCGACCAGGACGGGGGTCTCGGTCGCCCCGAGCCAGCGCTGACGCATGGGCTTCAGGACGAAGTAGGCGAGGATCGCCGTGATCACGTCGAGGGTGATGATGATCGCGAAGACCGGCAGCCACGAGCCCTGGACGAAGTAGATCCAGGCCGCGATCGGTCCGCCGAAGAGCGAGCCGATGCCCTGTGCCATGTAGAGGAAGCCGTAGTTCGTAGTGGCGTGCTTGGTGCCGAACGTGTCGGTGAGGATCGAGGGGAACAGCGAGAAGATCTCACCCCAGGCGAAGAACACCACGCCGGAGAGGAGCGCGAAGGCATACGCGTTCTCGCGGAAGACCAGGAGCAGCGCGATGGCGACGGCCTCCGCCGCGAAGGCGATGCCCATCGTGTTCTCACGGCCGATCTTGTCCGAGACCCAGCCGAAGAACGGACGGGTCAGGCCGTTGGTGATCCGGTCGAAGGTCAGCGCGAAGGGGAGGGCGACGAAGCCGAAGATGATGGCATCGGCGACGCCGAAATCGCGGGCGAAGGAGGCGAAGTTGGCCACCACCATCAGGCCGCCCGTGGACATCATCGTCATCATGGCGAACATCAGCCAGAACAACGGGGTCCGCAGCATCTCCTTCGGCGCGGTGTCGTGGGCGCAGGTGGAGAGGTTGCGGGCGGGGGCGGGCAACACCTCGTCGGCGCGGGGCGCGCGCAGGCCCAGGGCCGCCAGCACGCCGATCGCCCCGAGGACGATGCCGAAGACCGTCAGCGTGTGCCGGTAGCCGGCGGAGGTCAGCATGTCGCTGATGGGGAAGGTGCTCAGCATCGCGCCCATGCCGTAGCCGGCCGCGACCACACCGACCGCGAAGCCGCGCCGGTCCGGAAACCATTTCACCATCAGGCCGACGATGCCGACATAGACGATGCCGGTCCCGAGCCCGCAGAACAGGCCGTAGGTGGCGTAGACGCCCCAGAGCGTATCCACCCGGGCGGCGAGCACCCAGCCGAGGCCGGACAGGGCGGCGCCGAGCGCGATCATGAGCTTGGGGCTGAACCGGTCGATCAGGTAGCCCTGCACCGGCGAGAAGAAGGTCTGGAGCACGATCAGGATCGTGAAGGTCCACTGGATCTGGGGCAGCGTCGCGCCGGTCGTCGCGATCAGCGGCTTGGTGAAGAGCGTCCAGACGTATTGCGGGCTGGAGATCGCCATCATGGCCACGAGGCCGAGGCCCAGTTGCAGCCAGCGTTGGCGGGTGAGCGTGGTATCCATTATTCACTCCTTGCGACGACACTGCGTTAGCAAGGACGATGCCAAGACGTTGTGCGGCTTGCGTCCGCCGCACAACGTATTCGCGAAGGATCGCGGCGATTACAGCCCTTCCGAGCCTCCATCGGATCTCGGGTCGTGCACGGCCGCGACCGAACCGTTGCCGGGGTCGCGCACCAGCATGCCGGCATGCCCCAGGGAATCGATGTAGGCCCCACCGAGTTCTTCGACCTCGTGACCGAGCTTGCGCAGGGCGGCGATGCAGGCCGGGTCGAACCGGTCCTCCACCTTCACGGTCAGCGACTCGGCTCCCCAGGTGCGGCCATAGAGCAGGCGCGGCGCATCGACGGCGCCGGCCGGGTCCATGCCGTAATCGGCGTAGCGCGCGAAGATCTGGGACTGGAACTGCGGCTGCCCGTCTCCACCCATGCTGCCGTAGGACATGACGCGGCCGTCATCGAAGCAGGCGAGCGCCGGGATCAGGGTGTGGAAGGGCCGGCGGCCGGGCTCGAGGGGATTCACCGCCTTCGGGTCGAGGGAGAACGAGGTGCCGCGGTTCTGCCAGTGGATGCCGGTCTTCGGCAGGACGACGCCGGAACCGTATTCCCAGTAGATCGACTGGATGTAGGAGACCGCGAGCCCGTCCCGGTCGACGGCCCCCATCCAGACCGTGTCGCCCTCTCCGGGGTTGCGCAGGGGCACGCTGGCGGCGCGCGTCATGTCGATCTGCGCCGCTTCCCGGTCGAGGCGCTCGGGCGTCAGGAAGGTCGCCGGATCGACGCCGAGGCGGTCGTAATCGGTGACGATCCGGTCGCGGATCGCGAAGGCGCGCTTCGTCGCCTCGATCAGCCCGTGGTAATGCGCCGTGGTCTCCGGGTTCGCGATGCGCAGGCGATCGAAGATGCCGAGGATGAGAAGGGCCGCGATGCCCTGGGTCGGCGGCGGGAAGTTGTAGAGCACCGCATCCCGACGCCGGATGGAGAGCGGCGCCCGCTCGCGGGGTGCGAAGGCTTCGAGGTCGGCCCGGGTGACCGGGGTTCCGAGCCGGTCGAGGTCGGCGGCGATCTCGCGCCCGAGGTCGCCCCGGTAGAAGTCGTCGAGCCCCGCATGCGCGAGTTGGTCCAGCGTGCCGGCGAGGGCGGGCAGCTTGCGGATCGCCCCGGCCGCGTAGGGCTTGCCCGCATCGAGGAAGGTTTCCGCGAAGTGCGGCTGGTCGTGCAGCGTGTCGAGTTCCTTCGGCACGTAGCGCGCCTCCGAGGGCGAGACCGCGACGCCCACGCGGGCATGCCGGATCGCGTCCGCCAGCAGGGTCTCGAGGGGCAGGCGTCCGCCGAGCGCGCGCGCGAGGTCGAGGGCGAGGCGCCAGCCGCCGATGGCGCCCGCGACCGTCAGGGCGGCGTCGGGCCCGCGCGACGGGAGGGTCTCGTAGCCCTTCTCCCGGTAGCGCGCGATCGTCGCGAGGCGCCCGGCCGGCCCGCAGGCCTCGATGCCGCGAACCCGTCCGCCGCGCTCGCGCACCAGCCAGAAGCCGTCGCCGCCGATACCGTTCATGTGCGGGTAGACCACCGCGATGGTGGCCGCCATCGCGGTCATCGCCTCGATCGCGTTGCCCCCCTGCGCGAGCACGTGCTGCCCGGCCTGGGCGGCGAGGCGGTGGGGCGCGGCAACGGCGGCCGAAGCGAAAACGGGCGTGTCTGACATTCTGATCTCGGGTTGGGGGTGGTCGGTAGAATAATGTATTTTTCCAGCGCGTCGATCACCGGCCGAACCGGGGGTCAGGCCGCGGGTCGAGCCGAAAGCGACGCTGACATCCGCGGGAATCCCGAGGTTTTCACCCCTGCGTAACGCCCGTCCGTATTAATTTCGCCACACTGTTGTGGCGACGCATCAGCCATGCCGTGGCTTCGATCCTCTAGCACTTTGGGCCCCTCCGCGGAGGGTTCAGGCCCCGCCGAGACGGCGCCGCGGACGGCCGAAGGGCCGGACGGTTTGCCCCACGCCGTACGACCGCCGCCGCGCGGTCCGGGCCTGATCGGGGCGCTCGTGGTCGTGACAGCCCTGGTCTCGGCCATCACGACCTTCCTGATCCTCGCAGGTGTGATCCGAGTCACGCCGACGCCGGCGGTCGGTCTGACCCTCCTCGGCATCAACGTCTTCCTGGTCCTCTGCCTCGTCGTCATCATCGCCTGGGAAGCCCGGGTCTTCCTGCACGCCCGGCGCACGAACGCGGCCGTGGCCCGGCTCCACAGCCGGATCGTCGGCCTGTTCAGCCTCATCGCGATCCTGCCCACGGTGCTCCTCGCCGTGGTGGCGGCGGTGACGATCGATCGCGGCCTCTCGCTCGGCTTCACCGACCGGGTGCGCGACGTGGTCCTGAAATCGGTGGAGGTCGCCGACGCCTACCAGGAAAACCAGTGCCAGAGCCTGGCCCGCGAAATCCGCATCCTCACGGACGACCTCACCCGGGCGCGGCCCAACTTCGACATCAACCGGACCTGGTTCGAGAGCTTCCTCACCACCCGCGCCACCGCCCTCGGCCTGCCCGTGGCCGAGATCATGCGCGGGCCGACCGAGGTGGTGGCGCGGGCCAAGATCGACGTCCTGAAGGAACGGCGCCTGCCCTCGGCCGCCGCCTTCGAGGATGCCGCCAAGTCCAGCGACCCGATCTGCCTCGTGCCGAGCGAGGGCCGGGTCTTCGCGGCCCTGCTCCGGATGACCGCCTATGACGGCGCCGTGCTGCTGGTTCAGCGGGAAGTCAGCCAGCTCGCGGTGGAGTTTCCGGGCGTGTCGCGGGCCGCGGCGGCCGAATACCTCACCTACGATTCCCTTAAGCGCTCGATCCAGATCAGCTTCGCCTCGGTCTTCGTGCTGATCGCGCTCATCGCACTCCTGTCGGCGGTGTGGTTCGGCCTCAACTTCGCCAACCGCTTCGTCGCCCCGATCCGCCGGCTCATCAACGCCGCCGATCAGGTCGCCTCGGGCAATTTCTACGCGCAGGTCCCGGCCCGCAAGAGCGACGGCGACCTCGCGCACCTGTCCGAGAGCTTCAACAAGATGACGCAGGAGCTGCGCCGCCAGCATGACGGGCTCACCGCGGCGAGCGACCTCATCGACCGTCGGCGGCGCTTCACGGAGGCGGTGCTGTCCGGGGTCTCGCCGGGGGTGATGGGCGTCGATGCCGCCGGCCTCGTCACCATCGCCAACCCCTCCGTGGAGCGGACCCTGGGTCTCAGCGCCGAAGCGATCGTGGGCAAGCCGCTCACCCAGGTCGTGCCCGAGTTGCAGGCCCTGTTCCCGGAAGGGGGCGAGGCGCGCCTGCGCGCCATGCAGCAGCAGATCCAGCTCACCCGCGACGGACGCGAGCGGACCGTCACGGTGCGGGTGACGAGCGAGCAGGCGCAAGGCGGCGCGCGCGGCTTCGTGGTGACGCTCGACGACATCACCGACCTCGTCTCGGCCCAGCGCACCTCGGCCTGGGCCGATGTCGCCCGCCGCATCGCCCACGAGATCAAGAACCCGCTGACCCCGATCCAGCTCTCGGCCGAGCGCATCCGACGCAAGTACGGAAAGGTGATCACCACCGACAAGGAGGTGTTCGACCAGTGCACGGCGACGATCGTGCGTCAGGTCGACGAGATCAAGCGCATGGTCGACGAGTTCTCGTCGTTCGCCCGGATGCCGAAGCCCGCGATCGGCCGCAACGACCTCAGCGAGATCACCCGGCAGAACCTGTTCATGATGCGGGTGGCCCATCCCGACATGGAGTTCTCCTTCGCCGAGGATGGCGGGCAGCCGGTGCTGGCCGCGTTCGACATCCGGCTCCTGTCCCAGGCGATCACCAACATCCTCAAGAACGCCATCGAGGCGGTCCAGGCGGTGCCGGAGGCGGAGCTCGGCAAGGGCCGCGTCGATGTCCGCCTCGTCCTGGAGCAGGGGTTCGCCGTCATCGAGGTGACGGATAACGGCAAGGGTTTTCCCGCCGAGGGGCGCCAGCGGCTGCTGGAGCCCTATATGACGACGCGCGAAGGTGGCACGGGGCTCGGCCTCGCCATCGTGAGCAAGGTCCTCGAAGAGCATGGCGGCGGGATCGAATTGAACGACAATCCGGAAGGCCGGGGCGGACGGGTGCGGATGCGGGTGCCGCGCGAGACCGCCAGCGACGGCGACCCTGTCCATCACACGACGCCGGAGGGCGGACCCTCCGGGCAGCATGAGAAGGGAGCCGCACGGACGGCCCCCCACATCGCGGAGATCCAGTCATGAGCGCCGATATCCTGATCGTCGACGACGAGGCCGACATCCGCGACCTCGTCGCCGGCATCCTCGACGACGAAGGCCACCGCACCCGCACCGCCGGGGGGTCCGACGAGGCGCTCGCGGCCATCGAGTCGCGCCGGCCCCACCTCGTCTTCCTCGACATCTGGCTGCAGGGCTCGCGCCTCGACGGCCTGCAGGTGCTCGACCAGATCAAGGCCGGGCATCCCGACCTGCCCGTGGTGATGATCTCGGGGCACGGCAACATTGAGACCGCGGTGGCGGCGATCAAGGCGGGCGCCTACGACTTCATCGAGAAGCCGTTCAAGGCCGACCGGCTGATCCTGGTGGCGGAGCGGGCGCTGGAAGCCTCTCGCCTCAAGCGCGAGGTGCGCGACCTCAAGGCCCGATCGGGGCAGGCGAGCCGCCTCGTCGGTGCCTCCGTGGTGGTCAACCAGCTGCGCCAGACGGTGGAGCGCGTGGCGCCCACCAATGCGCGCGTGATGATCCTCGGCGCACCGGGCTCCGGCAAGGAATTGTCGGCCCGCACGCTGCACGCAACCTCGACCCGGGCGAGCGGGCCCTTCGTCGTCATCAACGCGGCCACGATCACGCCCGAGACGATGGAGGCCGAACTGTTCGGCGTGGAGGGCGGGGAGGGCCGGGTGCGCCGGGTCGGCGCCCTGGAGGAGGCGCATGGCGGCTCGCTCTACATCGACGAAGTCGCGGACATGCCGCGCGAGACCCAGAACCGGATCCTGCGCGTCCTCGTGGACCAGAACTTCCAGCGCGTGGGCGGCACCGCCCGGGTGCACGTGGACGTGCGCATCATCTCGTCCTCCTCGCGGGATCTCGCCGAGGAAATCGCGGCCGGACGCTTCCGGGAGGACCTGTTCCACCGCCTCTCGGTGGTCCCGATCCGGGTCCCGTCGCTGTCCGAGCGGCGCGAGGACGTACCGGAGCTGATCGCCTTCTTCATGGAGCAGATCTCGGGCGCCACCGGCCTGCCGCGCCGGCGCATCGCCGAGGACGCCATGGCGGTGCTGCAATCGCACGACTGGCCCGGCAACGTGCGCCAGCTGCGCAACAACGTCGAACGCCTCATGATCCTGACCCACACCGACCCGGATCAGGAGGTGACCTCCGAGATGCTGCCCACCGAGATCGGCGCCCTGGTGCCGACCACGCCGAACGGCTCGGGCGGCGAGAAGCTGATGAGCCTCGCCCTGCGCGAGGCCCGCGAGATCTTCGAGCGCGAGTATCTGGTGGCTCAGATCGCGCGGTTCTCCGGCAACATCTCCCGTACGGCGGAGTTCATCGGCATGGAACGCTCGGCGCTCCACCGGAAACTCAAGTCACTGGGGATCGGCCCCTGAGGCCAAGCGCCAATGCACTTGCATCGCGCCCGCGATGCACGTGTAATACCGGTCGACCGGACCCTTCGGGCCTAGGCCCGGCCGGTCTCAAGAAACGACCTGATGAGAACCCGTCATTCGCGGCGGGCGGCAGCGTGAATCAAGGATAAGAAAATATGGCGGGCGAACGCGCACAGAACCTCCAGGACACGTTCCTGAACCATGTTCGCAAGAACAAGATTCCGCTGACCATCTTCCTCGTGAACGGCGTCAAGCTTCAGGGCGTGGTGACGTGGTTCGATAATTTCTGCGTGCTGCTGCGGCGCGACGGTCATTCCCAGCTCGTCTACAAGCACGCGATCTCGACGATCATGCCGGGCCATCCGGTCCAGCTCTTCGAGCCCGACGAGACCGCGCCCGAGAAGGCCTGAATTCGCACGAAACCGGCATCCGGCCGGCCGAAACGTTTGCCGCGCCCTTGTCTGCGGCCGGCAAGCGCCCATTGTCGTGAAGACACACACGACAGGGTCGAACAAAGAACTTCATGACTGAACTGATGACCCCCGGCGAGGCCCGGCTCCAGGCGATGGCCGCACCGGAAGGCGATATCGCCGCGGCAACCCACACCCTCGTCATTGGGCCTTATCTCGGGCGGGCCGCCGCCGCGGCGCGAAGTGCCACGGGCGCCAGTCCCGAGGCGCTCCGGTCCTCCGAGGCCCGCCTCGACGAGGCGGCCGGCCTCGCCGCCGCCATCGAACTCGACGTGGTCGAGGCGATCGTGGCACCGGTCCAGCGGATCCGCCCCTCCACCTATCTCGGCAAGGGGCGGGTCGAGGAACTCGCCGGCGTGATCCGGGCGCGGGAGATCGGTCTCGTCGTGATGGACTGCGCGCTCTCCCCCGTGCAGCAGCGCAACCTCGAGAAGGCGTTCGGCTGCAAGGTGATCGACCGGACCGGCCTGATCCTCGAGATCTTCGGTCGCCGGGCCTCGACGCGGGAGGGCACGCTCCAGGTCGAGCACGCGCATCTCGCCTATCAGCGCAGCCGCCTCGTGCGATCCTGGACCCACCTGGAGCGCCAGCGCGGCGGCTTCGGCTTTCTCGGCGGTCCCGGCGAGACGCAGATCGAGGCCGACCGGCGCATGATCCAGGAGCGCATGACGAAGATCGAGCGCGAACTCGACAGCGTCACCCGCACGCGCGGCCTGCATCGCCAGAGCCGGGCGCGGGTGCCCTATCCCATCGTCGCGCTGGTCGGCTACACGAACGCGGGCAAGTCCACGCTGTTCAACATCCTGACCAAGGCCCAGGTCATGGCGCAGGACATGCTCTTCGCCACCCTCGACCCCACCGCCCGCGCCACCAAGCTGCCGCATGGCGAGACGGTGATCCTCTCCGATACGGTGGGCTTCATCTCCGAATTGCCGACCTCGCTGATCGCCGCCTTCCGGGCGACCCTGGAGGACGTGATCCACGCCGACATCCTCCTGCATGTGCGCGACGTCGCGCATGTGGACAGCGAAGCCCAGGCCGAGGATGTCGGCTCGGTCCTGCGCGAGCTCGGCATCGAGACCTCGGCCTCCCGCATCATCGAGGTCTGGAACAAGGCCGACCTCCTCGACGCGGACGAGCGCAACCGCCTCCTGAACCTCAGCACCCACGGCCGCAACGACCGGGACAGCGATGCACCCGTGCTGGTGTCGGCCGTGACCGGGGAGGGTCTCGACGTGCTCACGGCGCGGATCGAGGCGCGGATCGCCCGCCAGCGCTCCACCTTCGCGGTGATCCTGCCGCCGGAGGACGGAGCCGCCCTGCACTGGCTCTACGAGAACGCGGAAGTCCTGGACCGGCGCGAGGAGGAGGGGGGCACCATGCACCTCGCCATCCGCATCGCCCCCGAGAAGGAGCCGCGCTTCCTCAACCGCTTCGCGGGCGCACGCCGGCTCAACCGGGTCGGCTGACGACGCGTCGCGATCTTCCACGTCGCGCGTACGTCACTCCTGCACGCAACTCCTGAATGTCAGACGCCCGCGATCCTCTCGGATCGCGGGCGTTTCACGTCAACCGCCGGATCGTTCCTGGGGGATCAGGGCTGGAGCACGCCGTTGACGACGTGGATCACGCCGTTCGACTGCATCACGTTGGCAGTGGTGACCGTTGCGGTGCTGCCCTTGGCATCGGTCACATAGACCTTCTTGCCCTTGGTCTGGATCACCAGGGGCTCACCCGCGACGGTCTTGAGCTGGGCCTCGCCGCCGCCATCCTTGACCAGCTTCATCAGGTCCTTGGCCGTATAGGTGCCGGAAACCACGTGATAGGTCAGGATCTTGGTGAGGGTCGCCTTGTTCTCGGGCTTCACCAGGGTCTCGACGGTGCCGGCCGGGAGCTTGGCGAAGGCGGCGTTGGTGGGCGCGAACACCGTGAAGGGGCCGGGGCCCGACAGCGTATCGACGAGGCCTGCGGCCTTCACGGCGGCGACCAGCGTGGTGTGATCCTTCGAGTTGACCGCGTTCTCCACGATGGTCTTCGAGGCGTACATCGGCGCGCCGCCGACCATCGGGTTCTTTGCGAATGCGGCGGTGGGCGCTGCGGCGCCGAGCGCGAAGGCGAGCGTGGCGGCAGCCAGGGCGCGGTGCGTGATCTTCATGAGCATGTTCCTCTTCGTCGTCCCTCGTGCGGGGTGACTGAGGCGCTCTACGAGGCATTCGCGCGGAAAGTTTCAGGACATCGCCGGCCCCCAACGCCCGATCACGCGGACGTGCGCGCGGTGAAACGCGAAATCCGCCGGACCCTGGGGATCCGGCGGACTTGCGGGCGATCCGACAGCGGTGACCGGGGGCGAGCCCCGGTCGATCGCTCTCAGTACTTGCGGATGATCGGCGCGGGAGCGGCGGCAACCGGGGTCGGCGAGTACAGCGGCACGATCAGGCGGCCGGAGACTTCCGTGCTGTCGAAGGTGCCAGCGCTGCGGACGACGGTGCGAGCGACGTAGACCTGTGCGGTGGCAAACCCGAGGTCGTAGCCGACGAGGCCACCCATCAGGAACCGGCCACGATCGGGGGTACCGGTCGGGTTGGCAGCGTTGATGATGTTGCCGCCCTTGAAGCTGGTGTCGAAGTTGTAGGTACCGTACGCGATGGCGCCGATCTCGAACTTGCCGAACTTTTTGGTCGCGGTCAGATCGAGGTTCAGGGCGTCAGAGATTGAATAGGACTGCGTGAAACCACCCGGACCGATGTTCCTGTTGCCGCCAAAGGTCGCCGGCGAGTCGTAGATGTTGGCGGTCAAGTTGGCGGTCAGGTTGTAGCCATCGCCCGTGTAGCTGGCCGCGACGCCGAAGCGGTAGGTGTTCGAAGCAAGCTGGCCGAGCACGGCGCCGCCGCCGGGGCCGACGCCGCCATTCGGAATGGCGAGGGCACCGGCCCGCGTGGTCAGGACGCCACGGTCACCGTTCAGTTCGTTGAGGTAGACACCGCCGAGGAAGCTGACGCCGAAGTTGTTGCCGAGATCGAAGGCCCAGATACCGCCGACGAAGGTACCGACGTTGAAGGAGAGATCCCGAATGGAGCTGCTGCTGTTACCCTTGCCGAACACGAACACGGTCGGGGGAGCGACGAGCAGTTCGACGCGGCCGCCGAACGGAACGAACGGGGTCGACCAGACCAACACGGGGACGTTGATGCCTGCATCGACCGGCGACGGGTTGTCGCGCATCTGGTAGACGAAGGTGTTCAGGGCATAGATGCCCTCGGGCAGGGGAGCGCCGGTGGCGAGGCCGACCTGCTCACCCGGAACCGTGGTGGACTGCGCGTAGGAGGCGGTTGCGGTCATGCTGGCCGTGAGCGCCATCGCTCCGGCAACGAGCCAGTTCTTCGTCATTATCGTCTTCCTTCCCAAGGATTTCAGGTCCGCCACGCAGCCATCCGAATCATCCTGCCGATCCGCCGCTTGATGCGGCTTGTTTGCAGTTGGTTCGGCGGCCCCCCTTGCGGCGCGATCTCAAGTCTCAACGTCGAGAACTATTCTACAGGATGCGACGGAAGGACAGCGGAATGCTTGGAAACGGGGCAGTTCCAACCCCACCGTTGCGCAAAAGCCGCATTTCGGCTGCACTGCAGCGAAAGGTTTTGTTAACGATTTGAGCAAGTTGCACGCGTCATCCACCGCGACCTGACAATCGCGGTCGGCAGAATATCGCTGAAAGCTCAAGCTGTTGCCGAGCGATGCAGCCGTCAGGACGATCCGGCAAGGCGGGAAGGGGGAATGCGCAGGCGCCGCCGCACCGCAGCGGATCACGGCCGCGTGAAGAGCCGATCCGGTGCAATGCGGAAGCGGCGCGTGGCACGGATCCCGTTTCGGACCGAATCGTGCGGTCGGATCGCCCCGTGCGACGGGGCCGCGACCTATTCCGCGGCTTCGCGACCCTTCGGCGCCGTTGCCGGCCGGCGGGCGAGAACGTCCCGGAGGAAGCGGCCGGTATGACTGGCGCGCGACTTGGCGATCTGCTCCGGCGTTCCTTCGGCCACCACGACGCCGCCGCCGTCGCCGCCCTCCGGGCCCATGTCGATGACCCAGTCTGCGGTCTTGATGACTTCGAGGTTGTGCTCGATCACCACCACGGTGTTGCCCTGGTCCACGAGTTCGTGGAGCACCTCCATGAGCTTGGCGACGTCGTGGAAGTGCAGGCCGGTGGTGGGCTCGTCGAGGATGTAGAGGGTGCGTCCCGTGGCGCGCTTCGACAGCTCCTTCGAGAGCTTCACCCGCTGCGCCTCGCCGCCCGACAGGGTGGTGGCCTGCTGCCCGACCTTGACGTATCCGAGGCCGACGCGGGCCAGGGTCTCCATCTTCTCTCGGATCGTCGGCACCGCCTTGAACAGGTCGGCGGCCTCCTCCACGGTCATGTCGAGCACGTCGGCGATGGAGTGGTCGCGGTACTTCACCTCCAGGGTCTCGCGGTCGTAGCGCCGTCCCTTGCAGACGTCGCAGGTGACGTAGACGTCCGGCAGGAAGTGCATCTCGATCTTGATGACGCCGTCGCCGGAACAGGCCTCACAGCGTCCGCCCTTCACGTTGAAGGAGAAGCGCCCGGCCTGGTAGCCGCGCGCCTTCGCTTCGGGCAGGCCCGCGAACCAGTCGCGGATCGGCGTGAAGGCGCCCGTGTAGGTGGCGGGGTTCGAGCGCGGCGTGCGTCCGATCGGCGATTGGTCGATGTCGATGACCTTGTCGAGATGCTCCAGCCCGTCGAGGCGCTCGAAGGGAGCCGGATGCTCCAGGGCGCCGTTCAGGGATTTCGCCACGGCCTTGTAGAGCGTGTCGATGATGAGGGTCGACTTGCCGCCGCCGGACACCCCGGAGATGCAGGTGAAGGTGCCGAGCGGAATCTCGACGGAGACGTTCTTGAGGTTGTTGCCGCGCGCGCCCACGAGGTGGAGCTTGCCCTTGCGGCCCTTGCGACGCGCGGTCGGCACCCGCACGCTCATCTCGCCGGTGAGGTACTTGGCGGTGAGCGAGGCCGGGTTCTTGAGCACCTCCTCGGGCGTGCCCTGTGCGATGATCCGGCCGCCGTGGATGCCGGCACCGGGGCCGACATCGACGACGTAATCGGCCTGCAGGATCGCGTCCTCGTCGTGCTCGACCACGATCACCGAGTTGCCGAGGTCGCGCAGGCGCTTGAGGGTGCCGAGCAGGCGCTCGTTGTCGCGCTGGTGCAGGCCGATCGAGGGCTCGTCGAGGACGTAGAGCACGCCCGTCAGGCCCGATCCGATCTGCGAGGCGAGGCGGATGCGCTGGCTCTCACCGCCCGAAAGGGAGCCGGAGCCGCGCGCCAGGGTCAGGTATTCGAGCCCGACATCGATGAGGAAGGTCAGGCGGTCGCGGATTTCCTTCAGGATGCGATAGGCGATCTCGTTCTGCTTGTCGGTCAGCTTGCCGGGCAAATCGGAGAACCAGGCATGGGCGTCGCGCACCGACAGCGCGGTGATCTCGCCCACATCCTGCATCGCCACCTTCACGGAGAGCGCTTCCAGCTTCAGGCGCTTGCCGCCGCAGGTAGCGCAGGGCGTCTCGCTCATGAAGCGGGCGATCTCTTCGCGGGAGGCGTCGCTCTCGGTCTCCTTGTAGCGCCGCTCCAGGTTCGGGATCACGCCCTCGAAGGGCTTGTTGACCTCGTAGGCGCGCATCCCGTCGTCGTAGGCGAAGCGGACGGATTCGGAACCCGTACCGTACAGGACCACCTCGCGAGCCTTCGCCGGCAGGTCGGCCCAGGCCAGCGTGGTCTTGAAGCCGTAGTGCCGGGCCAGGGCATCAAGGGTCTGGCCGTAATAGGGTGAGGTCGATTTCGCCCAGGGGCCCACCGCGCCGCGCTTCAGGCTGAGCTTGGCATCCGAGATCACGAGTTCGGGGTCGATCCGCATCTCGTGGCCGATACCGCCGCAGGTCGGGCAGGCGCCGAACGGATTGTTGAACGAGAACAGGCGCGGCTCGATCTCCGCGATGGTGAAGCCCGAGACCGGGCAGGCGAAGCGCGAGGAGAAGGTCACGGGCTCGCGCGGGGCCTCGCCCTCCGGGGTATCGGCGAACTCGATCAACGCGATCCCGTCGGCGAGCTCCAGCGCCGTCTCGAAGGAATCCGCGAGCCGGGCGGCGATGTCGGCCCGCACCACGATCCGGTCCACCACAACGTCGATATCGTGCTTCAGCTTCTTGTCGAGCTTCGGCACGTCGTCGATCGGGTAGTACTCGCCGTCGACGCGCAGGCGCTGGAAACCCTTCTTCTGGAACTCGGCGATTTCCTTGCGGTACTCGCCCTTGCGGCCACGGACGACCGGGGCGAGCAGATAGAGCCGGCTCTTCTCGGGCAATGCGAGGACCCGGTCGACCATCTGGCTGACCGTCTGGCTCTCGATCGGCAGGCCGGTGGCGGGCGAGTAGGGGATGCCGACCCGCGCCCAGAGCAGGCGCATGTAGTCGTAGATCTCGGTGACGGTCCCCACTGTCGAGCGCGGGTTCTTCGAGGTGGTCTTCTGCTCGATGGAGATCGCGGGCGAGAGGCCGTCGATCTGGTCGACATCCGGCTTCGACATCATCTCGAGGAACTGACGCGCATAGGCCGAGAGAGATTCGACGTAGCGGCGCTGCCCCTCCGCGTAGATCGTGTCGAAAGCCAGCGACGACTTGCCCGAGCCGGACAGCCCCGTGAAGACCACCAGCCGGTCGCGCGGAATCGTCAGGTCGATGTTCTTGAGATTGTGCTCGCGCGCGCCGCGCACCGAGATCACCCGCTGATCGCGCGCCCCCTCGAACAGGGCCTCGATCTTCGCCTCGACGCGCTCCGCCTCGGCTTGGGACTTCTTGGCGGCGGCTTTGGCTTTGGCCATGGGGTCTCTTCGGAAGGTCTGCGGGAGCCGGGCGGGGCTGGCCCGTCCCGAACGCCATGTCGGGCGCGCGCCCCGACGGGGCAAGGCGCGCGCCACGCATATCCGTCCTCAACTAGAACAAAATGCGTACAGGCTCAACATCGCCTCCGTCCGGCCCGCCCCCGAGAAGCATTCGGAAGTTTCGGGCCCGGCCCCACCTCAGGCGGCCCGCAGCGAAGCGAGGAAGCGAGCGACCTCGGTATCGAGCTTGCGGGACTGGCCGGAGAGGTCGGATGCGGCAGACAGGACGTCGTCGGCCGCCTCGCCGGTCTTCCCGGCGGCGCCCGCCACCCGCGAGATGCCGGCGGTGACAGCCCCGGTGCCCGACGCAGCGCAAGAGACGTTGCGCACGATCTCCTGGGTGGCGGCGCCCTGCTCCTCGACGGCCGCCGAGATCGAGGTCGCGACCCCGTTGATCTCCCGGATGCGGGTCGCGATCCCGCTGATCGCCGTGACGGCCTGCGCCGTGGAGGCCTGGATCTGACCGATCTGCCCGGCGACCTCGTCGGTCGCCCGCGCGGTCTGGTTGGCGAGTTCCTTCACCTCGGCGGCCACCACCGCGAAGCCGCGCCCCGCTTCGCCGGCGCGGGCCGCCTCGATGGTGGCGTTGAGCGCGAGCAGATTGGTCTGGGCGGCAATGGTCGAGATCATCGCCACCACGTCGTTGATGCGCACGGCCGAGGCGCTCAGGGCCTGCACCAGGCCGGCCGTCTCGTCCGCCTCGTTCACCGCCGAGCGTGCCAGCCGGGACGAGCCGTCCACCTGGCGGCTGATCTCCTCGACCGATGAGCCGAGTTCCTCCGCCGCGGCGGACACCGCATGAACGTTGGCGGCGGCGTCCTGCGCCGCCAACGCGACGGTGCCGGATTGCCCGGCCGTATCGGTGGCGGTCTCGGTCATGCTCCGCGCCGTCGCCTGCAATTGCCCCGCCGCCGCCGTGACGGAGGCGATGATGCCGCCGACCGCCCCCTGGAACTCGTCGGCCATATCCCGCATGGCGGCCTTGCGCTGCGCCTCGGCGCCGGCACGCGCCTCCGCCGTCTCGGCCTCCAAGGCATGGGTGCGGATCAGGTTGTCCTTGAAGACCTGCACGGCCGCCGCCATGGCGCCGATCTCGTCCCGGCGGCCCGTTCCCGGGATCGACGCGGCGGTGTCGCCCGTGGCGAGGCGGTGCATCGCGCCGGTCATACGGGTCAGGGGCCGGCTGACCTCGAGGATGAGGAGGGACACTGCGCCGACCGCCAGCAGCACCGCGAGGGCGAGGAACCCCAACATCTGCAGCGTGCCGGCCTCGTAGGCGGCATTTGCCTGCGCGACGCTGGCCTTCGCCGCCGCTTCGATCAGCGCGTTGAGCTTGTTCAACTCGGCGATCACCGTGCGGATGCCATCGGACATCTCCCCGTCGTAGCTGCGCACGGCTCCGGCGAGGTCGTCGTTCTCGGTCATGACCACCGCCGCCTCATGCAGTGCCAGATAGCCGTTCCAGGCCCGTTCGAAGCCCGCATAGGTCGCTTGCGCCTCCACCGAGGCAGGCAGCTCGCGATACAGCGCCTGTTGCTGCTGCAGTTCGGCGAGGCGCTGGTCGAGCAGGAGCTTGGCTTCCGCGACCTGATTGTCCGTCTTGGCCGCGAGGAGGCGGCCTCCATTGATCCGGACCCGAAGCGTCAGCGCCTGGATCCGGCCGAGAATTTGTGTAGCCGGCAACCGCAACTCGGCAACATCCGCTCCCGTCTCGTGCAGCACCCGCGCCTGATGGAAGGCTAGCGTGGTGAGCGCCATCACCAGAGCAACCATGACAGCGAAGGCCAGGACCAGCTTCGACCTGATCGAGACAGCTTGCAGCATTTTATTTCTCCAACTTCACCGCAAAGACTTTTATTTCATCTTCATGCTGATGGTTGCAGGACTTTGGTGAAAGAATTGGATGCTTCCGGAGGGCTCACCTGAAAAAGTTGGCGCTGTACCGGGTCTATTCGCTGGAAAAGCAGATGATGTGTTCTGATGCCAAGTCGGATCGGGGTACGCCGAGGTCCATGTCCGGCATCGGCGCCGACAGGGCCGATGGGTCAACGCGGGAGACGGAACGGACGGACACTTCGCGATGACGCGGGGCCGGGAGATCATGGCGGACACTGATGGAAATCTGCGATTCCGCCGGAAAATCAATCACCGATGCGGACGGCAACCCGTCCTTTACCGCTCTGCAAACATAAGGAGACCAGAACATCCGTCGTAGGCTCCCCGATATGTCCACCGGTTTCCTGTCTTCCCTTCGCGCCCGCATCGTTCTGGTTGCGCTGGCGCCCTGCCTCGCCTTCGCGGTGGTGGCGGGTCTCGCCATCGCCGATCGCTGGAGCGAGCGCACCCGCATGATGCAGGTGCAGGATCTCGCGGGCCTCGCGGGGCGGATCAGCGCGTTCGTGCACGAAGCGCAGC
This sequence comes from Methylobacterium sp. FF17, assembly GCF_025813715.1. NCBI lineage: Bacteria > Pseudomonadati > Pseudomonadota > Alphaproteobacteria > Hyphomicrobiales > Methylobacteriaceae > Methylobacterium > Methylobacterium flocculans. The sequence continues at coordinate 3,620,075 of NZ_CP107532.1, forward strand.
GCGAGCGCGGAGCCTCCAACCTGTTCCTGGGCTCGAAGGGCACCCAGTTCCGCGCCGAACTCGATACCCAGCGCCGGCGGACGGACGAGAGCCGGACCAGCCTCGACGCGGCGGCCGGCCTGGACCCGAACACGTTCGGTCCCGGCGTGGCGCGTCGCCAAACGGCGCTGGCCGGCCAGATCGCCGCGATCGCAGAGCACCGCAGAGGCGTCGACGCCCTCGCCCGCACCCCGGCCCAGAACGTCGCCCTCTATTCGGGCGTCATCGCCAGCGCCCTCGACCTCGTGCGCGAGATGTCCCAGGTGGCGGCAAGCGTCGAGCTTGCAGGCCGCATCGCGTCCTATTCCGCCTTCCTGTCGCTGAAGGAACTCGCCGGTCAGGAGCGCGCGACGGCCTCGGCGATCATCAGCATGGGGCGCAGCGACCTCGCCGGACTGGAACGCCTCACCGGCCTGATGGCCGGCCAGGCCACCTACGAAGCCCTGTTCCGCCTCGGCGCCGATCCGGCGGGTGCGGCCCTCCTCGATGCCGCCAAGGCGAGCCCGGCCGTGCGGGAGGTCGAGCGCCTGCGCCAGGGCATCCTCGACACGCTGCCCGGAACGCCCCTGGCCTTCACCGATGCCCCGGCCTGGTTCGGCTTCGCCACGCAGCGCATCGACGGGCTCAAGGCCATCGAGGACAGCCTCACCACGGGACTCGCCGGCGCCGCGGCGGATGCGCGGGCGGCCGCCGAACGCAGCGCGACGATCTGGATCACGGCCGGCCTTCTCACCCTCACGGTGTCCAGCGGGCTGGCCTTCGCCTTCGGAACCGCCATCGCGCGCCCGCTCGCCCGCATCGCGGCGGCCCTGACCGCCATCGGACGCGGGGCGGACGGCGGACCGATCCCGACCGGCGGCGCGCGCGAGGTCCGTGCCATCGCGGCAGCGGCCTTCGACTTCCGCGACAGCATCGCCGAGCGTCGCCGCATCAGTGCCGAGGCCGAGGTCCTGAGCCAGCGCGCGGCGGCCGCGCGCCGCGAGGCGATGTTCGAACTCGCCGACCGGTTCGAGACACAGGCCGGAGGCATCGTCGAGGCCGTTTCGGCGGCCTCCAACCAGCTCGAGACCGCCGCCTACGCCCTGACCCAGGCCGCCAGCGACACCTCGTCCCTCAGCGGCGCGGTGGCGGCGGTTTCCCAGGACAACGCCGCCACGGCCGACACGGTGGCGGCGGCCACGGAAGAGCTGAGCGCCTCCGTGCGCGAGATCGGCACCCGCGTCGAGACGTCGACCGTCGTCGCCGACGAGGCGGAGCGGGACGCCGCCCGGATGAAGGGGGATGTCGCACGCCTCGCCACGGCGGCGAGCAGCATCAACGAGATCGTCGGCCTGATCTCCAGCATCGCCGGACAGACCAACCTGCTCGCGCTGAACGCCACCATCGAGGCGGCCCGCGCCGGGGAGGCGGGGCGAGGCTTCGCCGTGGTGGCGACCGAGGTGAAGAGCCTTGCGACCCAAACCGCCCGCGCGACGGAGGACATCGCCGCGAAGGTCGCGGAGATCACGCACTCCACCAACGCTTCGGTGGAGACGATCGCGGGCATCAGCGAGGTGATCCAGCGCCTCGGACACATCTCGGGAGACATCGCAGCCGCCGTCGAGCAGCAGGGCGCGGCGACCCAGGAGATCGCCCGCAACACGGCGCTCGCGTCGGAAGGCGCCCGCGCCGTCTCGGGCCACATCGTCGGCGTGCGCGAGGCGGCGGAAGCGGCGCGGAACGGCTCGTCCCAGGTTCTGTCCGCCGCCAGCGAACTCGCCGGGCAGGCGGCGTCCTTGCGCAGCCAGGTCGACGACTTCCTGGCCGGCGTCCGGGCGGCCTGAGTCGCGCGACGCCTAGCGGGCGGTCGTCCAGGGATTGATGACGCGCATCGCCGTGGCCTCGATCCGGACCGGCTGGTCGACGGTCGCCGGCATGACCTTGCGGGCCTGGGCCATCATCCGGCGGGCCTGGTCGGCGGGCATAGCCCCGACCGGGAGCATCATGGCGGCGAGCTGGTTGCGGGTGCGGCGATCGATGAAGTCTGAGCGCCCGACGCTCTCGAAGTCGCGCGCCGTGTGGCGGTCGTCCGGCTTGCCGACGAAGACCTTGGGTCCGTCCTTCATGACCACGATATCGCCGGGGCGCAGGGTCTCGTCCTTCATGAAGGCAGCGGCCGGACCCGCCTTCATGTCGAGGGGCGTCTGGCGATCCGCGATCTTGATCTGAAGAGGCTCCGCCTTCGGGAGGGCCACGTAGCGGATCTTGGGGCGCTGGCGGGTGGTGACGGCGCGGCGGATCGAGCGGCGCGTCGGGGCATATGCGTCCGGAGCGGCAACCGGGGCCGGCACCACTTGCGGGGCGGGGCGGGCGGGGGCAAACAGCAGGTCGAAGAGACTGCCTTCGCTGCTCTGCGCATGGGCCGGAAGTCCGAGCATCAGCAACGCGAAGGCAGACACCATCGCCGCGCGCGGCGCGGCGGATAGCGGAATCGTCGGCATCGATCTCTCCGATTGCGGCACCCGACCGCGCGTCGGGACGACACCTTAACAAAAGCACAACCTGAACAGTTCCAAGGTTTTCAGAACATGGTGAGGCCGCCGTCAAAATATCGGCGAGGCCGCGGAACCCGGTCCTCAAGACCAGTTTCGCGCTCCCCGCGATCCGCCGGCGCACGAACCTGATGCAGGTTGCGGCACGACTGATCCCGCGCCCCCATCAGGTCGCGGCGAGCCGGGCAATCCTGGCCGCGCGCGCGGCGGGACGTTCCGGCTTCCTGCTCGGCGACACGACGGGACTCGGCAAGACGCTCTCGGTCTGGAGCGCGCTGGCGGCGATGCCCGAGCGCGAGATCCTCATCGTCTGCCCCAAGGGGGCGATGCCGCAATGGCGCCGGACCATCGCCCTCTCGGGTCTGGCCGACAAGGCGGTCACGCTCACGAACTACGAGCGCACCAAGGCTCTGATGGCGCCGCCCCCGGTGAATCGGAGCCGCTCGACGCGGGCCCGGAACAACGCGCTGGCCCGGCACGGGACGCCGAAGCGCGCCTGGCCCCTGGTCGTCTTCGACGAGAGCCATCGCCTGCGAAACCCCTATGCGCAGCAGAGCCTGGTCTGCCGGCAGATCGCGCAGGCGGCCGCGTTCACGGTCTATCTCAGCGCCACGGCCGGCCAAGCCCCGCACGAACTCTCGTATCTTGGGCGCCTCCTCGGCGAGGCGGCGGGCCAGCCCAGCGAGGCGCTGGCGGAGTTTCGCGTCCTGATGCAACGCCTCGGGATCGGGCGCGCGAAGGGGCGCTGGACCAACTGGTCCTGGGAGGCGAACCCGCACGATTGCGCCGTGATGGCCGACCTGCTGTTCAAGGGCGCGGGCGCGATCGGAATGCGGCGGCGCCCCGCCGACATCGCCGGCTGGCCCGAAGTCCAGCGCGAACTCAGCCCCGTCGCCTTGAGCCCGGCCGAACGGCGCCTCTACGACGCGACATGGCGGGAGTTCCGGCGCGAATGGGGCCTCCTGGGGGGCAGCACCCGCAAGCCGGCGGGCTGGGCCGCCGATCTGCGTTTTCGCCAGAAGGCGAGCCTGCTGCGGGTCGCCGGCACCGCCGCCTTCGCCGACCTCCTGCTGGAGGAGGGGCAGCAGATCGCGGTCTCGGTGGCTTTCCTGGAAACGGGGGACGCCCTCGTGGAGGCCCTGCGGACGGCGGGCTGGCGGGCCGACGCCATCACGGGGACGCGCTCGGGCGAGGCCAACGAGGCGACGCGCCTCGCATTCCAGACCGGAAACCTCGACGCGGTGATCTTCACCGTCACGGAGTCGATTTCGCTGCACGAGGGCGAGATGCCCGGCGGCGAACGCACCCGCGCCCTGATCGTCCACGACCTGCGCCACAGCGCGATTCAACTCGCGCAGATCGAGGGGCGCTGCCACCGCGACGGCCGGCAGGCGACGGTCTACTACGCGCTCGCCGAGGGTACCGTGGAGGAAAGCATCGCCGCCACCGTCGTCGCCCGCATGGCCTCGATGGAGGCCATGACGGGGGAGGACACGACGCTCCTCGACGCCATCGCAGCGGCGATCGGAGCGATTCCGGAGGCGGCCGCGCCCTGAGAGACCGTGTCGGCCGGAACGGGATCGTACCGTCACGGTTGTGGCCTTCAGGGTCCCGGGTTTCCGGGACCGTCCGACGAAGAGGATCCGACACGATGGCACGACCGACGCCGAGCCTGCGCAGCCTGATCAGCGAGGGCCTGCGCCACGGCGGCGACCTCGTGGGTCAGGAACTCGAACTGATGCGCCGGGAGACGGATGGGAACATCCGCGCGATCCTGGGGCTCGTGGCCCGGTTCGGGACGGCGCTCACGCTGGTGGTCGCCGCCCTGGTGATGCTGTTCGTGGCCCTGGTGAAGGGGCTCGCCGCGCTGATCGGCTCGGAGGTCCTGGCGGCGCTCATCGTCGGCACCCCGTTCGCCGCCGTCGCCCTGATCCTGACGGTGATGGGCACGCGTCGGATGGCCCGCTCCAACCTGCTACCCCGCCGCTTCGAGCGCCAGGTCGGCAAGGATGCGGCCCTGGTCGCAAATCAAGTGGCCGATTGAGCCTCAGCCTCCGGCGACCGAGGCGAGGAGCGCGTCCTTGTCGACCCCGAGGGCGCCGGCGATCTCACTGAGCGCGACGTGTTCGACCGCGCTGATACCGGCCTGATCGGCGACATCGGCCGCGATCAGGAACACGCTTTTGCGCTGGTCAATCTCGCGATCCGCGAGCGCCGAGACGAAGCGCAGGTTCTCGGCCCGCCCGGCGCGGGTGCGCGCGCGGGCGATCCCCTCGAACAGCTCGGCTTCCAGCTTGAGGGTGTCGTAGCCCTTCTCCAGGATCGGGTTGGCGCGCATCCCCGCGAGCGCCACCTCGATCTCCTCCTCGTCGACCTCGTAATCGGCAAGGATGACGTTGGCCGCGGCCGAAACCGCCGCCTCCATCAGGGCGCGGTCCCCGAGATAAGCCGCGACGTTCTGGGTAAAGCGTCCGACGAAATCCTGAAACGCGCCCATCAGCTTCTCCGGCGAAAGGGCTGTTCCACGACGCGTGCGCGGCGAGGGACCGACCTTGAGTGAATGCACGAAAGTCCGGGCGCATCAAAAGCTTGGCGCTGCCGGCCTGTCAACGCGGGACCCCGGTCGCTCCCGCGTCCTCAGTCATCCCGCTTCGGCGGGTAGGCGTGCGGAACCCCGCGCGGGTCGGTCACCCGCCATCCGGTCCCGTCCGCCTCCACGTAGTCCGGCCCGGCCGGCACCTTTCCATGGCCGCCCGGGATGTCGAGGACGTAGAGGGGCTGGGCGAGGCCCGAGAGCCGGCCGCGCAGGGATCGGGCGAGGTCCCGCCCCCGGGCGAGATCCGTGCGCAGGTGGCTGGTGCCCGGCGCGAGGTCCCCGTGATGCAGGTAGTAGGGCTTCACCCGGTTCTCGACGAAGCGGCGCATCAGAAGACTCAGGGTATCGGGATCGTCGTTCACCCCGGCGAGGAGCACCGACTGGCTGACCATTGGGATCCCGGCATCCACGAGGCGCGCGATCGCGGTCTCGGCGGCAGAGGTGAACTCACGCGGATGGTTGGCATGAAGCGCGACGAAGACCGCGCGCCCGAAGCGCTTGAGGGCCGCGACGAGATCGTCCGTCACCGCAACGGGATCGACCACCGGCACGCGGGTGTGGAAGCGCAGCACCCGCACATGCGGAATGTCCGCCAGCGCCGCCGCGAGGGCGGCGAGGCGACGGGGCGAGAGCGCGAAGGGATCGCCCCCCGTGACCACCACCTCCCAGATCTCGGGATCCGCCGCGATGTAGGCGAGCGCCTGCGCCAGATCGGCCTCGCTCAGCATGCCGAGCCCGTCCGGGCCGACCATCTCACGTCTAAAGCAGAACCGGCAATAGACCGGGCAGACATGCAGGGGTTTGAGCAGCACCCGGTCGGGATAGCGGTGGACGATGCCCCGCAGGGGACTGTGGGCGTCGTCGCCGATCGGATCGGCATCGTCCTCCGGGCGCGTCGTCAGCTCCTCGGCGCGGGGCAGGAACTGGCGGGCGATCGGGTCGGCCGGATCGTGCGGGTCGATCAACGCGGCCATGTCGGGCGTCACCGACACGGCGTAGCGCGCCGCCACGGCCTCGAGGGCCGGCAGGTCGCCCGGGGCGACGAGTCCGGCCCGGACCAGGGCGGCGGGATTGCGCAGGGGCGGGTTCATGCCGGAGGTCCCGCCACGGGGGTCCAGATCACATCCTCGATGCGCGGCGCGCCCGTGGCGAGCATCACCAGACGGTCGAGGCCGAGGGCGATCCCGCTCGCCTCCGGCATGATGGCCAGCGCCGCCAGGAACTCCTCGTCGAGGGGATAGCTCTCCCCGTAGACGCGCGCCTTCTCGGCCATTTCCAGGGTGAAGCGCCGGCGCTGCTCCTCGGCATCCGTGAGTTCGCCGAACGCGTTGGCGAGCTCGACGCCGCAGGCATAGAGCTCGAACCGCTCGGCCACCCGGGGGTCGCGCGGGCTCGGACGCGCGAGGGCCGCTTCGCTCACAGGGTACTCGCACAGGATGGTGGGACGGCCGATGCCGAGATGCGGCTCGATGCGGGCGACGAGGACGCGGCTGAAGAGGTCGGCCCAGCTGTCGTCGTCGGCCACCCGCAGCCCCGCCGCAGCGACGGCGGCGGCCAAAGCGGCGCGGTCCGTCCGACCATCGGCATCGACCGTGGCGAGGAGGTCGATGCCCGCCCGCTCGGCGAAGGCCTGCGCCAGGGTAACGCGTTCGAACGCCGCGCAGGGGTCGGCCTCCCGTCCCCGGTGGCGCAAGGTGGCGGATCCCGCCGTCTCGGCCGCGAGCGCCAGCAGCGCGGCGCAATCCTGCATCAGGACGGTGTAATCGGCGCCGGCCCGGTACCATTCGAGCATGGTGAATTCCGGATGATGCAGCGGCCCACGCTCGCGGTTTCGAAAGACCTGCGCGAAGCAGGCGATCCGCCTCTCGCCGGCGGCCAGGAGCTTCTTGCAGGCGAATTCCGGGGAGGTGTGGAGATAGAGGGGTTGGCGGGTGCCATCCGGCCCGAGCGCCTCGGTGGCGAAGGCCGAAAGGTGGGCCTCGTTGCCCGGCGAGACCTGCAGCGCGGCGGCCTCCACCTCGACGAAGTCGGCGCGCGCGAAATGCGCCCGGAACGCCGCCACGATGCGGTTTCGCGCCATCAGGGCGGGGCGGCGGTCGGCATGCCGGTGCGGCGACCACCAGGGGGAGGGGGTGCTCATGCGGGACGCGATGGAGTGAGGATCATGGCCTGGATGGGAAGGCTCTTGGGCGCCGCCTCACGGGGCGACTGGCAACGGGGGCTCGGATAGGTTAGTGGCGGGGCCAAGATGTCGCTCCCGCGGATGACACCGCGCCGGGGCGACGCACCCGTTTTTCTCTACGCACACAGCAGGACCAGACCCCGTGAAGGTGATCGCCTCTACGCTCCGCAAGGGCAACGTCGTCGACAAGGACGGCAAGCTCTACGTCATCCTGACGGTCGAGAACATCCATCCCGGCAAGGGCACCCCCGTGACGCAGCTCGACATGCGCCGCATCACCGACGGCGTAAAGGTGTCCGAGCGCTACCGCACCACCGAGTCGGTGGAGCGCGCCTTCGTCGAAGACCGGGAGCACACCTTCCTCTACGAGGACGGCGAGGGCTTTCACTTCATGAACCCCGAGAACTACGACCAGGTCGCCATCCCCAAGGACGTCGTCGGCTCCGCCGCGCCGTACCTCCAGGAAGGCATGGCCGTGATGGTCTCCAGCCATAACGGCGTGGCGCTGACCCTCGAACTGCCGCAGCGCGTCGTCCTCGAAGTGACCGAGACCGAGCCGGCGATGAAGGGCCAGACCGCCTCGTCGTCCTACAAGCCCGCGATCCTCTCCAACGGCGTGCGCACCGCCGTCCCGCCGCATATCGCGGTCGGCACCCGCGTGGTGATCATGACCGAGGACGGCTCCTACGTGGAGCGCGCCAAGGACTGAGTCAGGATTGAGCGCGACCGGGAACGGTCCCGGCCTCACGGCACGGGCGCCGTTCCCTCCGCCGCCTCGTAGCAGCCCTGCGAGAGTCCCTGCGCCCGCAGGCGCTCCTCGGGGCTGAAGCTGCGGGGCTTCTCGGCCCAGAGGCCCTCGCGCCGGAAAGCATCGGAGACGCAGGCCGCCGCCATGGCACAGGCCCGCGACTCTCCCCCCGTCGCGAGGCAGTTGCGAACGAAGACCGCCCGGAATTCGGCGACGCCCGCCTGCGGATGCGGTCCGGTCAGGGTGACGAGCCCGGTAAGCAGCGCCATCAGCACGGGCTGGTGGACGAGATAGATCGCGAGGCTGTGCCGGCCGGCAAAGGTGAGCCCGCGCCCCAGCCGTCCCGTCGCCCGCCACACGCCGAGCCGCGAGCGGGCGAAGGCCGCCCATCCGGACCGGGCCAGGGCGATGCCGGCGAGCACCAGACCGAACCAGGGAAACAGCGGCACGTAGTCGTTGGTCTGCGGCGTTCCGCGCCCGAGGCCGAGGAAGGCCAGGAACGGTGCGTCGAGCCAATCCGCCGCGACGAGGTGAGGCGCGGCCAGCACCGCGAGGGCGGCAACCACGACGGCCCAGACCGGCAGGCGCCGCAGGAACGGCAGGGCGAGGACGCTGGCCACCGCGATGCAGTGCAGGATGCCGAAGAAGATGTAGCTCGACGGATCCGTGACGAGCGTGGCCCCGGTGACGAGGAGCGCCGCCCCGGCGATGCGTGCGAGCCGCAGCGTGAAAGGCCGCACGGCGATCCCTGTCCCGTTCATCAGCACGAGGCCGATGCCGACGAGGATCAGGAAACCTCCTGCGATCCCGTGGGCGGCGAGACGTCCGAGCGGGGTCAGCGCGTAGTTCTCGGGGGTCAGCCGCAGGGCGCCGAGGTCCCAGGTCGCATGGTAGGCCGCCATCGCGGCAAGCGCGACGCCCCGCGCCGCATCGATGACATCGAAGCGTGCAAGACGAATAACTGGCGGAGCAGGGGGGCGGGTCATCCGCCGAGCCCCTAGCACCGATCCGCAGCCCGGGCGACGCATCGCGGGCAACGCGATTCCCGACACCTGCTGAATCAAACTTCAATGCGGGCCGCCGTCCCTTCGAAATGCTGTGCCGTGACCAGGGGTTCTGCGGGGCCATGCCGGGGCGGCCTGTTGCAAGCGCACCGCCGTGGCGAACAATACGGCAGTCGGGGCGTCCTGCGGCCGTGAAACGGGCTTCCGCAGAGTCATGACTTTGTTAATCTCTCCCATGAGTCGCTTGGCGTGATTCGGTATGGGTTGCTTACATGTCGGACGATTTCGGTTCAGGCCCGTTTGGGCGGCGCTCGTCGGGGGACCTCGACGACACCCGCGCCGGTGAGGGCTTGGCGGGGGAGATGACGCGCCCCCTCGACCTCATCGAAGTCTCGGGCCATATCAAGTGGTTCGACGTTGCCAAAGGCTTCGGCTTCATCGTGCCCGACGACGGATCGGCGGACGTGCTTCTGCACATCACCTGCCTGCGCCGTGACGGCTACCAGAACGCCAGCGAGGGTGCGCGGGTCGTCGTGGAGGCGACGGAACGGGCGCGGGGCTGGCAGGCATTCCGGGTCGTCTCTCTCGACCAGACGACGGCTACCCATCCCTCCGAACTCCCGCTGCCCCGCACCCATGTGACGGTCACGCCCACCAGCGGTCTCGAAACCGCCGTGGTGAAGTGGTTCAACCGCCTGCGCGGCTTCGGATTTCTGAGCCGGGGCGACGGAACGCCGGACATCTTCGTGCACATGGAGACGCTTCGCCGTTACGGAATCGCCGAACTCAAGCCTGGCGAGATGGTTCTCGTCCGCTACGGTGACGGCTCGAAGGGCAAGATGGCGGCCGAGGTCCGGTTGCTCGACGGCGCGCTGCCCGCTTCACATTGACGGATGGTCCGGTGGTTTCTCGACGCATGTTCGACGCGCGTGATGGGTTTCGCGCGCTTTTCACCCTGATCTTCCTCGGCCTCGCGCAGGCGGCGGCTCAGGACGCCGCGTCCGGTCCGACCGAGCGCCTGAGCATCGTCGGCCGGGAAGGCCGGCACATCTTTGCCGTCGAGGTGATGCGCAACGACGCCGACCGGGCGCGCGGCCTGATGTACCGCCGGACCATGCCGCCCGACCACGGGATGCTGTTCGACTTCCAGGCCGTCGCACCGGTGGCCATGTGGATGAAGAACACCTACCTGCCCCTCGACATGCTGTTCATCCGCGCCGACGGCACCATCGCGAAGATCGCGGCCGAGACCGAGCCGCTCTCCACCAAGGTCATCCCCTCGAACGAGCCTGTGCTCTCCGTCCTCGAACTGAATGCCGGGACGGCGGCCCGTCTCAAGCTTCACGCCGGCGACCGGGTGGAGCATCCGCTGTTCGGCGCCAAGCCCCGGTAACCGCGGCGGACACCCCGAACACATCGAGAACACCGGCTTGACGCCTGTACCGTTTCGGAGCACTGTTCCCTTAATGTTCTGAAACGCTTCGGACCGCCCGCACGCGGCCCGACACAGCGATCGAGAGGGGACATCATGTTCGACCTGCATCCGAACGAGACCTGTGCATCCACGGTCGCCCTGTTCGAGAACGCGGACTGGCGGGTGCTCGGCGAAGGTCTCGAACACCGCGGCACGGGCTACTTCATCACCCGTGAGACGATCGGTATGCGCCGGGGCGACCTCTGGGAGTGGCCGCTGCACCTCGCGGAGAAGAACTGGTGCACCCCCCGCAGCTTCCGGCAGGCCTTCCTGGCGGCACTGGAAGCATTCGGTGAGATTCCGGATGCGAGCCTCGCACGGTCGTTCGCGGTCGGATTCGGGCTCGTCCAAGGTCCCGGAACGAAGCACACCGCGCAGGCGGGCGGTACCGAGGAGTTCCTTGCGCTGGGCGACGTCGTTCGGCCGAGATCCGTCAACACGGTCAAATCCCCGGGCTCGCTGCCGGCTCGCAAGCGCAGTCCTGGCAGCGAGACGCGGGCGACCAGCCGTCGCGTCGGAATGCCGGTGACGCACCTGACGGGCGAGGCCCCGCGCCAGCGCGCCACGTCCTGAGACCTTCCCGGGCTCGCCGTGGCCGCGCGATGCCCTAGCTGATCTGAAGACGCTCGATGTCGACGGGGGACACCATGGCCGCTTGTCCGGATGACCTGACCGAAGCCGCTCCAATCGGAGAACTCTCCGGGCTCGTGGTGCCACCCCTGTCGCGGCGCGGCTTCGTGATGACGAGCCTGATGACCGGCCTCACCCTGGCCACGACGGCCGTGGAAGCCCAGGTGATCCACACCGATGCGGAGGGTCTGGAAGCCGGGGAGGTCCAGATTCCGGCGGCGGACGGACCGATGCCTGGCTACCGCGCCATGCCGAAGGGGGAGGGGCCGTTCCCCATCGTCCTCGTGATCGAGGAGATCTTCGGGGTCCACGACTACATCAAGGATATCTGCCGGCGCCTCGCCAAGGTCGGCTACTGCGCCGTCGCTCCGGAGCTCTACGCGCGCCAGGGCGACCTCTCGACGATGACGGATGCGAAGGCGATCATCCGTGACGTGATTTCCAAGACGCCCGATGCCCAGTGGATCGTCGACCTCGACGCGGCCGCGTCCTGGGCCGTGTCCCATTCGCGTGGCGATGGCGGGCGGATCGGCACCATGGGATGGTGCCGCGGCGGACGCGGCGTCTGGCTCTACGCCGCTCACCGGAAGGACCTGAAGGCCGGCGTCGCGTGGTATGGTCCGGTCGGTGGCGAGCCGTCGCCGATCCAGCCCCTCACCGGCATGGATGTGGCCGCGGAAATCCACGCCCCCATCCTCGCGCTCTATGGCGGTGCCGATACCGGTATTCCGGTGGCGGCTGTGGAGGCGGCCCGCGACAAGGCGCGGGCGGCGGGCAAGTCGGTCGAACTGGTCGTCTACCCGGATGCCCCGCACGGCTTCCATGCGGATTACCGGCCAAGTTATCGTCCAACCGAAGCGAAGGATGGTTGGGAGCGGGCTTTATCCTTTCTCAAGATGCACGGTGTTGGCTAAAACCCTGCTCCAAGCGTGACCTTTAAAGCACAGCCGGGCTGTCGTGTGGTCGGGCGCCCCGCGATAGTCCAATCAGACACATTGACACTTTTGTGCGCGCATGGCGCAACGATGTAAGCGGCCCGCCGTTCTGGCCTCAAGAGCGTTCCGGACCCATGAGTGCTGTGACATCCTCGGACGCACGACCCGTGATCCTCGTCGTCGAGGACGAGCCCGACGAGCGCTTCCTCGCGGCCGAACTGCTGGAAGAAACGGGCTTCCGCGTCATCGAGGCCGAGACGGCCGAACGCGCACTCGCGATCCTCAATGACAGGGCGGACGAAGTCAGCGTCGTCTTCTCGGATGTGCGGACGCCGGGGCCAATCGGCGGCTTCGAACTCGCCCGGATCATCGGTGTGACCTGGCCACGGGTGCGGGTGCTCCTGACCTCGGGCGATGCCGGCGACCAGCCGAGCGATCTGCGCGTCTCCGCAACCTTCATCCCGAAGCCATGGCGCGCGGCCGACATCCTCGCCTGGGTGGAGGAAGCCGCCGGGCGTCCGGACGGTGCCAAGCGAGGCCCCGACGTGATCGGCTCACCACCGACCGGTGCCTAAAGTATTATCATACCTTTATGGAAACATCCGTGTAATCGCCCGTTGACCGGTCTCGGAAATTGAAAGGCCGCTCGATGGCCGGTGAGTCAGCCATGAAACCCGTTCGCGCCCTGCGCAGCCCGATGATCGACGAGTCCTGGTCGTCTCTCACGGCGTTCTCCGATCAGCGCATGCTGTCGACCCTCGGTAGCAATTTGCGCGACGTGTACGACGATCTGACGGATTCGGCACAGCCGAGCGAGCTCCTGCGTCTGGCCGCGATGATCGATGAACGTCGGGGTGGCGACGCCTCCTGACAATCGAATCGCCGGATGAAGTGCGGCCGGAATGCCGCATTCAGGGGCACGCATTTCCCGTATGATGCTCCCTGAAATCAGATCCCGTTGACGGAGGGCATCCTTCGGACGCGCCGGGTCGATCAGTCGGGCCTCCCATGCGTTTGAACTTACATCTCGGTTTGGCCGCCTGCGGTCTCGCGGCCCTGGTTGCCATGGCGCAGCCCGCGTGGTCTGCAGCTCCCCCGGCTCAGCCGAAGGAGGGCCCTGGCGGGATCGGCGACCGCGACGCGACGATCACGAAGCGCGGCCTCGGCAAGGCCGGCGCCGGAAGCTTCGTGTTCTACAAAGCTGGGGCGGCGCCCTCGGAAGGACGCCCGGTCATCGTGCTGCTCCATGCCTGGGGTGCGCCGAATCCCCAGGCCTACGGAGGCTGGATCGACCATCTGGCACGCACCGGGGCCCTGGTGATCTTTCCCCGCTTCCAGGAGGTGAACCGCACGCGGCCGGCCGATGCGAGTGCCATCGCCGAGCGCCTGCTCAAGGCGGCCCTCGCGGAACTCGGCACGGATGCGGAGGCGAAGCCGGACCTGAAGCGCGTCGCGCTGATCGGGCATCTGGCCGGCGCTCCGATCGCGGCGAACATCGCGGCGGATGCCGGGGAGCAGGGATTGCCCGTGCCGCGCCTCGTCTTTGCAATCATGCCCGGTGGAATCGCGAGCGATGCACGGTCGCGTGGTGTCGTCCTTCACGATCTCTCCCGGATCGCCTCCGAGACCCTCGTGATCACGGTGATCGGCGACCGCGATGCGCGCGCGGCGGATCTGGCCGCCCGACGCCTCCTGCGGGAGGCGAGCGCGGTTGCCACCGATCGCAAGCTGTTCCTGAGGGCGTTATCGGACGATCACGGTTTTCCGGCCCTGACAGCAACGCTGTCCTCACCGGCGGCGGTCGATCCCGCCTATGATGGCGGCGCGATCAAGCTGCCGCCGGAGCCTCCGCGCGATCCGAAGCAGCCGGCACCCCCCTTCAAATGGACGCCCGACATGGCGCTGACGGGCGAGCAGACCACGCTGGTGGCACAGATCAACAATGCCCGCGCCGACAGCCTGGATTATCTCGCCTACTGGAAGACCTTCGATCTCGCGGCCACCGCGGCCTTCGCCGGCAGCGACGCCGGCACCCTGAAAGGCAATCCCCGCTTCGGCGACATGGAGCGTTGGGCGGACGGCTGGCCGGTCAAGCGCCTCGTGATCGAGACGCCGCGTGCCGCCGTGGCGCCGAGCGCAACGGCTCCCGCATCATCGGCGCCCCGGCCGAAGCCGGCCAGCGGACGACGCCCCTGATCGTCGGCGCACGCCACGTCTCGGACCTGGATCGATCCCAATGCAGCTGTTTCATTCACACCTTTCGCCCTTTGCGCGGAAAGTCATGGTCGTCGCCTTCGAGCACGGTCTTACGGACAGTCTCGAACTGCTTCCCGCCGCCGCCCATCCGATGAAGCGTGACGGGACGGTCCTGGCCCGGCACCCCATGGCGCAGGTGCCGACCCTCATCGACGAGTCCGGTCAGGCGATCGCCGACAGCCGCGTCATCTGCGAATACCTCGATACCCGGGCCGGGGGCGGCCTGTTCCCGGCGAGCGGCCCCGCGCGCTGGACCGCCCTGAACGATCAGTCCACGGCGGACGGCATGCTCGATGCCGCGCTGTTGGTCCGGTACGAGTTGACGGCCCGCCGTGAATCCGAGCGTTCAGCCGCCTGGATCGCCGGACAGACCGCGAAGATCGAGAGTGTACTCGCGAGCTTCGAAGCCAATGCGAGGCGCCTCGAGGCCCGCGTGGATATCGGGACCATCGCTCTCGGTTGCACCCTCGGCTACCTCGACCTGCGGTTCGCCGAACTCGCCTGGCCTGATGCCCATCCGGCCCTCGCGGCCTGGTACACGATGTTTGCGGCGCGCCCGTCGATGATGGCAACGCGGCCCCCCGCCTCCTGAGGCGGGACAGGTCTGGCGCAGGGGTTGCGTGATCGCCTTCGGGGTCTCCCGGAGAAGCCGCCATGCCCGATTTCGTCGCCGCGCTCGCCGCCGCCATACTCTTCTGCGTCGTCGTTCTTCTTCTGAACGCGCTGACGCGGCTCACGCTGGGGCTGCATCTGGCCCCCGCCGACCTCGCCGAGAACGGCCTCGCTCAATTCGTCCCCGCTCTCGTGGTGTCCGTATTGGTCTGGCGACGGGCGGTGGGCCGCCGTCCGGTCTGAGGCGCGCGATCCGCCCGAGCGCACGGTCTCGTGGCCCTCCGAATCAGCCGCCAAACCGGTCGTGTCGAAAACGTGGCCGTCGTGTGACCACAGCAGGAACCCGATCGCTAACTTGGCGTTATGCTGACATGAGGTCGCAGCCGATGCTGCACCATACTTGATAAGGGTGAGTCACATGCTCGGTTGGGCCGTTACATTCCTGGTCGTCGCCCTCGTTGCGGCGCTGCTTGGCTTCGGTGGCATTGCCGGCACGGCGATGGAAGCCGCCAAGCTCGTGTTCTTCGTCGCGATCGTGCTCTTCGCCATCTCGGCCGTGATCGGCCTGATGCGCGGCCGCTCGCCGACCCTCTGACATAGGTCCGGGTCAGGATGAAACCCTGATCCGAACAGCATGGAAAGGGCCGCTCGTTCACGCGAGCGGCCCTTCTTCGTCGAAGACAGCGATTGACGGTGATAGGCCGTCCGCCGTGGCCTCTCAGGCGTCCGGGTCCGGATCAAACGTCGTACCGTCGAGTTTAGCGATGAGATCGCGGAAGCGGTCTGGAACCGGTTGCTGGATGATCGTATCGTACATCGCGCGCAGGTGCAGTCCGATCCGCTTCTGGGTATGATCACTGAGGCCCTGCCCCGCGGGATCGTCACTCGTCTTCGGGAGCGCGCCCTCGGGGGAGGGGCCGGCGCCCGATCCGTGTTCGTCCATACTCAGGTCCCCTTGGATGTCGACAAGCGACATCGCCGCGATTGTTTTGCGGCGTCACATAGGCCATGGCTGCTGCTGCAACGCTGGTGTGAACAATGGGTTCCCGACCGGCGGAACGGAGCCCGGCATTCCGCGTTGTGGCGGAGGCGCCCGAGAGAACGGCACAGCCAAGGGGATATAATGTCGACAGCTCAACTCGTCGTTCAGCACCTGCCGTACCTGCGCCGTTACGCGCGGGCGCTGACCGGCAGCCAAGTGGCTGGCGACGCCTACGTGGCGGCGACGCTCGAAACTCTGGTGAATGAGCCGGAGACGCTCGGCCGCAGCTCGAACGTGAAGGCTGATCTGTTTCGCGTCTTCACGCGCATTTGGAATTCGCTCTCGGTGAACGGCCAGAGCGAGCAGGTTCAGCACGACCTTCCGGCCGAGGTGCGGCTCGGGCAGATCACGCCGCTTCCCCGTCAGGCGTTCCTGCTCTCCTGCCTCGAAGGCTTTTCGGAGGAGGATGCCGCCATCATCCTCGACGTCGACGTCGGTCAGGTTCGGGACCTCGTCGACGAGGCGGGCCGCGAACTCGCCGCCGACATGGCCACCGAGATCCTCATCATCGAGGACGAGCCCCTGATCGCCATGGACTTGGAAGCCCTCGTCGAGGGGCTCGGCCACAATGTCATCGGTGTGGCTCGGACGCGCACCGAAGCCATCAAGATCGCATCCGAAGGCACACGCCCGGGCCTGATCCTGGCCGATATCCAGCTCGCGGACGGCAGCTCCGGCCTCGATGCGGTCAACGATCTCCTGAAGACCTTCGAGGTTCCGGTGATCTTCATCACCGCGTATCCGGAGCGCTTCCTCACCGGCGAGCGGCCAGAGCCAGCCTTCCTCATCGCCAAGCCGTTCCAACCCGCGAATGTCTCGGCCGTGATCAGTCAGGCCCTGTTCTTCCAGCAAAGCGCACGTCGGCGCGAGTCGAAGACGGCCTGATCCGGCGCGGCGAACGCCGCAATCGATCCTTTAACGTAACGACGACCCCGGCCAGAAGCCGGGGTTTTTTATTGCCCGATGCTCGATGCGGTCGATTCGACGCGAAAAAAACGGGTCGGAGATGATCCGACCCGTTCGAAAGGTTCCGGCCAATGCACAAGGGGAATGCGGGGGAGGACCAGGCGGCCGGGTGCCTGAACAACGACCGATGGGCGGGGCGGTTCCAAAATCCCCGGCCTGGGTCGCAATTTATGAAGATGTTGCAGCTTGACCACACGCCCGGGATCCGACGCGCGGTCGCGTACGACGATCAGAGCAATTTGCGCCGTTGAATTAACGTCCTGAAATCCAGATTAAAATGGTTAAGGAACCGTTTTCAGGCCGCCGCGTTGATCGTGCAACCTGTCAAGCTCCGCATGGAGATTACGACGATGTTCCGGTCTGGATTCTTTCTCAGCGTGAGTGGACCGGCCGCGATCTTGACCCTGATGGTCCATCCGACCGTTCGCGAGACGGCTGACCAGTGGAGGCCAAGCGTGTCGATCGAGAGTTCGGCCGGATCATCGGATGCTCGTGCGATCAGCGCGCTGAGCCACGGCCGTGTCGCCTTCATCCCATCCGCCCCGGCACGCACCAGGGTGATGCCTCCCAGCGCCGGCCAGACGGCCAGCGACAAGGAAATGCCGCGTATGCGTAAGCCTCTCCAGGAAGGCTGCGAACGGTCGATCAGCTCCCTCGCGGGACCGGAAGCGCGTCGGATGCTGCCGGGTCGGTGCATGACCTGAGCGGCAACACAGTATGCCGACAACGACAAAGCCCCGTTCTTAGCGAGCGGGGCTTTGTCGTTGGAAGACCCAAAAAAACGGAAACCGCGCGGTCCGACAGGACCGCGCGGAATAAGATCTAGTCCTCGCCGGGCCGTCCGGAACCCGTGGACTGTCCGCCCTTGCGACCGGCATTCGACGCGAGTTCGCGATCCTGAGAGAACGAGCGCTTCTCGGCCGGCACGCTGCGGCCGCCCTTGCTCGCGATCTCCCGTTGACGCTCGAGATCCATCGAGGCGAAACCTCGCTTCGAGGTGGAATTTCCTGATGCCATCAGCGCCTCCTCAGCATTGCTTTCACTGGATGGACAACCTTTGCCAATATCGATGGTTCCTCGTCTCGTGGGGGTGGCAGCAAAGCGCCCGAGGAGAATTGGGCGTTAATTCAAGCTTAACCGTTAAGGGCAAAGCAGAGCTCGCGCCGTCGCACGCTGTTGCCGTCACCGTCGGCCGCGGGCTCGACCGCCCGCTCTGGACAAAGTTGCGCCGACCGGCATTGGATGGCTGAATCGTGCCGTGCCGGGAGGGACGTCGCGCCGTTGGAGCCGTCCCAGGAGCCCGCCCATGACCCTCGACACCGAGGTATCCTCGCTGCGTCAGGTACCGTTGTTTCGCGGCGTCGAGCCGTCGCGTCTCAAGCTGCTGGCGTTCACGAGCGAGCGCGTCCACTTCGAGGCTGGCCAGCAACTCTTCGCCCGCGGGGATGCGGCGGACGCCGCCTACCTGCTGCTCGACGGGACCGCCGAAGTCTCCATCGACCGGCCGCAGGGGCCATTCCGCCTCGCGCTCCTCGGCGCCAATGCGCTGGTGGGCGAGATGGGTATCCTGGCCGACCAGCCGCGCTCCGCCACGGTGTCGGCGGTCGAGCCGGCCAATGCCCTCCGGATCGACCGGGCGGTGTTCCTCGAGCTGCTCGCGCAGTTTCCCCAGATCGGCATTGCGGTCATGCGCGAGCTGGCCCTGCGCCTGGAACAGACGAACCAGCAACTCGCGCAGAGCCAGGGCTGAGAGACCGTCGGAGCGGAGGGTCCGACGCGAAGCGTCGGGATCGGCGGCCTCACGCCTCCGGATAGGTGATGAATTCCATCAGGGAACCGTCCGGGTCGCGGAAATACACGCTGATCCCGAGCCCGGCCGCGCCGTTGCGTTCCACGGGCCCCAGTTCGATGGGGACGCCGTGGGCGGCGAGATGCGCAGCAGCCGTCTTGATCGGCCCTGACCAGCGGAAACACAGGTCGCTGTTGCCGGGCATCACCGGTCGTTCGGCGAGCGGCGTCGCCTCGACCCCGGGCCCGTGGACGTTCAGCTGAACCCCGCCGAACCGATAGGCGGAGCCGACGCCCAGTGAGATGACCTCCGCGCCCATCACATCTCGGTAGAACGCGTTGGAACGCTCCCAGTCGGTGACGTGGATGACGCAGTGGTCGAGGTGGATGGCGGGCGCGAGGCCGGCGACAGGCGCCTCCACATCGATCGTCGTGAGCGTCTGCGTATCGGCCATGTCGCATCCTGCCGTGTCCGGGAGCGGGGCCGATCATGGGGGCGGGTGTCCCGGCGTGCAATACCGTCGGTTGAACCGAAGAGGGTGGCCCTCGCGAGGATGCGGCGAGATCAAGGCGCCTCGTACCGTACGCGGCATCCACCCTGCGGCGGGAAAGACACAACCTTTGCCGCTGAGCGAGGCTAGTCAGGAGACAACTGTCGTCCGACACGTCGAATCGTGGAGCCGTCCATGCCGCCCCGCCGCCTTGCCCTTGGCCTGATCCTGCTGGCCCCCCTGGCCGCCTGCCAATCGCGGGGACCGCTGGCCACGGCGCAGAACGACGAGGCCGCCTGGTACACCGGGACGATGCCGGACAAGCCGTTCGACGTGCCCCTCGTCGACACGGCGCGCCTCGACCCGAAATACCGCCGCCAGGTGGTGCGCTACACCGGCCCCGAGAAGCCCGGGACCATCGTGGTCGATATCGACGCCCGCCAGCTCGCCCTGGTTCAGGAGGACGGCACGGCCCTGCAGTACGGTGTCGGCGTCGGCAAGCTCGGCTTTTCCTGGAAGGGGCAGGCCCGGGTCGGACGAAAGGGAACCTGGCCCGATTGGCGCCCCACCACGACGATGGTCTCGCTGAATCCGGACCTGCCCCGCACGCTCAAGGGCGGCGTGGACAACCCGCTCGGAGCGCGCGCCCTGTACCTCTACCAGGGATCTCGCGACATCCTGTTCCGCATTCACGGCACCAACGAACCGTGGAGCATCGGTGAGCAGATGTCCTCCGGCTGCGTGCGCATGTTGAATGAGGACATCGTCGATCTCTACGAGCGTGTTCCCGTGGGAGCGACGGTGCTCATCAAGAGGAACGGGAAGTACCGGGTCTAAGTCGCCGCCACTCGGACGCGACGAAAGCCGGCCGCGAGGGACACGCGGCCGACGAACGGAAGTGAAGGACCACGCGCGATGACCATCACCATCTCCAGCCTTCAACCGATCATTGCACTGGCGGCCGGCATCCTCATCCTGATCGTGCCGCGACTGTTGAACTTCATCGTCGCCATTTACCTGATCCTCGTTGGCCTTATCGGCCTGGGAGTCTTCCGCTCCCTATCCTGAGGTTGTGCCGAGGGGTTACAGGAAGCTGAAACCGTTACGACGTTCAGGCTTGGCCGTGCCGTTCATCTTGCGTTGCAGCACGAGATGGTCCAACCCGCCGTGTTAGGCATGGGGCGCGTTTCACTCCTGCAAGCGGACGGATACAAATGGGCAAATGGGTCTACTCCTTCGGTGACGGCAAGGCCGAGGGCCAGTCGTCCATGCGCAACCTGCTGGGTGGCAAGGGCGCGAACCTCGCCGAGATGTCGAATCTCGGCCTGCCTGTGCCCCCCGGCTTCACCATCACGACGGAAGTCTGCACCTACTATTACGACCACGGGCAGCAATATCCCGCCGAGCTGAAGGCCGAGGTCCAGGCCGCGCTCGATGCAGTCGGCGCCCTCACCGGACGCGGGTTCGGCGATCCGCAGACCCCGCTCCTCGTCTCGGTCCGCTCTGGCGCCCGCGCCTCGATGCCGGGCATGATGGACACCGTGCTCAACCTCGGCCTCAACGACGTCACCGTCGAGGCGCTTGCCCAAGGAGCCGGAGACCCGCGCTTCGCCTACGATTCCTACCGCCGCTTCATCACCATGTACTCGAACGTAGTGCTGGGCGTGGAGCACCACGCCTTCGAGGAGGCGCTGGAGCATTACAAGGAAGAGAAGGGCGTCAGCCTCGACACCGAGCTCGGCGCGGACGATTGGAAGCATCTCGTCGGCAAGTACAAGGCCATCGTGAAGGCCGAGCACGGCTCGGACTTCCCGCAGGCACCCGAGGACCAGCTCTGGGGCGCCATCGGCGCGGTGTTCGATTCCTGGATGATCCCGCGCGCCAAGAAGTACCGTGAGCTGAACAGCATTCCGGAGAGCTGGGGTACGGCCGTCAACGTGCAGGCCATGGTGTTCGGCAACATGGGCGACACCTCGGCCACCGGCGTCGCATTCACGCGCAACCCGTCCACCGGCGAGCGCGCGCTCTACGGCGAGTTCCTGATCAACGCACAGGGCGAGGACGTGGTGGCGGGCATCCGCACCCCGCAGGACATCACCGAGAAGGCCCGCATCGAGGCGAAGTCCGACCGCCCCTCGATGGAGCTGGCAATGCCCGACTCCTACGGCGAGCTGGTGCGGATCTACGGCCTCCTCGAGAACCACTACCGCGACATGCAGGACATGGAGTTCACCATCGAGAGCGGGAAGCTCTGGATGCTCCAGACCCGCAACGGAAAGCGCACCGCGAAGGCGGCCCTGCGGATCGCCGTCGATCTGGCGGCGGAAGGTCTGATCACCGAGGAGGAGGCCATCGGCCGCGTCGAGCCGGCTGCCCTCGACCAGCTCCTGCACCCGACCATCGACCCCAAGGCGGAGCGCAAGGTCATCGCTGCCGGCCTGCCCGCCTCGCCGGGCGCCGCCACGGGTGAGATCGTCTTCAACTCCGAGGATGCCGAGGCCGCCCGCAAGGCGGAGCGCAAGTGTATCCTTGTGCGTGTGGAGACCTCGCCGGAGGATATCCACGGCATGCACGCCTCCGAGGGCATCCTGACGACGCGCGGCGGCATGACCTCCCACGCCGCCGTGGTGGCGCGCGGCATGGGCAAGCCCTGCGTCTCCGGGGTCGGCTCCATCCGCGTCGACTACAAGGCGGGCACGCTCACCGTGGCCGGTACCGTCCTGAAGGCCGGCGACCGGATCACCATCGACGGTTCCACGGGCCAGGTCCTGCTGGGCGAGGTGGCGATGCTGGAGCCGTCCCTGTCGGGTGAGTTCGCCACCCTGATGGGCTGGGCCGACAAGGTGCGCACCATGAAGGTCCGCACCAACGCCGACACCCCCACCGATGCGCGCGCCGCCCGCAACTTCGGCGCCGAGGGCATCGGCCTCTGCCGCACCGAGCACATGTTCTTCGAGGGCGACCGCATCGTCGCCGTGCGCGAGATGATCCTCGCCGACGACGTCGAGGGTCGCCGCTCGGCGCTCGCCAAGATCCTGCCCTACCAGCGCCAGGACTTCGTCGAGCTGTTCACCATCATGTCGGGTCTGCCCGTCACGATCCGCCTGCTCGATCCGCCGCTGCACGAATTCCTGCCGCACACGGACGAGGAAGTGCGGGACGTCGCAACGAGCACCGGCGTATCGGAGGAGAAGCTGCGCCGGCGCATGACGGAGCTGCACGAGTTCAATCCGATGCTCGGGTTCCGCGGCTGCCGCCTCGCCATCGCCTTCCCGGAAATCGCCGAGATGCAGGCGCGCGCGATCTTCGAGGCCGCTGTCCAGGCCGCCAAGGAGACCGGCGCCCCCGTGACCCCCGAGGTCATGGTCCCGCTGGTGTTCACGAAGCGGGAGTTCGACATCGTCAAGGATCGCATCGACGCCATGGCGAAGGCGGTTGCTGCCGAGACCGGCGGCACCGTCGATTACCAGGTGGGCACCATGATCGAGCTGCCCCGCGCTGCCCTGCGCGCCGGCGACATCGCCGAGACGGCGGAGTTCTTCTCCTTCGGCACCAACGACCTGACGCAGACGGCGCTCGGCATCTCCCGCGACGATGCAGCGACCTTCCTCGGGGCCTACACCCAAAAGGGCATCCTCGCCGCCGACCCGTTCATCTCGATCGACCAGGAAGGTGTCGGCGAACTGGTGCGCATCGGCGTCGAGCGCGGCCGCGCGGTGCGGCCCGACATCAAGCTCGGCATCTGCGGCGAGCACGGCGGCGATCCGGCCTCGATCGGGTTCTGCCAGGAGGTCGGCCTCGACTACGTGTCGTGCTCGCCTTACCGCGTGCCGATCGCCCGCCTCGCGGCGGCCCAGGCGGCCCTCGCGGCCAAGGGCGCCAAGTAAGGCTAAGACGCACCGGAACCGAGTTCGGGGCGGCCCTCGGCCGCCCCGACTTTCCTGTGAACGTCCCGTTCAACAAATTGTCGAAAACGCGGCGAACCGATGACGCGCGGGCACGTTCAGTGCTAGTGCCGAACCGTTGCGCGCGGGTCATCCTGCTCACAGGGGCGGCAGACAACGCGTGGGATCGCCGGCATGAACGATACCAGCCCACCTCCTCTCTTCATGAACGAAACCCCCGTTGCGGTTCCGTTGCCCCGGGCGGTCCAGCAGGCCTATCTCTGGGTCGTTGCCGGCCTGGGCGGCTTGGCCACGATCGGTCTGTTCGTCTTCGCGGTCGCGACCCAGAGCAGCGCCGATGCGGAGCGGATCGCAGGCCGGAATGGTGCGGAACGCTCGAGCCTGGCCACGGTCATCGGCCACCTCGCCGCCACGCATGGGCGCCCCGGCGCGCTCTGAGCGCCGGGCCTTAACCGCTTCGCAACCATAACGCTCGATAGTTCGACGTGTCGGCCACCGTCCCCCTGCTGGGAGTAGGTGGTTGGGGCGCGTGGCATTCGAGTATGGGTCGGTTGCGTGGCTACGAGACGGTTACGACGCACGTCGCACCTGCGCTGGCTCAGCACCGCCATGGTGCCCTGGGCCGCCGGGATGGGTTTCCTCGTGTCCTTCACCGCGACGGCTGGGACGGACCTGTCCGCCGGCGCGGCGGGTCATGCCGAGCAGGCTAGGCGGGCTGCCCTGACGGCCTCGCCCGGCGCCCGTCTGATCGGAACCGAAACCCGCACACGTCCCGCCCGGCGTTACGCCGCGCGGATCGACGGCACGGAGAGCGGAGCGCCTCATCCGACGCCGGACGGGGAGGCGCGGCTTCTCCTGGTCAGCACCGGGAACGCGGATCCCGATGGTGGTCTGCTCGCCCCCGGCTCCGCCGCATGGAAACCGGATCTCGACGCGGGCTTCGTACCGATGACCGAACGCGACCCGTCATGGACGGCGGGAGACGACGGCGTGATCGTCGTCGAGGACGGAGCGACGCCCGCGATCCCTCGCGCAGAGGCCCTGTCCTCCACCACGCCCGCCCCCGCCGACGCGACGCCGATCGAAGTCGCCGCCACGAGCCTGACCTTTCCCGGTCTGTCCCCTCGCGCGAACGAGGCGGACGGCGCGACCACGCCGGGCGCCGGGGTCGTGCCCGATATCGCCCGTCATCGCTATGCGGACCTGATCGGCCCGGATGCCATGGACCGGGAGCAACGCTGCCTGGCGGAAGCCGTGTATTTCGAGGCCCGGAGCGAGCCGGAAGAAGGGCAGGCCGCCGTCGCCCAGGTCGTGCTGAACCGCGTCAAGAGTGGGCTCTATCCCGGCAACGTCTGCGGCGTGGTCTATCAGAACCGCCACCGTTACATGGGCTGCCAGTTCTCCTTCGCCTGTGAAGGCAAGTCCCTGCGCATCACCGACGGGCCCTCGTGGCAGAGTGCGACCCGCATCGCCAGCGCGGTGATCGAGGGGCGGACCTATCTGAGCGAGGTCGGCGGCGCGACCCACTACCATGCCGATTACGTCAAGCCCGGCTGGTCGCGGCGCCTGAGGAAGATGGATGTCATCGGACGGCACATCTTCTATCAGCTCAAGCGCGGTCAGACCTGATTTCCTGAATCGTTCCGCGGATTCTTACCTAAGCACTGCAACATCTCGGTAGTCCTAAGCTTGGGTTAATTTTACCCTGACTCTGGATTGAGCTTGCCCGACCGGCAACTTGGCGGCCTCTGATACGTCGAGGATGCGCGCACCCGTGTGCCATCCCGCCGTTTCAGCCTTTTGAGCCCCGAGGAACCCGATATGACCGCGCCGGTCACCCCACGCCTGCTTCTCGCCGCCATCGCCGGCGCCGTCATCACCACAGCGTCCGCCGAGGCCGGGGGCTGCGGCGGGGCCGAGTGCTACCGGCACGTCAACGCGCCGCCGATCTACGGCGCCGTCTCCGAGCGCGTCCTCGTGCGACCGCCCGAAACGGTGTACCGCACCATCCCGCCGGTCTACGAAACCGTGTCGGAGCGCATTCTGGTGGCGCCGGGCGGCCGCGTCTGGCAGACCCGCCGCGATGCATACGGCGAGCTCATCGGCTGCTGGGTCGACGTTCCGCCCCGCTACTCCGTGCGCCATCGCCGGGTGCTCGTCCAACCGGCCCAGTCCATCCCCGAGACGATCCCGGCGCAATATGCCAGCGTGCGCCGCCGCGTGCTCGTGCAGCCCGCCCGCTCGGGCTGGGTTCCGGCGAATTACGGTCAGGGCGGGTATCCTGGCACCTTCGGTCCGAGCCTCGCCGTCGGCTCCCTGCCCGATGCCTTCGGCATCACCGGCGCCAGCTCGGCCGATGTCGGCGTCGGCCTCGGCTTCTCCTCGGGCAGCATCTACGACGGCTACTGAGCCGCAACGCCGAGCCTGTTCGACCGGCCCCGGGTGCCAACGCTCCGGGGCCGCTTGATTCGAGGCCGCGCCGCCACACCTCATGAGCCGAACCGGAGGGTGCGCCATGGGTCAGTTCAAGGCTTGGGTCGTCGAGAAGACCGAGACGGGGCAATCGCTCGCCTTCAAGGATTTCGACGATGCCGACCTGATGGAAGGCGACGTGACCGTCCGGCTCACTCACTCCACGGTAAATTTCAAGGACGGCCTGGCGATGACCGGGCGCTCGCCCGTGGTGCGGCGCTTTCCCATGATCCCGGGCATCGATTTCTCAGGCGTGGTCGAGGCCTCGGACCATCCGGAGTACAAGGCCGGCGACCCGGTGGTGCTCACCGGCTGGGGCGTCGGAGAAACGCATCTCGGCGCCTATGCCCAGCGCGCGCGGGTGAAGGGGGACTGGCTCGTGCCCCTGCCGCAGGGTTTGACCCCCGCCCAGGCCATGGCGATCGGAACGGCGGGCTACACCGCGATGCTGTGTTTGATGGCGCTCGATCACCACGGCGTCACCCCGGAGCAGGGGCCGGCCCTCGTCACGGGGGCCTCTGGCGGCGTCGGCTCCGTCGCGGTGGCGCTGCTGGCGCAGGCCGGATGGCACGTGATCGCATCCACCGGACGCGCATCGGAGGAACCCTATCTTCGCGACCTCGGCGCCTCCGAGATCCTCGACCGCGCCGAACTCGGGAAACCCGGCAAGCCGCTGGCGAAGGAGCGCTGGGCGGCGGCAATCGATGCGGTGGGCTCGACCACCCTCGCCAACGTGCTCGCCGGGACGACGTCGGATGGCGCCGTGGCCGCGTGCGGCCTCGCGCAGGGTATGGACCTGCCGACCTCCGTGGCGCCCTTCATCCTGCGCGGCGTCTCGCTCCTCGGCATCAACAGCGTGACCACGCCTCAGCCCAAGCGCCGCGAGGCCTGGGCGCGGCTCGCACGGGAGCTCGACCACGACAAACTCGCCGCGATGACGCAGACCGTCCCGTTGCCCGGTGTGGATACCGTTGCGGAAGCGATCCTCGCGGGCCGGGTGCGCGGCCGGACCGTGGTGGAGATCGCCTGAGGGCGGGGGAGGGTGGCACGGCGCGGAACCGCGATCCGACGCCGAACGTTTTTCCCTCATGAGCCAGGCATTTGTACGCGAACGTGAGGGTGGCGAAGCCTTCGAGGATCTACCGGACCGGGCGATCTCGCCCCATCCGAATTTCGTCACCGCGGAGGGTCTCGCCCGGATCGAGGGCGAAGTCGCCCGTCTTCAAACAGAGTTCGCAGCGCTGAAACCCGGCGCGAAGGCCGACGAGGCACGCGTCACGCGCGATTTGCATTACTGGACCGCGCGTCTCGGGACCGCGCGACGCGTCGATCCGATGCCGGGCGATGTCGTCCGGTTCGGCTCGACCGTCACGATCCTGCTGGACACCGACACCCGGCAGGTGTTCCGCATTGTCGGCGAGGACGAGGCCGATCCGGCACACGGTACCCTCTCCTACGTCTCGCCCATGGCGCGAGCCCTGACAGGGAAGGTGATCGGCGACGTCGTCGATGTGAACGGACACGAGGCCGAAATCACCGACATCGCCTAAGGCGGCGTCACCATCGAATCTGGGACAAGAAAAAAGGCTCGGATTTCTCCGAGCCCTGGAAGGGTAAAGGCCAATGGGGGCTTAGATGGCCTTCGTGGACAGGAAACGGGCGTCCCCGTTCTTTGTTCCGAGCGTCCGCAAGAAAACTTTCAGCGCGGTGCAGCCGCGCGGTGAAGGCGGTCGTTGATGGCGTCGCCGAGGCCGGTCGCGGGAATGGGGACCACGGCGATCGTTTCGACCCCCTGCGCATCGAGATGCCGAAGCGCGGAGAAGAGGCGGGCCGCCGCCTCCGTCAGGTCGCCAGCCGGGCTGAGATTGAACAGCGCTTGGGCCGTCTCGGAGCCGGACGGCAGGTCGGAACCGAACAGCAATACGGCCTCGCCGGCCGCGATGGCGGTCGCATCGAGGCGCACCCGCGCCCGGGGCGCATAATGCGACGCCAGCAGGCCCGGCCCGACAGGGTTCATTCCAGCCCCTGGCTCCGCACCGTCGAGTTCGAAGCCGAGGCATGCGACCAGGGCCTCGCGGGTGATCCCGCCCGGCCGCAACAGGCGCGGCGGACCTCCGAGGCATGCGACGACCGTGGATTCGACGCCCACCGGCGTCTCCCCACCATCGAGCACCGCCGCGATCCGGCCATCGAGGTCGGCGAGGACATGCCCGGCGGCGGTCGGGCTCACCCGCCCGGAGCGGTTCGCCGATGGGGCGGCGACGGGGCGACCAACGCGCGCGAGGAGGTCGCGCGCGAGTTCGTTGCCGGGTACCCGCAGCGCGACGCTCGGCAAGCCGGCTCGGGCGAGATCGCAGACCCCACACTTCGCCGAGGCCGGGACCACGAGGGTGAGGGGGCCGGGCCAGAACGCTTCGGCCAGCGTCCGGGCACTGGCGTCGAATCTGCCTTCCGCGTAGGCAGCCGCCGCATCCGGCAGATGCGCGATGAGCGGGTTGAATTGCGGGCGCTCCTTGGCCGCGAAGATCCGGGCCACCGCCACGGCATCGGTCGCATCCGCGCCAAGACCGTAGACCGTCTCCGTCGGAAATCCAACCACGGCACCCCGCCGGATCAGGTCGGCCGCCTCCGTCACGCCGGCGGCATCGCCGCGAAGGCGACGCGTGCCCCCGGCCCAGACCTTACCATCGGGGATTGACCCGAGATCGTTCATATCTAAACTATCTCCCGAGGGACGGCGGACCAGAATCGCCCCGCCCTAGCGTTCGGCCCGGCCTTGCGTCAAACACGACCCGTAAGCGCCGGGGGCCAACACGGCGTGGGAGGAACCACGATGACCTATCGCGCACCGGTCGCCGATATGCTGTTCACCCTGCGCCACGTGGCGGGGCTCGATGCCGTTCTGGCTACGAGCCCGCACGCCGAGATTGGACCGGAGGACGCGGCGGCGATCCTGGGCGAGGCCGGCAGGGTGGCGGAGGCGGTGATCGCTCCCCTGAACCGGGTCGGGGACCGCCACGGCACGACGCTGGCGGACGGTGCGATCACCACCGCGCCGGGCTGGCGCGCGGCATACCGGACCTGGATCGACGGTGGTTGGAACGGCCTCAGCGCGGATCCGGACCATGGCGGGCAGGGCCTGCCCCTGCTCCTCAACGCCCCCTGCACGGAGATGTGGAACGCGGGCAGCCTCAGTTTCGGCCTCTGCCCGCTGCTCACGGCCGGTGGCATCGAGGCCCTGGCCCAGCACGGCTCGGACGAACTCAAGGCGCACTATCTCGGCAAGCTCGTCTCCGGCGAGTGGACCGCCACCATGAACCTCACCGAGCCGCAGGCCGGCTCGGACCTCGCCCAGTTGCGCAGCCGGGCGGAGCGGATGAGCGACGGCAGCTACAGGATCGTCGGCGCCAAGATCTACATCACCTACGGCGAGCACGATCTCACCGACAACATCGTTCACCTCGTGCTGGCCCGGCTCAAGGACGCGCCCGCGGGCACGCGCGGCATCTCCCTGTTCCTCGTACCGAAGGTGCTGCCGGACGGGAGCCGCAACGACCTGCGCTGCTCCGGCATCGAGCACAAGCTCGGCATCCACGGTTCGCCGACCTGCTCCATGGCCTTCGGCGATGCGGGCGGCGCCATCGGCTGGCTCATCGGCGAGGAGAATCGCGGGCTCGCCTGCATGTTCACCATGATGAACTCCGCTCGTCTCAACGTGGGCCTGCAGGGGGTCGGGATCGCCGAGCGTGCGACCCAGCAGGCCCTCGGCTATGCCCGCGACCGCCGCCAGGGCCGGGCGCCGGGAGCCGCCGAGACGAGCCCGATCATCGCCCATGCCGACGTGCAGCGCATGCTGCTCACCATGAAGGCCTGTACCCAGGCAGCGCGCGGCATCTGCTATCTCACGGCCGCCGCCCTCGATGCGGCGCGCGGACCCGAGGGGCAGGCGGCCCATGACCGCGCCTCGCTGCTGACGCCCGTGGCCAAGGCGTTCTCCACCGACATCGCCAACGAGGTCACGTCGCTCGGCGTGCAGGTCCATGGCGGCATGGGTTTCGTAGAGGAGACCGGCGCGGCGCAGCACATGCGCGACGCGCGCATCCTCGGGATATACGAGGGCACGAACGGCATCCAGGCCATCGACCTCGTCTCGCGCAAGCTGCCGCTGAACGGCGGGGCGACGGTGCGGGCGCAGATCGCGGACCTGCGCCGGATCGCCGAAGGCTTCCTCAAGGATCCCGATCCCGCCCACGGTCGCATTGGCGCGCGCCTGCGCGCCGGGATCGAGAGCCTCGACCGGGCCACGAGTTTCCAGTTGAAGGCGCTGGCCTCGAACCGGCCCGAAGCGGCGCTGGCGGGCGCCACGCCGTATCTGCGCCTGTTCGGCCTCGTCCAGGGCGGGGCCTGCCTCGCCCAGGGCGCGCGCGCGGCGAGCGCGGCGCTGCGGAGCGGCGACACCGATCCGGCGCATGGCGGCCGCATCGCGCTCGCCCGGTTCTTCGCCGACAACCTGCTCACCGCCGCCGGCGGCCTGGAGGAGAGCGTGATCGCCGGCGGGGACTTCACGGACGAGGCGGGGCTCGCCCTGGCCGGCTGAACCGGTCCGGCCGTCCACCGGGGATACCGGCGCGAAACCAGCACGAGGGTCAGGGCGAGCATGAGCGAGCACATCGCGATCGAGGACAGGCCCGAAGGCGTCCGCCTCATCCGCATCGACCGACCGGGTAAGAAGAACGCGCTCACCGGCGCCATGTACGATGCGATGCGGGAGGCCCTGGCAGGCGCCGATGCGACGGAGGCCGTCGGGGCCGTCGTGTTCGCGGGAAGCGCCGGGGCGTTCAGCGCCGGCAACGACCTCGCCGATTTCGTCGCCGGCGCGCGCCACCCCTTCAGCGAGGCGCCCGCCCTCCATTTCATCCGCCAGCTCGCCCGCACACGCACACCGATGATCGCAGCGGTCGACGGTATCGCGGTGGGCATCGGCACGACCCTGACCCTGCATTGCGACCTCGTCTATGCGAGCCCTGCCGCGCGCTTCCGCATGCCGTTCGTGGAACTCGGCCTCGCGCCGGAGGCGGCCTCCAGCTACCTGCTGCCGCGCCGGGTCGGTCTCCTCAAGGCCACCGAGATGCTGCTGCTGAGCGAGGGATTCGACGCGGACGCGGCGCTGGATCTCGGCCTCGTCAACGGCGTGATGCCCGCCGACCTCCTGCTCGATCACGCCTACGCGCAGGGCGCGCGCCTCGCCGGATTGCCGCGCGGTGCCGTGCAGGCCACGCGGGCGCTGATCCGGGGCGACCAGGCCGCGATGGAGGCGGCGCTCGAGGCCGAGGCCGTCGCCTTCGAGGAGCGCCTGCGCGCTCCGGAAGCACAGGCCGCCTTCGCGCGCTTCCTCGGCCGGGCCAAGCCCGCGTGAGCGCCGGCCCCGATCTTCGCGGAAAAATCTGCCTCGTCGCCGGGGCCTCGCGCGGGGTAGGGCGGGGTATCGCCCAGGGACTCGGCGAAGCCGGGGCCACCGTCATCGTCACCGCCCGCTCCAGCGAGACGGGGCCGCGCACCGAGGGGCGGCCCGAGACCATCGAGGACACCGCCCGCGCCGTCGATGCGGCCGGAGGCGAAGGGCACCATTACCTCTGCGACCACACCAGCGAGCGCGCGGTCGACACCCTCGTCCACTGGGTCCTGCGCCGGTTCGGCCGGATCGACGTCGCCGTGTCGAGCGTGTGGGGCGGGAACGAGGGCTATGACGGAGAGCGCTACGCGGATGGGGCGGCCTGGGGCACGCCGTTCTGGCGCCGCTCGGCCGAGCCGTTCTCCGAATTCTTCGCAGGCGGTCCCTATCCGGCCCTCCTGCTCGCCCGCGCCGTCGCCCCCGCCATGGTTTCCGCTAGGACCGGCCTCCTGGCCTTCGTGTCCTTCGATACGGATGGCGCCTATCTGGGCGACATCTTCTACGACCTCGCCAAGGCCACAACGAACCGCCTCGCCCGCGCCTGCGCAGAGGAACTGGGGCCCCACGGCGTGACGGCGCTCGGCCTCTCGCCCGGCTTCGTCCGCACCGAGCGCGCCGTCGCGATCGGCCATGCCGACCGGGCCACGGAGAGCCCGCTCTATGCGGGCCGTGCGCTCGCCGCCCTGGCGGCCGACCCCGGCGTCGCCGCGCGCGCCGGACGCATCCTGCATGCCGGCGATTGCGCCGCCGAATACGGCTTCACCGATATCGACGGCTCACGGCCGCCGCGCTTTCGCGTCAGCCCCGAGGAGGTTTGAGACATGACGGGTTCACTCAAGGGCAAGACGCTGTTCATCACCGGGGCCTCGCGCGGGATCGGCCTCGCCATCGGCCTGAGGGCGGCGCGGGACGGCGCGAACATCGCCATCGCGGCCAAGACCGACACGCCGCATCCGAAGCTCGAAGGCACCATCCACACCGCCGCCGCCGCCATCGAGGCGGCCGGGGGCCGGGCCCTGCCGCTGCTGGTGGACGTGCGCGACGAGGCCGGCGTCGCAGGCGCCATCGAGGCCACGGCGGCCACCTTCGGCGGCATCGACATCGTGGTGAACAACGCGAGCGCGATCTCGCTGACCCGCACGCCCGAGACCGAGATGAAGCGCTTCGACCTGATGCACGGCATCAACACGCGTGGCACCTACATGGTCAGCAAGTACGCGATCCCGCATCTGGCCCGGGCCGAAAACCCGCACATCGTGATGCTGTCACCGCCTCTCGACATGGCCGAGAAGTGGTTCGCGCCGCATCTGGCCTATTCCATCGCCAAGTACGGCATGTCGCTCTGCGTGCTGGGGCTGGCGGGCGAATTGAAGCGCCAGGGCATCGCGGTGAACGCGCTCTGGCCGCGCACCACCATCGCAACGGCGGCGGTGCAGAACCTCCTCGGCGGGGCGGCGCTGATGCAGGCGAGCCGCACGCCCGAGATCTTGGCGGATGCCGCCCATGCGCTCTTCTGCCTGCCCGCCCGCGAGACGACGGGCCGCTTCCTGATCGACGACAGCTTCCTGGCAAAGCAGGGTGTCACGGACTTTTCAAAATACCGCGTCACACCCGGCATCCCTCTTGCGCCGGACTTCTTCGTGCCGGATGCGAGCACACCGCCTTCCGGGGCCTTCGCCTGAGACATCCCGCGTGATCTTCATCCACCAGCCGGTCGCCGGCGCCGGGCAGACTCTGCTCGAGCGCCGTTCCCTCGAATTGCAGGAGCCGATCCCCGACGACACCGTCTGGCTCGACATGGTGCGCCCAAGCCGTGAGGAGGACCTCAAGGTCGAGGTCTTCATGGGCATCTCGGTGCCGACCCGCGAGGAGATGAAGGACATCGAGCCCTCCGAACTCCTCTACGTGGAGGACGGGGCGCGCTACATGACCGGCCGGGTGCTGAGCAAGGTCAGCGAGGCGGAAGAGCCGGGGCTTGCCGGCATCACCTTCATCCTGCGCGGCAACCGCCTCGTGACGGTGCGCTACGAGGAGCCGCAGGCCTTCCGGATGTATACGCAGCGGGCCGGGCGCTCGACCGGCAACGGTCCCTCCGCCATCCCCTCCGGCGAGACCATCCTGGCGGGCCTCATCGAGACGGTGATCGACCGGGCGGCCGACGTGCTCCAGCTCCAGGGCGAGCGCATCGACCGGTTGTCGGGCAAGATCTTCGAGGAGAAGGAGGACCCGGGCGCCCGCAACACGGCCCTGCAGGACACGCTGCGGGCGCTCGGACGCCACGGCGACCTCATCTCGAAGCAGCGCGAGAGCCTCGTCTCCATGGAGCGCATCCTGCTCTCCCTCTCGGCGACCTATCGCACCGCGAAGGCCCCGCGCGAACTACGCGAGGACGTGCGCTCGACCTTGCGCGATCTGCAATCGCTGGAGGAACACGCGACCTTCCTGTCCTCGAAGATCCAGTTCCTGCTCGACGCCACCCTCGGGCTCGTGAACCTCGAGCAGAACAACATCATCAAGTTGTTCTCGGTCATGGCGGTGGTCTTCATGCCGCCGACCCTGATCGCTTCGATCTACGGCATGAACTTCAAGGCGATGCCGGAGCTCGACTGGGGGTTCGGCTATCCCATGGCGGTGGTCATGATGGTTGTGGCGGCCGTCCTGCCTTACGTATTCTTCCGATGGAAGAAGTGGCTGTAGCGAGTATTCGATGCATCCCGTTAAGGATCGCGAGGCAGTGTAACGCCGCGCAACGTCGCCCGGTTGGCGGGCGCACGTTTCCGGAGCGGTTCAATGACCCTGAAGACAACAACCATCCGAACCCGGCTGGTTGCCAGCTTCTCTCTCATGACGATGTTCATCTTGGCAATCGGTTGGCTCGGGATCTCGGGCATGGACCGGATGAACGTTCTACTATCCGACGTTCAGACCAACTGGCTTCCAAGTGTCCGCACCAGCGGGCGCATCGACACGGCGCTCGCCCGCTACACCACGAGCCTCCTGCGGGCGACCCAGACGGCGGATGCGGGCGATCTGGCCAAGATCGAGGCCGATATCGGCAAGCGGCGCGCGCAGGTCGAGACCCTCACCGAGGCCTACCGGCCGCTGATCAGTTCCGAGGCCGAGCGCACCGAATACGAGGCGTTTCGCCGGGCGGCGACCCGCTTCTTCGCGGTCGCCGACGGCATCCTCGTGAAGGCCCGTACCGGCGGACCGCAAGCCTACGGCCTCTACCTGTCCGAGGCCGTCGAGCCGCGCCGCCAGGCCTCCACTGCCCTGGAGAAGCTCATCGAGATCAACGATGCGGGCGCCGCGCGCGCCGAGGCCGATGGTCTCGCCCTCACCGCAGGCACGAAGGCGATCGCGCTGGCATCACTCGCCGCGGCGGTCGGCCTCGCAGTCCTCCTCGCGCTGTTCATCGTGCGCAGCATCGCACGCGGCATCGATTCCGTGGTGAATCCGATGACCCGCCTGACGATGGGCGACCTCGACGTCACGATCCCGCACCAGGGTACCGGCACCGAGATCGGCCGGATCGCGGATGCCGTGCAGCGCTTCAAGGACGACCTCACGCGGATGAAGCAGATGGAGGCCGAGACAGAGCGCGCGCGCGCGGGAGCCCAGGCCCAGCGGCAGCAGACCATGCGGGAAATGGCGGAAGGGTTCGAGCGCGTCGTCGGCGGCATCGTCGAGTCTGTCGGTCGGGCCGCAGCGGAACTGCAGGCCACCGCCCAGGCCATGAGTGGAACCGCGAGCGAGACGGCGCGCCAGTCCGTTTCGGTCGCCGCCGCCGCCGAGGAGGCCGCCTCCAATGTCGAGACGGTGGCGGCGGCCTCGGAGGAACTCGGCTCGTCCGTCCAGGAGATCGGCCGGCAGGTGCAGGGTTCGGCCGAACTCGCCGGGGCGGCGGTGCGCGAGGCGAGCGCCACCGCGGACCTCGTGCAGGAACTCAGCGGCGCCACCGCGCGCATCGGCGACGTGGTCAAGCTGATCTCCGACATCGCCGGGCAGACGAACCTGCTGGCGCTCAACGCCACGATCGAGGCGGCGCGGGCCGGCGAGGCCGGCCGAGGCTTCGCGGTGGTCGCCACCGAGGTCAAGGAGTTGGCGGGTCAGACGGCACGGGCCACCGACGAGATCGGTACGCAGATCGGCCGCATCCAGGGTGCCACGGCCGAAAGCGTGCGTGCCATCGCGGCGATCCGTGGGCGCATCGGCGAGATCAGCACGGTCGCGACGTCGATCGCGGCGGCGGTGGAGGAGCAGGGCGCGGCGACGCAGGAGATCGTTCGCAACGTCGCCCAGGCCGCCACCGGCACGGGTGAGGTGACGGCCAACATCGCGGGCGTGGCCAGTGCCGCCGAGGAGACGGGCGCCGCCGCCGCGCAGGTCCTGGCCTCGGCCTCGGAGTTGTCGCGCCAGTCGGCACATCTCGGCCACGAGGTCGAGCGCTTCCTCGTCGGCGTACGCGCCGCCTGAAGGCGGCCGGGCTTCCTCCGCCGGGGCTTGCCCGGCGGACGGGGATGCGGAATCGTCCGGCCATGTGTGGACGCTTCTTCATCGCTCAGGCGCCTGAGATCTTCCGGGCCTTCTACGGCTACCCGGAGGTCCCGAACTTCCCGCCGCGCTACAACGTGGCCCCGACTCAGCCCGTGCCGGTGGTGCTCTCCGAAGGGGGCCGGCGCCAGTTCCGGCTGGTGCGCTGGGGCCTGTGGCCGAGCTGGGTCAAGGATCCGAAGGACTTTCCCCTCGTGATCAACGCCCGGGTCGAGACGCTGCGCGAGAAGCCGACCTTCCGCGGCGCCCTGCGCCACCGCCGCTGCGTCTTCCTGGCCGACGGCTTCTACGAGTGGCGGCGGGAGGGCAGAGGCAAAACGGCCACGAAGACCCCCTTCATGATCCGCCGCGCCGACCGGGCGCCGATGGCGCTGGCTGGTTTGTGGGAGAACTGGCTCGGTGCGGACGGCTCGGAGGTGGACACGGCGGCCATCGTCACCACGGACGCCAACGGCGTCATGGCGGCGGTGCATGATCGGATGCCCGCGATCCTCTCGCCCGATCAGATCGAATCCTGGCTCGACACGCGCAGCGTGGAACCGGACGCGGCGACGGGGCTCTGCCGTCCATGTCCGGAGGACTGGCTGACCCTGGATCCGGTCTCCCCACGGGTCAACAATGCCCGTGTCGACGAACCGGACCTGATCGAACCCCTGGATACCCCGCGCCGGGGCGATGCCGAGGTGGACCGCCCGCCGGCCGAGCAGCCGCGTTCCAGCGACGAGGACGCCCAGGGCGCCCTGTTCTGATTACCGGGCCCCGGCGACCCGCTCGTGTTACGCGCGCTCCGGGTTTCACGCCGCGCATCGTGCATTTTTGCGTTGCAACGAAAGTCGGGCCTCGCTCGTTCAGGACAGGCAACACCAACCCGAAAACGGGAGACCCGCCATGTCCATTCTGAACCCGCTCCGCCTCGCCGCCGCCGCGAGCCTGCTTGCCCTGACGACCGGGCTGGCCAGCGCCCAGAACCCTGACCTGACCAAGAACCCCGAGAACACCGGCCGGGCGCCGACCGCCACCGAGGCGACCAAGAAGGACGACAACCTCAAGGAGTGGCAGGTCGCGAAATCCGCCAAGACCAGCCTCGCCCAGGCGATCGCCACGGCCGAGGGCAAGGGTGAGGAGAAGGGTGGCCGCGCCATCGACGCCGACTTCGAGAAGGCCGACGGCAAGAACCCGGCGCATTACGCGATCAAGGTGGTCTATCCGAGCGGAAAGCTCGTCGAGTACGGCATCAACGCCGATACGAACGAGCTCTACAAGACCGAGAATCAGCCGATCGAGCGCTACTTCACCCGCCTGAAGCCGGCCGACTTCCAGACCGCAAAGGTCTCCCTCAAGGACGCCATCGCCCTCGCCGAGCAGAAGCTTCCGGGCGGCAAGGCGTACGAGGCCGAGGTCGAGCGCGAGGGCAAGGCGGTCGAGTACGAGATCAAGGTCGCCCTCATGGACCGTGAGCAGGAGATCAAGATCGGTCCGGACGGTGTGGTGAAGAACGACTGAGCCGTCGATCCATCGAATGGGGGCGTTCCGCGTCGCGGGACGCCCTTTCGTATTGCGTCTCGGGTCCAAAGGCCGCATCGCTTCCCCAAGCCGGTGCGTGACCGGAAGGGTAGGGGCACCATGACGCCGGACGAGATCGACAACATGAACCGGGCCCGGGCCAGTCTGGCCCGTCAGCGCAGCGCGCTCGCCCGCCGCATCGGCGCCAGCGATGTCGCCGCGCCCTCGGCAGCCGAGGATCTCACCCGCATTCTCCTAGCCATCGAGGCCGTCGATCGTGCGCTCGTGGATGCCGGCCGGCCCTACGTGCCGTCCGAGATCTGAGGGACCGACTCCATGGACGAGACCCGGGATGCCAACGGAACGAAGCTCGCCGATGGCGATTCGGTGACGCTGATCAAGGACCTGAAGGTGAAGGGCACCTCGACCACGCTGAAGCGGGGCACGCTGGTCAAGAACATCCGCCTGACCGGCGACCCGGAGGAGATCGAGTGCAACGCCCCCTCGGTGAAGGGGCTGGTGCTGAAGACCCAGTTCCTCAAGAAGGCCTGAGCCTCCGCCGCCGACCAACGTCGGGCGCGGATCAGTCGTCGGTGACGCTGGACGGCCGGATCGGCGAGCGCGTGAGCGAACGGATCGAGCGCAGCGGGCGGCCGGACTTCTCGGCGATCACGCGGTCCTGCTCCTCGATGAGCTGGCGAGCCGGCTCATCGCCATCGAGCCCGCCGAGGATCTCCATCGGCACGCGCCGGTTCGAAGCACGGGACTCGTCTTCGTAGAGGACATCGAACAGGACTGAACCGCGTTCCTGCGGTTTCGACTTGGTACGCTTGGCCATGACGGGTTGATGCTCGAACTGGAAAGGCGGGTGGAAAAATGCGGACGGCCACCGATGCGGGCGTGGCGGGTGCGCGTACATCCGGCGTCACCCTGGCCCTGCATCGTGGCCGTCTCCGATCGAGCGACACGGGTCGCGATCGGCTAAGCATGTAGATGGTGTCGGGCCGCCCTTTTGGCAACCCAGGCCGCGCCCCGCAGGGCCGGCTGTCGCCGAACCAACAGGTCTGGCACGATGCGTGCGCCGCTGCGCAGCGGATCAAGATCGGGGGCCGCATGACCGAGACGCGAACGCTGACGCGCTTTTCCGTACAACCCCTGAGCCGGGTGACACGGCACCTGGCGGCTGTGGCTTCGGGACGGGCGGAGCCCGAACTGGTGATCACCGGCGCACGCCTGCTCTCGACCTATTCCGAGCGTATCCTGACCGACCGCGAGGTCTGGATCGCGGGAGGGCGCATCGCGGCGGTCCGCCCCGCGGGCGCGTACCGGGGGAGCGCGCCGCGCCACGACGGGCGTGGCGGGCTGCTCGCGCCCGGCCTCGTCGACCCGCACCTGCACATCGAAAGTAGCATGGTCACGGCCTGTGCCTACGCGGAGGCCGCGCTCCTGAACGGCACCACCACCATCGTCTGCGACAGCCACGAGATCGGCAACGTCCTCGACCGGGACGGCATCGCCTGGATGCTGGAGGACGCTCGGGAGGCGCCGCTGAACATCTACCTGACCGTCCCCAGCACCGTTCCGGCCACCTCGCCGGACCTCGAGACCGCCGGCGGCGACCTCGACGCGGGTAAGATCGCGGCCCTGTTCGATGCCTGGCCGGAGGCGATCGGGCTCGGAGAGAAGATGGATTTCGTCGCCGTCTGCCAGGGCGATCCACGGGCGCACGCCATCATCGCGGCGGCCCTCGAACGCAGACGCCCGGTCTCCGGGCATATCTACGGACGCGACTTCGTGGCGGCATACGCCGCGAGCGGCGTCACCGACACGCACGAGGCGATCGACCGCGACATCGCGGACGACCTCCTCGAAGCCGGCCTGTGGATCTACCTGCGCGGTGGCCCACCGACGACCCCCTGGCACAGCCTGCCGAAGGCGATCGGGACCATCCTCGACTACGGTGCCGCCGCCAAGCGTGTGTGCGTCTGTACGGACGACCGTGACGCGCAGGATCTCCTCGCTTTCGGCCTCGACTGGGTCGTACGCGAGGCGGTCCGCATGGGCATCCCGAAGGCACAGGCCTGGTCGATGGGCTCGCTGCATCCCGCGACCCGCTACGCGCTCGACGGCGAGATCGGCGGTTTCGGCGGTGGCCGTCGCGCCGACCTCGTCCTCCTCGACGACGATCTCGTGCCGCAATCGACCTGGTACGGCGGCACGCTCGTGGTGGAGAACCGGGCGATCACGCCGGTCCTGGATGAAGCGCTGTCCCGCCCCTATCGCTACCCGCCGCCCGCTTACGCCACGCTCCACCTGCCCACCCCGTTGCCGGCGCTCATCCCCGACCTGCCGACCGGTCCGTGCCGGGTCAACGCGATCCGCACCACGCTCCCGGGCATCGAGCTCACCCACGAGATCGTCGACCTCGATCCCGATCCCGACTGGGCCACGACGCTCGCCGCGAATGACCTCTGCTTCGTCACTGTGCTGGAGCGGCA
This sequence comes from Methylobacterium sp. FF17, assembly GCF_025813715.1. NCBI lineage: Bacteria > Pseudomonadati > Pseudomonadota > Alphaproteobacteria > Hyphomicrobiales > Methylobacteriaceae > Methylobacterium > Methylobacterium flocculans. The sequence goes on from NZ_CP107532.1 coordinate 3,659,753, forward strand.
TGGCGGGGCGGGAAACGTGGCCCACGGCCTGCTGCGGGCCTTCGGGCTCAAGCGCGGAGCGGTGGCCAGCAGCGTCGGGCACGATTCGCACAATATCATCGTCGCGGGCCTGAACCCGGAGGATATGCGCGTCGCCCTCGATGCCCTGCAAGCGATCCAGGGGGGCGTCTGCGTGGTGGAGGACGGCGCCGTGGTCGCCCTGGTGCCGCTGCCGGTGGCGGGCCTGCTCTCCGACAAGCGCGTCACCGTGGTGGCCGAGGAGGTGCGGGTGCTGAAGGAAGCCTGGACGCGGGCGGGCTGCACCATTCCCTATATGGGCTTCAACCTGATCCCGCTCTCGGTCATTCCGGAGATCCGCATCACCGACAAGGGCCTCGTGCTCGTGCCCGGCATGCGGATCGTGCCCCTGTTCGAGGCCGCCTGAAAGGGACGAAACCTCGGCGGGAACCTTTGCCGGACGCACCCGTTATCGGGCAGGTCTCAACAGCCTCTCGATCCTCCCAAGCTTAGATCAGCCTGCCTGCCGAGACCGGCGAGCGGGCTGTTTTTTTGGGCCACGGACCGCCGTTCTCCGCGCTGGGGAACGGGCGGATCAAAGTTCTGTCCCGGAGTCGCGTCATGCGCAGCCTGCTCACCCTCATCATCGTCGGCGCGATCGCGTTCGTGCTCGTCGGCATGTACGTGGCCCCCTCTCAGCCGGAGCTCCGGACCTGGTACCTGCGCAACGCCTGCGAGCACCTCGACAAGGCCACGCCGCAGATCTGCGCCCCGATGCGCCGGGCCGAGTCGGGTACGCCGACCTGAGTCCCGCCGGCCGCACCTTCGACTGGTTCTTTCGCGATCGCAGCACCGGCGCGATCGTGATCGGCCAGTTCCCGAATGCACCGCTCCTGATCTTCGCCGCCTGCGCCGCCCTCGACTGGATCGTCGGGCCGGGCGGGCGCATCGGCGAAGCGCTTCGCCTGATCGGTGCCGTCGCCCTGGCCTACTGGGCCTTCGACGAACTCCGGCGCGGCGTGAATCCCTGGCGGCGCTGCCTCGGCGCCGCGGTACTGGCCGGGCTCGCCTGGAGGTTTGCGGGTTCCCTGTCGTGATCCCGCAAACCGTGCAGGGGCGGCTTGCGGAGTAGCCAGGGTTGCCTATCATCGAGCTCGCGCGAGAACGCGCGGGAGTGGCGGGCAGATGACATTCTTCATCGGAATAGCCGGACCCTGGCTCGTCGTAGCGACGCTGGCGCTTCTGTCACTGAATCGCGAGCGCGAGCTTGCCGCGCAGCCGGCGGCCTCCGCCGGTGCGTCGTCGGAGAGCGTTGCCCGAAGCGCCTACCTCGCCTAACTCGCATCTCATCTTGGAAAGGCCTGACGGTTCGCCGCCGGGATGAGAGGTCCGACGTGACGAGAGCAGGGACGACGGCCGCGACGGCGGCCCGGGAGCAACGAGCCGTTCGGGTCTGGCTCTACCTGTTGGCCGCCCTCGTCGTCGCGATGGTGGCGGTCGGCGGCGCAACGCGCCTGACCGGGTCCGGCTTGTCGATCACCGAATGGCGGCCCGTCACCGGTGCGGTCCCCCCGCTTTCGGCGGAAGCCTGGACGGCGGAGTTCGACAAGTACAAGGGCACGCCGCAGTACCGCATCCTGAACCAGGGCATGGGGCTGGCCGACTTCAAGGTCCTCTACGCCTGGGAGTGGGGGCACCGCCTGCTGGGGCGGATCGTCGGGCTCGTCTTCTTCCTGCCGCTGCTCTGGTTCTGGTGGCGGGGCGCCCTGACGCGATCCCTGAAATTCGGCCTCCTCGGTCTTGGCCTCCTCGGTGGGCTCCAGGGTGCCATCGGCTGGATCATGGTCGCCTCCGGCCTTCAGCCTGGCATGACCGCGGTGGCGCCCCTGAAGCTCGCCCTACACCTCACCACCGCGAGCCTGATCCTGGCCGGCCTCGTCTGGCTCGCCGCCGGCCTGCGTCCCGCGTCGGGTGAGCCGGAGCCCGTTCGCCTGCGCGAGACCGCCCGCGTCATCATGGGACTCGTGCTGGTGCAGATCTTCCTCGGCGGTCTCGTGGCGGGCTCGAAGGCCGGTCTGGTCTACAACACTTGGCCGACGATGAACGGCATGCTGGTGCCGCCGACCTCGGAGCTCTTCTTCGTCAAACCCTGGATCGAGAACTTCGTCGACAACCTGACCCTGGTACAGTTCAACCACCGCCTGACCGCCTATCTCCTGCTGGCGTTCGCCTTCGTCCATGCCGTCGATGCGCGTCGCGCGAGCCCCGGCTCGGCCTCCGCCCGGCGCGCTGTCGGCGTGGCCGGTATCGTCCTCGCCCAAGCCTGCCTCGGGATCGCGACGCTGCTCCTCGCAGTGCCGCTCTGGGCCGCACTCTCCCATCAGGTCTTCGCCATGGCGGTCCTGACGATGGCCACGGTCCACGCGCGCCTGACCCGCAGCGGACCTGCGGTCTCGACCTTGCAGAGTCCCACGACGCCCTTCGGTTTCGAGGCCCTCTCCCGGGGAGCGACCTAGTCCTGTCACAGGGCATGTGCGCATCGCCACATCCCTACCGCAGTGCAGCGAACTACACGCGTCCTTGCACGTTCCATCCCGGCTCGGGTCCGCATTCGGTCGAATGGGGTCTCTGCCGAGCCGGACGCTCGAACGCGAAAGGACAGAGCCTGCATGCAGGATCCGCACATCGACCCATCCCTGACCCCGAGCATCGAAAAGCCTGATCCGAAGGGCCTCGACGCCGCCTCGGAGAAGGGCAAGACGCCGCGTCGGCGGGAGCGTCACACGGTCCGCCTCGTCCTGGGTCTCTCGGGCCTGCTCGGTGTCGCCTGGGCCGTGGCCATCGCGACCCGATACCCGAACCTGATTCCGGGCTGATCGCACTTCAAAAGATAAGTGTGGATGACACGTCCCCGACCGTTGCCGTCGGGAACGCGGCAACGGTCCGAAGCGTAGCCTTCCTCACAGAACCGGAGGTCGGCGATGCTTTTGGCAAACGACGGACGCCCAACGGGAGTGACCTGGAACTATACGCGGCGCGAGCTTCTCGCGGACGGGGCGATCCATGTCCTCGGTGTCGCCCTGGGCGTCGCCGGCGCGATCGGGATCGTGGTGATCGCAGCCCTGTCTCCCCTCTCATGGGTCGAACGTGCGGGCGTCGCGATCTACGCCGCTGGCCTCGTCTCCATGCTGGGCGTCTCCGCCACCTACAACATGTGTCCGGTCTCGCCCCGCAAGTGGCTGCTGCGCCGCGCGGATCATGCCCTCATCTACCTGATGATCGCCGGCACCTACACGCCCCTCGTCGCCCTGGTCGGCGATGGCCTGCCGGCCTGGGGGCTCCTCGGGACCGTATGGGTCGTCGCCGCCATCGGGATGGCCCTGAAGCTCATGCTTCCGGGGCGCTACGACCGTGCCGCCATCGGCCTCTACTTGACCCTCGGCTGGAGCGGCGTCGTCGCCTATGACGCCGTGATCGGGCGCCTTGCCCCCGATGCCCTCTGGCTCCTCGCGATCGGTGGGTTGCTCTACTCCCTCGGCGTGGTGTTCCACGTCTGGCGGACGCTGCCGTACCAGAACGCGATCTGGCACGCCTTCGTGCTCGCGGCCACCGCCTGCCATTACGGGGCGGTGCTCTCCACGGTGATGGGCGCGGGGTCCTGAGGGCCGATCACTTTCCCGTGCAGAGGCCGCGATCGGCGAGGTTCCGGTGCTGGCGCGGATCGCAATCGGTTGAGAGGAACGAGGCCCATTCGGCGGTCGTGCCGTAGAAGGCGTTCCGGTCGACATCGCCGCGGACCCCGGGCACGCGTCCGGTCGACGTGAACTGCCAAAGCATCCACTTGCGCTTGGCGTAGCGCTGCTCCGGCTCGGCCGCGGTGGAGCGGACCCAGTGCGGGTAATCGGGCAACTCGTCCTCGAGGACGTCCTTGTGGAAGGTGATGTCGGTATAGATGATCGGGCGCTTGCCGGTATACTGCTCCATCTCGTCGAGCATGTAGCGGATCATCGCCAGGGCCTGGGCCTTGGGCAGCTTCTTCGGGCAGAGCTGCGAATGTCCGTTCCACTCCACGTCCAGGACGGGGGGGAGGGCGGTCGGATCGTTCGGCACGTTCTTCTTGAACCAGGCCATCTGGTCCTGCGCCGAGCGACACCAGAACACGAAGTGGTAGGCCCCGCGCGGAACGCCGGCCTGGGCGGCCCCCTCCCAGTTGGCACGGAAGCGTTCGTCCACGTGGTCGCCGCCCTCGGTCGCCTTGATGAAGGCGAACTGGGTGCCGGCCGCGCGGACCGACATCCAGTCAATCGGCCCCTGCCACTTCGAGATGTCGATGCCCTGGATCGGGTGCTGCTTGGCTCGAGCCACGCCCGGATGCGGCTTGGTATCGCCCTTGGTCGGATAGAAATCCGTCGTGCCGGAGCAGGCGGCCAGGACCGACAAGGTGGCAACGGCCGCACTCCACCGGAGCCAGGCGGGGAGGGAAGGGCGGGCGATAGACCGGCGCGGGCGTCTCGAGATGGCCCCGTTCCTCAGCGACATCGATGCCCGACCCATCATCTTTTTACGCGCTACACGAATGGCTAAGGCATGCCTCGGCGCGGTTAATAGACCTTTGACGGCAATGCGGCGGATTTCCGGAAGGCGTGTCGGGTGAGCCACATACGTCATCGCATCCACGCGGGTACGCAACCGCGCATCCGCCGTAAGTGCTGGCGCGATCTCACGATTCGGTGACGGAGGGCAGACCGTGAAGACGTTGTTCACCATCGGCTACGAAGGCCTGGATTCAGAGCGACTTCTGGTCGCCCTCAAGGATGCTGGCGTCGCGACGCTGGCCGATGTCCGGGCTGTGGCGAACTCCCGAAAGCGCGGCTTCTCGAAGACCGCCCTCCGCACCAGCCTGGAGACGGCGAACCTCGGCTACGCCCATGCGCGGGCCCTCGGCACGCCGAAATCCGGGCGACAGGCAGCCCGAGCGCACGACGCGGCGCTGATGCGCCGCATCTACTGCGAGGAGGTGCTCGACACCGCCGACGGTGGCCTCGCCCTCGATGAACTCTGCGCCCTCGCGGACCGGGCACCGACCTGCCTGCTCTGCTTCGAGCGCGAACCGGACCGCTGTCACCGACGCGTCCTGGCCGAGCGGATGGAGGCGCGCGGCTTCACCACCGTCGACCTTTTCGGCTGAATGCCGGCGTGCGCGTCATGTGCCCGGCGGGCGGACGCAGCGCGAATAGGACTGAATTAACAATCTAGAGTTACGGATGCTGTCACCGATCCCCCGGACGATGGCGGACGCCGAATGAACCGCCGAGCACGGGCTGGTACCAAGCGAGGCCCACGGATCACGCCCGGTGGCCGGTCTACGGAGCCGGTGAAACCCGATCTGGGCCAGCCTCGATTTCCCATGCCTGAGGCGCCCGGCGCGCCGGAGATTTCTCATGGACTCGACGTCCCTAGCGCGCGCGCGTGAGGCCCTGGACCAGATCGCCGCGCACTGCATCGCGGCGCGGTCGATCATCGAGGAGGCTGGAACGCCGGTAATGCTGCACCTCGTCGATCTTCTTCTCTTCGAGATCGGCGTCGCCCTCGCCGAGGGAACCGACGAACAGGATCCCGCGGGGGCGCCCACGGCCTGATCCGCCCTCCGGCGTCGCTCGCTCAACCGCCCGCCCAGGCCGCCTGCACAGGTCCGGCGGCGGTATCCGGCTTCGCATCGCCGATGAAGATCACCACCGGGCCATGGTCCACCCGACGCGGATCATAGAAGTCGAGCAGGTTCGGATAGCGCCGCTGGAAGAAGTCCGGCCGCAGGCCGTCCCGGCTCAGCAGGTGGTCGATGACGACCTGATCGCCATGCACCGCATTCGGGACGGGGCCGCAGGATCCGGGTGTCATCCAGCGTTCGGGCTCGGCGGCGAACGCGGTGTAGAGGCCGTCGAGGTCCCCACCGCGCCAGCGTAGCAGGGCACTGGAGACGCGGCCTTTGTGGAAATAATCCTCCATGGCGGCAAAGCCCGGCTCCGCGAGGGCGTCCGCCGGACCGGTGAAGACCGTGTCGAGGTCGCACAGGAGCGTCGTGCCCTCCGCGAGGCCGGGGCGAAAGGCCTCCATCTTCGCCCACCAGGCGGGCCAGTCGTGCCGGAGGGGCACCCGCTCGACCCCCTCGAGGACGAGCGGCAGATCCGTCAGGCAGAGGATCCGGTCGAAGGCCGGGGCGTGGCGCCGGACACCGCGCGCCAACCGTTCGACCCAGGTCGCGTCGTAACGGCCACCGCCCTTCAGCACGGTGATGAGCGTCGTCATGGCGGGGTTCATCCTCTGATCGCGTGGAGGCGAAGACGGGCAGCCGCCTCGGCCTCGGCGAACCACGCACGCTCGGCCGCCCAGGGATGGCCGGGCCAACCCGCGAAGCCGAAGCCGTAGGCCTCGACCGGGCGGGCATGGGGCGGCCGGGCAAGAAGCAGCGCGAGGGTCACGAGGAAGCCCGTGCTCGGGTTCGGGCGCCCGGTGGTGTGCGCCGCGAGGAGGCGCCGCGCCCCGTGGTGAAGGTTCTCGGGCAGGATGTGGATGGGCTTGCCGAGGGGGCGCAGCAGTGTCAGCGCCTCCCGCGTCCAGCACACCTGTTCGGGGCCGCTCTGCTCGGCGGGGAGCATCGGGAACGGCAGGATGAAGGCACCCGCGCATCGGACGGCGGGCCGATCGAGGAAATGCGGATCGGACAGCCATTCCCGCATCTGCCCGCCGCGATTGACCAGGGCGAGGTGGGTGACGCGGGAGCCCGTGCGTCCGCCGAACCCCGGCGCGTTGTTGAAGCGCACGACGGAGGCGGCCGCGTCGATCGCGGTGGCAGCCACTCCGATCTCGGGGGCATTGCCGACGATGGCGAGGGAACGGCTATCGGACGGAAGCCCGTCATCCACCTGAGGAGAGTCGACCTGGACAGGCACTTGCGGCAAGGGTTCGAGGAGCAGCGGAGGTATGGCGCCGGCCACGCGCGGCAAGGTCTCCGCGGCGAACGGAAACACGGGATGCCCCGCACGCGCCGGTGCTTCGTCTGCGGGGCCGATCTGCTCGCGCCGAGCGAGCGAATCCTCGCCTATCCATGCGGGCGCCGGCGGAGCTTTCCGATCGCTTGCGGCTCCTGCGGGCTCCTGCTGGAACCGGACGCCGATCCGGCTCGCTGCCGCGCGCACCTCGGTGTGGCCCTCTCCGGTCGGGCCTACAGCCCCGACCCGGAGGCGCCCTATGGCCTCGACCTCTATACCCTGCGCAGTGCCGCGACCCGGTTCGGGCTCGGCGTTCGGCCCCTCGGCCCGGAGGATGACGAGGCCCTGCGGCATCCGCATTCGCAGCGCGCCGCGCGGGCGACCCTCTACGGGCTCGCCGAAGGGCCAGAGCATCCCGTCTCCCTCGGCCTCCTGTGCCGCCCGCAGGAATTGGACGCTGTGCTGACGGCGGTCAGGGCGCAGGTGTCTTGGACGGACGACATCGTGATCCTGCTCGACACGAGCACGAGCACGAGAGCCGGCACGTCATCTCCCGGATCGGTGCGGGTGGAAGCCCGCCCCATGGAGGGGGACTACGCGTCGCAGCGCAACGCCCTTCAGGAGCGCGCGCGCCATTCCTGGATGCTGCAACTCGACGCCGACGAGGCACTCGACCCCGTCGCCGGTCGTCTCCTGCCGGCACTCGCCGCCCTCGCGGACGCCGGGGACGTGCTCTCGGTCGGTCTGCCTCGGGTCAATCGCGTCGATGGCATCCCCTCGGATGTCTATCCGGACGTGCAGTATCGCCTGAACCGGTCCTCTGTCCGCTATGCCGGGCGCGTACACGAGCGACCAGCCCTAGAGGGTGGCTGGCCGCGCAGCTTCATCGCCCTGCACGGGGCGATCGAGCATCGCTTGAGCCGGGCCCATGTCCTGGCACGCTCGCGGCGCTACGAGGCCCTCGATCCCGGCCGCGGGCGTCTCGAAGAGGAAGCCGCACTCCTGAGGCCCTACCGGGACTGACGATGCCGGATTCAAGTGGTGACAACCTTCGCCGTGTGCCGGGCGGTGCGCTGCGGCGGATGCCGGTTCAGCTCCCTGAAGTCCCGATCCGTCCCGCCGCGATGGCGCTCGCGTACAGGTCCAGCGTCTCGCGGCCGAGCGCCGCCCGGGTAAAGCGCCCCGCCGCCGCCAGGGCGCGGACCCGGTAGGACCTGAGCAGAGCCGTGTCGGCGAGAAACGGGCGCAGCGCATCGGCCAGCGCCGGTCCGGTGGCCTCACGCGCCAGCGGGCCGGCGCCGGGCACGCCGACGAAAGCGCGGGCACTGGCGTCCTCGGCACAGGCCACCACCGGTCGACCATAGGCCAGGGCTTCCTGGTAGACGAGGCCGAAGCTCTCGTAGCGCGAGGGCGCGACGACCGCATGCGCCTCGGCATAGGCCGTCTTCAGCACCTCGGTGGACACACGCCCCCGGGCCCGGATGCAAGCGCGCGCGGCTGCAGGCAGATCGGCCGGCAGGTCCGCCTCGGAAACGCCGACGAGGTCGAGGACGAATGGTGCGTGTTCGCGGCTCCCCGGTTCGTCGGCCAGGATCGCGGCCGCGCCGATGAGCGCGTCGAAGCCTTTGCGCGCTTCGGCCCGCCCGACGAAGAGCAGGCGTATCGGATCATTCCCCTCGGGATAGGCAGCCGCGCGGGCGCCCGCCGCGATCTCCGGCGGCAGGCTGAGCCCGATCACGGCGGAGGGTTGCCGGCCGGAGAGCCCATAGGCCTGCGCGATGACCGCGCCGTGCTCGGCGGTGTTGGCGATCAGCCCGGCGCTGCCCCGGGCCTGGCGACGCTCCAGGGCGTCCGCCGTCCAGCCGTCGAAGCGGTCGCGCATGGAAGAAGCGACGCCGCGTGACAGGGCGGCCGGGGTCGAGTTGCGCGTCACCAGAGGCAGGTCGCGGTGCCCGGCCAGGAGCAGGCCGGGGGCGTACCAGTTCGGGGCCTCGACGATGTCGAAGGGTTTTCGGGCATGGACGGCGCGCACGGCACGACGGAAGGCCAGCGGCGCCGCGAGATGCCCGGCCGAGCCCCAGCGGCGCAGGCGTGCCAGCGCGCCGCCGTTGGGCAGGGCAAGACCCATGACGGTCACGCCGCCGACCCGTTCGCACCCGGTGCGGTCGAGGGTGAAGACCGTCACGTCGGCTCCGGCTTCGCCCAGGCTCTCGGCGATCTCGCGGGCGGCCGTCGAGAGGCCGCTCGGGGCCGGCGGGTAGTCCCAGGTGAGGAGGGCGGTACGCATCAGGCGACGAGCAGGCGTCGGTAGAGGGCGAGGTAGTCCCGCGCCATGCGCTCGGCGGTGAAGCGCGCCTCGAAGCGGCGTCGGATCTGCGCGCGGTCGAGTTGCCCGATCCGGCCCAGGGCTTCCACCGCCTCGGCCTCGGAGGACACCACGAACCCGGTCAGACCGTGCTCCACGACCTCCGGGACCGAGCCACGATCCCAGGCGACCACCGGGGTGCCGCAGGCCATCGCCTCGATCATCACCAGCCCGAAGGGCTCCGGCCAGTCGATGGGGAAGAGCAGGGCCCGGGCGCTTCCTAGGAGGTCGCCCTTCCGGGTGTCGTCCACCGGCCCCAGATAGGTCGCGTCCTCCCCGAGCAGCGGCCGCACCCGCTGCTCGAAGTAGTCGGGGTTGCCGACGTCGAGGGTGCCGCCGAGCCGAATCGGGATGCCGGCGGCGCGGGCCACCCGGATGGCGGTATCCGGACGCTTCTGGTCCGTCATGCGGCCGACGAAGGCGACGTGCTCGGAGGGCTGCGTCCGCAGGGCATAGCGGTCCCGCGCGATGCCGTGGTGGACGATGCCGGCGCGGTTCGAGGCGGGGATGCCGGCGGCCTGGGCGGCCGAGATCGCCGCGACCGGCAGGTCGGGGAAGCCGGCGAAGAACAGCGCCCGGTCGAGTTCGTCCACGCGCCAGTGCACCGTGGTCAGGCTGTGCCGGCGGCGGGGTCCGAGGAGCGCCGCATGGGCGAACTCGCCATGACAATGCACGATGTCGAACGCGTCGAGGCGCAGGCGCAGGGCCTCGAGTTGCAGGGCATCCAGGGCCGCCGGCACTCCGGGTGCGACGCGACCGTAACGCTGTTCCAGGGCGGAGAGGCTCGGCTGATCGCCGATGCGAGGCAAGTCTGTCGCACTGTCGGACGGCGCGAACAGCGTTACTTCCACACCCGAGCTTCGCAGTGCCGTACTGAGGTCGTGGATGACCCGCTCGGTACCGCCGTGATGCTCCGGGGGGACGGGGAAGATGTTGGGCGCGATTTGGGCAACGCGAATCACGGAATGCATCTCACCTGAAACCACTCTTCGTTGGAACACCGTGGCGGTTCCGGCGACCTGATGTTCGTCCTGCACGTCGCTCTACAAGGCTGCCTGCGCGGTGGCGGGGTCGTCTATGGGCTGACCGCCGATACCGGAGGCCATATCCGCTACCTGCTCGACCTCGTGGCGGCCTCGGCCCAGGATGCCGGGATCACGCGGATCGTGGTGGCAACCCGCCTGTTCCACGGCGCGCCCGGGCCCGATTATGCCGTGCCCGAAGAGCGGATCTCCGACAAGGTCACGCTCGTGCGGCTCGCGAGCACGTCACCGGATTACCGTGCGAAGGAGGCGATGCACGCGGAGGTGGGAAGCTTCGCGGACAACCTCCTGGCCTGGATCGCCGCGCAGCCGATGCGCCCCGACCTGATCCACGCCCATTACGCGGACGCCGCCACCGTCGCCACCATCGTGGAGGATCGTCTCGGGATTCCCTTCGTGTTCACAGCCCACTCGCTCGGGCGGGTGAAGGCCTCGCTGCTTGAGCCCGAGGCGGTGGCGGACACCGATTTGGGGCACCGGATCGCGGCCGAGGAGACGGCGCTGGCGCGCGCCAGCCTCGTCATCGCCTCCTCCCGCGACGAGGCGGAGGTGCAGTACGCGGACTATGGGGCCTACGATCCCGGCCGCATCCGGGTGCTTCCGCCCGGCAGCGATCTCGCCCGGTTCGCGGCGGCGCGCCCCGATCCGGCGGTCGATGCCACGATCAACCGTTTCCTCGACGACCCGGCAAAGCCGGTGCTGCTGGCGCTCGCCCGACCAGTGGCACGCAAGAACCTCGGCGCCCTCGTGCGCGCCTACGGCGAGAATCCGGCCCTCCAGGCCCGGGCCAACCTGGTGCTGATCGCCGGGACGCGCGAGGACATCGATGCGCTCGACGGCGAGATGGCCGCGACCTTGCGCGAAATCCTGGTGCTCATTGACCGCTACGACCTCTACGGACGCGTCGCCTATCCGAAGACCCACCGCCCGGAGGACGTACCGGCGATCTACGCCCATGCCCGCGTGCGCGGCGGCCTCTTCGTCAACCCAGCCCTCAACGAACCCTTCGGCCTGACCCTGCTGGAAGCGTCCGCCGCCGGCCTGCCGCTGGTCGCCACCGACAGCGGCGGACCCAACGACATCGTGGAGACCTGCGGCAACGGCCTCCTGGTCGATCCCCGTGCCCCGCAGGCGATCGCGGCCGCCTGCCTGCGCATCCTCGGCGACCCCGGGCTCTACGCGGCCTGCGTGGCGGGCGGCGCCCGGGCGGCAGCGGCCTATGATTGGGACCGACACGCCGCGCGCTACCATGTGCTTCTGCGCGCGCTCATCGCCCCCGAGCCGCCCCTGTCCGCGCCCCGGCAATTGCTCGTCTGCGACATCGACAACACCCTGGTCGGCTGCGCGGCGGCCCTCGGCATCTTCCGGCGCTGGCGCAGCCGGCAGGACGGGTTGGCCTTCGGTGTCGCCACCGGACGCTCATTACACAGCGCCATGGCGGTGCTCGAACAGCAGGACACCCCGCGCCCCCAGGTGATGATCACCTCGGTCGGCTCGGAGATCTACCATCTCGATGCCAACGGCGTGACCTACACCGCCGACGCCGCCTGGCGAGCCACCGTCTCGCTGGGCTGGGACCGCGAGGGGGTCGGCGCCGCACTGGCCGATCTCGCCGGGCTCGTTCCGCAGGGCCCGCTGGAGCAGCGCGGACACAAGCTCAGCTATTTCGGGGATGCGGCAACGGCCCAACGGGTCCGGGCACGCCTCGCGCGGGCGGGTCTCGCCGTCACCGTGATCCACAGCCACGGCCGCTACCTCGACGTTCTGCCGCAAGCGGCCTCGAAGGGTACGGCGGTCGACCATGTCCGGGCCTTCTACGGGTTGCCGGAACGAGCCGTCTTCGTCGCCGGCGATTCTGGCAACGACATCGAGATGCTGCGCCTCGGCGCCCAGGCGATCATCGTGGGCAACTACTCGGACGACCTCGCGAGCAACGCCGCCCTGAAACACTCCTACGTGGCCCGCGCCTCGCACGCCCGCGGCATCATCGAGGGGGTCGGGCATTTCCGCCGGATACTCGCCGATGCCGGCTGAATTGCTGGACGCTCCATCGGCGAGCGTCCTTACCCTGGTGCGCGGCCGGGCCGACCGCCTGCGCAACCTCATGGCGGGGCTCGCCCGCCAGACCGTGCGACCGTGCGAACTGGTGATCGCCTGGATGCAGCCGGAGCCGGCGCCCGACCTGCCCGATCCCGGGTGCCCGGTGCGCCACCTGCACGTGCCCGGCGAGCCGATGCCGCTGGCCGCCGCCCGCAACCGGGCGGCCGAGGCAGCAACCGGTGACGTTCTGATCTTCCTCGACGTGGATTGCATCCCCGCCCCGTCCCTGGTCGCGGCCTACGGGCGCGCGGCGGCGGAGACCGATGGGCTCTTCCTCGGGGAGGTCCTGTACCTGCCACCGGCCATCGATGCGGCGCCCGATCATGCGGCCTTCGACCGCCTCGGCCGGGCGCATCCGGCGCGGCCCCGGCCGCCCGAGACGGGCCTGCGCCGGGAGCCCGATCCGGGCCAGCTCTGGGGCCTGTCCTTCGCGCTGCCGGCCCGGAAGTGGCGGGCGGTCGGCGGAATGGACGAGGCCTATGCCGGCTACGGCGGCGAAGAGACGGACCTCGCCACCCGCCTCGCCGCCGCCGGACTGCCGGTTTTCTGGGTCGCGGATGCACGGGCCTATCACCAGCACCATCCGGTCCATGTGCCGCCGCTCCAGCATTTCGAACCGATCCTGGCCAACGCCACCCGCTTCCGTGCCACCCACGGGCGCTGGTGCATGACGTACTGGCTCGACCAGTTCCGCGCCGCCGGGCTGATCGATTGGGACACGGACGCATCCGCGATCCGCCTCATCCGCCGGCCGAACGCCGCCGAGATCGCCGCCGCCCTGCGGCCCGACGCCCTGTTCTCCTGAAGATTGTCGAACCTGACCGCCATGAAGAAGCCGATCGCGTTCTTCGTCCATCATCAGGGACGGGGCCACGCCAACCGTACGATGGCGGTGGCAGCCGAATTCGCCCGCGACCGACCGGTCTCGGTGCTCACCGCCGGCCCGCACCTGTTCGAGGGATTCGCCAGGGACATCGAGATCGTGACGCTGCCCGACATGATCGGCGCCGGCGTTCCGACGCCGCGCCTCTATGCGGAGCCGACGCCCCAGGTCATGCACTGCGTGCCGCTGGGCCTCGCCGAGATGCGCCGGACCATGCGGGGCATCCTCGACCACCTCGACGCGCGCGATGTCGGCCTGTTCGTGGTCGATGTCTCGGCGGAGATCGCGCTGCTTTCACGCATCGCCAGCGTCCCTGCGGTGCAGATCCGGATGCATGGCGACCGGGGCGATATCGGGCATGTCGGCGCCTACGAGGCCTGCGTCGGGATGCTCGCGCCCTTCGACGAGCGGATTGAGCAGGACGACTATCCTGCGTCCCTGCGGGCGAAGACCTTCTACAGCGGCGGCCTGTGCACGAGCGTCGACCACATCCCGACCCGCGCCGAGGCCCGCGACAAACTCGGGCTCGATTCCGAGCGCGAGATCATCGTGGCGGTGACCGGGGGCGGGGGCAGCGGCACGCCCTACGCGCCGCTCACCGTCGCCGCCCGCGCCGCGCCCGACGCGCTCTGGCTCACCCTCGGCCCGACGCATCGCGAGGGCCACGAAACGGATTTCAGCAATCTGCGCGAGATGGGCTGGGTCCCCTCGGTCACAGACTACCTCGCGGCGGCCGACATCGTGGTGGCGTCGGCCGGCGACAACACGGTCCACGAGGTCGCACGGGTCGGGGGCCGCCTCATCGTGATGCCGGAATGGCGTTACTTCGGCGAGCAGACCCGTAAGGCCGAGGCCCTGGTGCGCCTCGGCTCGGCCGTCCAGGCCCCCGTCTGGCCCGGAGACCTCCAAGGCTGGCGCGACCTCCTCGCACGGGCCCGCACCCTCGACGTCGCCAACCTGCGCAGCCTCTACGCGCCGGACGCCGCCGGTCGCGCCGCCGCCTGGCTCGAAGGCCTGACCGACGAGCTCTGGGAGGGGGCGGAGAAGCCGGCCGCCCTCCAGATCGCCGCCAACTGACCCGAGACGCCACGACCTCAATCTCAACAGGAGCCCGACACCCGCATGTCCACCGTTTCCGTCGTGACCCTGGCCAAGGGACGACCCGCGCACCTGCGCAACGTGTTGCTGGGGCTGGAGCGCCAGACGCGCCCGCCCATCGAGTTCATCGTCGCGGTGATGCAGGACGCGCCCTACGACCTGCCCGAGGTCGGCTTCCCCATCCGTCAGATCCTGATCCCCGGCACCGAATTGCCCCTCGCCGCCGCCCGCAATCGCGGCGTGGCGGCCGCGACCGGTGACGATGTGGTGTTCCTCGACGTCGACTGCATCCCGGCGCCCGATCTCGTGGCCGACTATGCGCGGGGGCTCGCCGAACTCGACGGCCTGCTGATGGGCGAGGTGCTCCACCTGCCCGAGCACGCCACAGAAGGCGACTGGTCGTGCGAGCGTCTCTCAGCGGTCGCCGAGAAGCACTCGGACCGGCGCGGCCCGCCGGCCTCCGGCATCGAGATCTGCCACGACTACCGCTGCTTCTGGTCGCTGAACTTCGCGATCCGCCGGACCACCTTCCTGGCCACCGGCGGCTTCGACGAGCGCTACGCCGGCTATGGCGGAGAGGACACGGATTTCGGCAAGATCCTCGACCAGCGGGGCGTGCCCATCGCCTGGATGAAGGGCGGGCTGGCCTACCACCAGTACCATCCGCACCACATGCCCCCGGTCCACCACCTCGACAGCGTCGTGCGCAACGCCGAACTGTTCGAGGCCAAGTGGGGCTACCGCACGATGGGCCACTGGCTCTACGCCTTCAAGGTGATGGGCCTGATCGACGACACGCCCGACCGGCCGATCCGCATCCTGCGCCGCCCCGAGCCCGCCGATCTCGCGCTCACCGGCCAGCAGAGCCACCAGCCCTATACGAATTCGGCCTCCGTCATCCGGACCCTGGAAGCGCGGTCGGCCACCGTGGCCGGCGTGTGAGGATCGCGCTCCTCGCCCACCTGCGCCACCCCGTCGCGCCGCCCTTCGCGGGCGGCATGGAGGCCCATTGCTGGAGCCTCGCGGAGGGGCTGACGGCGCGCGGGCACGACGTGGTGCTGTTCGCCGCCGGCGACAGCGACCCGCGCTTCCGGATCGATCCGGTAATTCCGCAGCACCACGAGCGCAGCTTTCCCGGGTCGGAGCATCAGGGCGATCCCCGCCTCGTCGCCCATGTGGATGCGGGCTACCGGGGCGCCTGCGATCGGATCGCGGCCGGTGACTTCGACGTGCTGCACAACAACAGCCTCAGCCGCCTGCCCCTCGAGCGAGGGCGCATCGCCGCGATGCCGACGGTCACCTCGCTCCACGTGCCCCCCTACGACGCGCTGCGCTGGTTCGTGCAGGACAGCCTTACGCCCGCCCATCGGATCACCGTGACATCCGAAGCCCACGGCCGGGCCTGGTGGCCGGAGCCGCTTCCGCCCGAGGTGACTGTGCTCCACAACGGCGTCGATCCGGAGGCCTGGCCCTACCGGGATCGCGGGGAGGGCAGCGCGGTCTGGTCGGGACGCCTCACGCCGATCAAGGGCGCCCATCGGGCGATCGCAGCGGCGCGCCGGGCCGGAATCCCCCTGACCCTGTTCGGACCTGTCGAGGACAGGGCGTACTGGGAGACACGGATCGCCCCGGAGCTTGGCGGTCCGATCCGCTACGGCGGCCATCTCTCCGGTTCGGCGCTGGCGCAGGAGATCGGCCGCGCCTCCGTCTTCCTGTTCACGCCTTGCTGGGATGAGCCGTTCGGCCTCGTGGCGATTGAGGCCATGGCCTGCGGCGTACCCGTTGCGGGGATCGACCGGGGCGCGGCCCGGGAGGTCGTCGGCGAGGCCGGACACCTCGCCCCCGACGGGGACGAGGCGGCCCTCGCGCGGTCGATCGGCGAAGCGCTCGCCATCCCGCGTCCGGTCCCGCGCGCGCGGGTGATGCGCCTGTTCACCCGCAACCTTTGGCTCGACCGGTGCGAGGCGCTCTACGCGCAGGCGGCCCGTTCCGGAGGCGTGGGCTGAGTCTTCGACCCACCAGACCCAACCGCATCCCATCCATCCGCTCGCCGGGACGAGCGCACGACGCATCCAGGGCTTCAACCATGAACCGACACGCGCTCATCGCGGCCCTATGGCACGGCCGGGACCCATTCGCGGATCCGCCGGCGGATCTGCGGCCCGTCGACCTGCAGGGCTGGCGCAGCATCCATCCCTATCTGGCGGAAGCCGTGACCGAACTCCGGCCGGAGGTGATCGTCGAGATCGGCACCTGGAAAGGCGCGAGCACCCTCTATCTCGCCCGGACGATGGCCGAGCATGGCATCGTCGGGACCGTGGTCGCCGTCGATACCTGGCTCGGGGCCGTCGATCACTGGGCCGACGAGACGCTGTTTGCGGAACTCGCCACCGAGCACGGGTACCCGAGCCTCTACCGGACCTTCCTGGCCAACATGCTGCGCGAGGGCGTGGCAGACCGGGTGGTACCGCTCCCCCTCGACTCGGTGAACGCCGCCGAACTGATGCGGCTGCGCGGCGTGACGGCCGACGTGATCCATCTCGATGCCGGTCACGAAGAGGCGTCCGTCGCCGCCGATCTGCGGGCGTGGTGGCCCGTGCTGCGGCCGGGAGGCCTGTTCATCGCCGATGATTACGACAGTCTCGGCGGGCGCTTCCCCGGCGTGACCCGCGCGGTGGATGCCTTCTGTGCCGAGTTCGGCGTGCAGGGGCCATGGTCGCACCGGGGCAAGTGCAAATTCCGGAAGCCGGAGTAACGAGGGGCGCCGACGATACGGCGCAGACCGCCAGGAGGGGCGGAGGTCGAGGGCGACGCGATGCAGGCGCTGCGCGGGGTCACCGACCTCCGCGACAAACCCGCCCTGACGCCGATCGGCATCGCGCTGCAGGATTGAACCCTGCACAGGATCAGAACATCGGGAAGTGAAGTCCGTGCAGCGGCCCAGATCCGCCTACGTGGTATCCAGCGTCAGCGATCACATCATCGACGGATGCATCGCGTTTTCGCATGATCCGATGCGCCAGGCTTTCGATCGGCCCGAGCAGCCACGCCCCAATGGGGATCAGACCGTTCAGGCGCAACATCCTGCTGATGAGCTGTGCTGATTTAGAATCGGACGCGCAACTGCGCCATCATCCGATCGACCGCTGTCCGGTTGCGGTAATCCGCCTTCACATACAATGCACCAACTCTCGTCGCTCAAGATCGAGAAGTTGGTGCGGCCAAGAGGACTCGAACCTCCACCCCTTGCAGGACTAGCACCTCAAGCTAGCGCGTCTACCAATTCCGCCATGGCCGCATTGTCTCGCCGCGTTCGTGATGTCCGCTGCCCCGTGGGGTGAAGCGAACGATCTCTCGTGGCGCGGCGCAGCTAGTAGCAGACGAATTTTGGTCCGACAAGCGGCTCCGCGACGGGATCAGAGGAAATCGACGCCCCCCTCGAGGATGGGCACCGCGCCGTCGCCGATGGTGACGCCGGGCAGGCGCACGACCTCGGCCTTGCGGATCAATTCGGTGATCTCCACCGAAATACGGTTGCCCGTCACCACGATCTGACCGCGCGCGATCGGGTGGTCGTTGGCGAGAATCTCGACCATATCGGTCTCGGTGGATTCGAGTTCGATCACCGCGCCACGCCCCATGCGCAGGAGCATGTGCAGCGGCATGTGACTGCGCCCGAGCACCACCTTGAGATCGACCTTGAGGTCTTCGAGAACCGCCACGCGCACCGTCCCTTGAATCGGGGACATCCCGCGCGAAGCGGCGCCCGTCCCTTGCCCGACTGTCCATGCGCGATGGTGAAGTCTTGGTAAACGAAACCCTAACCACCGCCCGGCTGGCGCTGCCGACGGCCGATTTCCACGCCGTCCCGGGCTCCCCGCCGGTGGCGTGGCGGATCAGCGACAGTCCCGTGCCCTATGACGAGGCCGTGGCGGCGATGGAGGCCCATGCCGAGGCGATCGCGTCGGGCACGGCGCCGGAACTCGTCTGGCTACTGGAACACCCGCCCCTCTACACCGCAGGCACCTCGGCGAAGGATGCGGATCTGGTGGCGCCGGGCCGCTTTCCCGTCCACCGCACCGGGCGGGGCGGGCAATACACCTATCACGGCCCCGGGCAGCGGGTCGCCTACGTGATGCTCGACCTCAACCGGCGGCGGCGCGACCTGCGGGCCTACGTGGCGGCGCTCGAAGCCTGGATCATCGCCACGCTCGAGGCCTTCAACGTGCGGGGCGAGCGCCGCGAGGAGCGGGTCGGCGTCTGGGTCCGCCGGCCCGAGAAGGGAGAAGGCGTCGAGGACAAGGTCGCGGCCATCGGCATCCGGGTCCGGCGCTGGGTGAGCTTCCACGGCATCAGCCTCAACGTGGAGCCGGACCTGTCGCATTTCGCCGGGATCGTGCCCTGCGGCATCTCCGGCCACGGTGTCACCAGCCTCGTGGATCTCGGACACCTCGTCACGCTCCCCGAAGTCGACATGCAGTTGCGCGCCGCCTTCGAGGCGATCTTCGGCGCCACCCTGCAGGCCGATTAGATCACCGGCACGCCCCGGCCCTTGGCATGCTCGCCGGGCTCCACGTGGATGACCACCACCGAGCCCTCGATAGCCCCCTCGATCGCCGCCTCCAGGCGGTCGCAGATCGCGTGCGAATCCTGCACCGTCATGGCGCCCGGCACCACGAGGTGGAAATCGATGAAGGTCGCTTGGCCCGCGTGCCGGGTGCGGACGTCGTGCGCCTCCAGGGCCCCGGTGCTGTGGAGGGAGATCAGCGTGCGGATCTGAGCCACCATCTCGGGCGGTGCCGCCTTGTCCATCAGGCCGCTCACCGAATCGCGCACCATTCCCCAACCTGACCAGAGGATGTTGAGGGCGACGAGCCCGGCGATCACCGGATCGAGGACGGCGATGCCCGTCGTCATCACCAGGGCGACGCCGACCAGGACGCCGCCGGAGGTGACCACGTCGGCCATCACGTGGCGGGCATCCGCCACCAGGGCGGGGGAGCGCCAGGCCCGGCCCCGGGCCAGCAGTGCGACGGCCCAGACGGCGTTGATCGCGGTGGCCACGAGATTGACCGCGAGGCCCGTCAGCGGAGCATCGAGGGGCTTGGGATCGAGCAGGCCGTGAAACGATTCGCGCAGGATCAGGATCGCCGCAACGATGATGAGGGCCCCCTCGATCACGGCGGAGAAATACTCGGCCTTGTGGTGGCCGTAGGGGTGGTCGTCGTCGGCAGGGCGCGCCGCCACGCGCAGGGCGACGAGGGCGAACAGCGCCGCCACCACGTTGATGATGCTCTCCAGGGCATCGGAGTAGAGCGCGAGGCTGCCCGTGACCCAGTAGGCCGCGAATTTGAGGCCCATCACGAGCGCGCCGATCCCGGTGCTCAGCAGGGCGGCTTTCTGGGTACGGTCCATGGCGTCGTCCGGCCTGTCCCCGGATGACGGATCGCAGTCCGGGCGCCGTGCCCATAGCCGCTGCGGGTGCCCCCAGGCCACGGCAAAGGTTGAACCCGCCGCTGAACGATTGAGCCGAGGCTATGAAGGGCGTCCGTGGCCATCGGAATCCGCAACGTCCGTTCGACGCGGGGCGAGCGGACGATCCGCGGACAGATCAGCTTGCGTCGGGCGCCGTCTCCCCGTCCGGGGGGCGACGCGCGGCTTCGCGCGCCGCGAACACCGCGCCCTGCGCCCGCGCGCGTTCGGCCTTGCGCTGCAACCGCCGCGCCACCCAGCTCCAGCGCGCACCTTCCGCCAGCGCCTCCAGGCGGCGCGCCTCCCGCTCCCAGTGATCCAGGAGCTGTCCGTCGAGGGTCACCCGCTTGCGGACGGCGGCGCCCGTGATCTCGTCGCTCATTCGGCTCCCCAAACCCCGCACATCGCTGCGATGCCCGCAGGACTCTCTTGTCCCATGATGCCCGGCGCGGCGCTACAGCCGGGAGGGGCCGGCATCCGCCGTCGTGACACTTGCGTGGCGCCTTGCGAACCCAGACCGGCCGGTTCACCCCATTGATCCAACCCGCCAAACCGTGCTGTTGGCGCGCCATGCGCGTCGACCTCTTCGATTTCGAGCTGCCGGAAGCGAGCATCGCCCTGCGCCCGCCCGTGCCCCGCGATGCCGGGCGCCTCCTCGTGGTGCGGCCCGGCGCGCCGCCGGTGGACCGGCGCGTGCGCGATCTCGCCGGATTGCTGCGGGCCGGGGACGCCCTGGTCTTCAACGACACCCGCGTGATCCCGGCGCGCCTCGCCGGCATCCGGCACCGTCCCGGATCGCCGGGCCTGCGCATGGAGGCCATGCTGCACCTGCGCGAGGCGCCGGACCGGTGGCGCGCCTTCGCGCGGCCGGGCAAGCGCCTCGCCCGGCAGGATCGCGTCAGCTTCGGGCGCCATGCGAGCAGCGCCCCCTGTGAGCTCGGCGGCCTCGATGCCACCATCGCGGAGAAGGGGGAGGGCGGCGAGATCGTCCTGCGCTTCGATCTCGCGGGTCCCGTCCTCGACGAGGCGATCGCGCGGATCGGCGACCTGCCGCTGCCGCCCTACATCGCGGGCAAGCGCGCCACCGACGCGCAGGACGCCACCGACTACCAGACGGTCTATGCCCGCGCGCCCGGCGCGGTGGCCGCGCCGACGGCCGGGCTGCATTTCTCCGACGCGCTCCTCGCCGACATCGACGCGGCGGGCATCACCCGGCACACGGTCACCCTGCATGTGGGCGCGGGCACCTTCCTGCCGGTCAAGGCGGAGGATACGGACGACCACCGCATGCATGCCGAGATCGGAATCCTCGACCGCGAGGCGGCCGAGGCCCTGAACGCCGTCCGCGCGCGCGGCGGACGCATCGTGGCGGTCGGCACCACCGCCCTTCGGCTCCTCGAAAGCGCCGCCGACGCGGACGGGCGCCTGCACCCGTTCTCCGGTCCCACCGAGATCTTCATCACCCCGGGTACGCGCATCCGCGCCGTCGACGCGCTGATGACGAACTTCCACCTGCCGCGCTCCACCCTGTTCATGCTCGTTTCGGCCTTCTCGGGCCTGGAGACCATGCGGGCCGCCTACGCGCATGCCATCGCCTCCGGCTACCGGTTCTATTCCTACGGGGATTCGAGCCTGCTGTTTCCGGCAGCATCCTGACGGGGGCGGACGTGCCGCCCGGGAAAACCGGTGCTATGAGGGCGCCCATGTCCGAGCGCATCTCCGAGTCCCCGTCCGACGCCCTGCCGAGCGACTTCACCTTCCGCATCGACGCCACCGACGGGACGGCGCGCACCGGGGCCATCGCGATGCCCCGCGGCGTCATCCGCACCCCGGCCTTCATGCCGGTGGGGACGGCCGCCACCGTCAAGGCCATGTATCCGGGCCAAGTGCGCGACCTCGGTGCCGACGTGGTGCTGGGCAACACCTACCACCTGATGCTGCGCCCCGGCCCCGAGCGCATGGCGCGGCTCGGTGGCCTGCACCGCTTCATGAACTGGCCGCACCCGATCCTCACCGATTCCGGCGGCTTCCAGGTCATGTCCCTCTCGGCCCTGCGCAAGCTCGACGAGCAGGGCGTCACCTTCCGTTCGCACGTGGATGGCTCGACCCACCACATGAGCCCCGAGCGCTCCATCGAGATCCAGGGCCGGCTCGGTTCGGACATCCAGATGCAGCTCGACGAATGCGTGCGCCTGCCGGCGGAGCCCGAGGCCATCGAGCGCGCCATGCAGCTCTCGCTGCGCTGGGCCGAGCGCTGTCGGGTGGCGTTCGGCGAGCAGCCCGGCAAGGCGATGTTCGGCATCGTGCAGGGGGGCGACGTGCCGGACCTGCGCGTGAAGAGCGCCCGAGGCCTCGTGGATCTCGACCTCAAGGGCTACGCCATCGGCGGCCTCGCGGTGGGGGAGCCGCAGGCCGTGATGCTGGCGATGCTCGAGGCGGTGGAGCCGCACCTGCCTGCGGCCAAGCCGCGCTACCTCATGGGCGTCGGCACTCCCGACGACCTGATGCGTTCGGTCGAGCGCGGCATCGACATGTTCGACTGCGTGATGCCCACCCGCGCCGGCCGCCACGGCCTCGCCTATACCCGCCACGGCCGGATCAACCTACGGAACGCCCGCCACGGGGAGGATGCCCGGCCCCTCGACGAGACCTCCACCTGCCCGGCCGCGCGCGACTACAGCCGCGCCTACCTGCACCACCTGGTGCGCAGCGACGAGATCCTGGGGATGATGCTGCTGACCTGGAACAACCTCGCCTATTACCAGGAGCTGATGGCGGGCCTGCGCGCAGCCATCGCGGCGGGGCGCCTCGCGTCCTTCTGCGAGGAGACCCGCGCCGCCTGGGCCCGGGCGGAAGCCGAGCGGGCCGCCGCCTGAGTCACCGGGGGACAACCGGAAAGCCGGTTGACCCCATACCGCCGAGCCCCTATTGCGAGCCACGCTGTCCGCGACGGCCCGGCCCCAGCGCCGCGGCGACACCGCCGGATGCGAGCGCGTAGCTCAGTTGGTAGAGCAACGGACTTTTAATCTGTAGGTCTTGGGTTCGAGCCCCAACGCGCTCACCACCATTTTAGCCCGTCAAGTCAGTGGCTTGGCGGGCTTTTTCGTGACTGCCTGACTGCCAAAACGTGTTGCGTCAGGGTGCAACACGGTGTGTGGTTTTACAATGGGTTACGACCTGACGTGGGCTGGTCCGTGCAACACGGATGGAACACAGCATCATCCCCTTGTGTGGGTTAGTAGCGCGAGCTAGATCCCCGCAACTTTACCGCCCCGCCGCGCAAGTTCCTCCCGCGCCTCTTCGAGGCTCGCATCAAACCACTTTGCCAGATCAAGGATGTGCACGCTCTTGGCGGCCTTCTGGCTGGCCTCGATGCGAACCAGAGGCAGCGCAATCTCTCCGGCAGAGATTTTCCGAATGAGCTTTTCGGTTGTGATTTCGGGGAAAAAATCACGGGCTACCCATTCGATCGGGATCAGTGGTCTCAAGCCATACTGCGCGATCAGAAGGAAGGCCGTCTTGGTCATTGGCGCCTTATGGCGCACCGATGATCGACAGTGCAATCTTGCTGCCTTGAACCGTCACGTTACCAAATCGGTAATGAGCCCGACACCGACAGCCATGTGGGGCTCGTCCGCCCAACACGATTCCGAGGCCAGGATGACCGGATCGTACGAACTCAGCGGTTACCCGGTCGTTGATCTTCGAACAGGAGCGACATCGATGCCCAGCGAAACATCCTCGGCGAATGAAGCTTTGGCCACTGCTTCCTACGATACAGCACGTGTGCGCATGGTTGCGGGAGAGAAGGAGAGGGAAAGCAAGCCTTCAATCAATGTCAACGACGACGACATCGTCGATGTGGTTGAGCCCAGCTATTGGACGAGCAACGCGGACACCGGGAGCAAGGACCGCGACATTCACAAGCATGCCGGAGTGGCGTGGCAGGCGCCGTCCAGCCTCGCGGAGTAAGTCCCGCCTGCGGCGAGTCCATAGATTAGCTTGGTAGACTGGCGTCACTTGGCGGAGGATCATTCACAAGTCCTCTGGTGGGCTCGCGATAAAAGCCCCCCCCCTGCCGCCACGCAAAAGTTCATCAATGGTCAGGAGGTGCCTGCAGGTGCCACTCCGTAACCGCCTGAAACGCGTATCCCACGCGTAGGGCCATCGCCTCGTCGTAGCCTCGGCAGGTGATCTGGAGCGACAGCGGCAGCCCGGTCTCAGTGAAGCCACTCGGTAAGGCGAGCGCACACAGATCGAGCAGGTTCCCGAAACGCGTGAAGCGGGAGGGCAGGTGACCTTCGTCAACCTCGGACAGAGGAATGGCCGCCGTCTCAGTGGACGGCGTCAGCAGGGCATCGAACCCCTCCATCGCCGCTAGGAACTGTCGCTGTAGATCGCGGCGAAGGCGCTGGGTCTGGAGGTAGTCCTGCGCGGTCACGGTCGCGCCGGCCAGGATGCGGGCACGCACGGCGTCGCCGAGGGGAGAGGCCGGGTCCTCAGCGAGGTGGCCGTTGACGTGGTAGGCTTCAGCATTGGTCACGGTGCTGGCTTGGGCCGTCATGAGATCGGCGAAGCGGAACGGCAGGACGATGTCCTCGATTTCTGCGCCGAGGCACTCGAACCGTTCGAGGGCCACGTCGTAGGCGCTGAGCATCTCGGGTGAGACTCCCTCCCGCTCCACCCTCGGCATGCGCGCGAGGCGCAGTCCGCGAACGCCGCGTCTCAGACCGGGTAGGGGATCGACCGGGTCGATCCCGCGGGTGGACGGGTCGAGGGTATCAGGTCCCGAGATGGCGCAATAAAGCATCGCCACGTCGGCGACCGAGCGGCCGAGTGGCCCCGGCGTGTCGAGGGTGGCGCTCAAGGGTACGATCCCGTGGGTGCTGACGCGCCCGACCGTCACCTTGAGCCCAGTGAGCCCGCAGAAGGAGGCCGGTAGCCGGACGGACCCACCCGTATCAGTTCCGATGCCCCAGGGTGCCAAGCGGGCGGCGACAGCGACGCCAGTGCCGCTGCTCGATCCACCGGGCGTTCGTGCCACCGCGAGGTCCCAAGGGTTCCAGGGTGTGCCGAGATGCTGATTGGTGCCCCACCCGCCATAGGCGAACTCCACGGTGTGCGTCTTGCCCAGCACGATCATCCCTTGCCCGATCAGCCTCTGGGCGATGGTCGCCGTGGCACTCGCGCGGCGAGCCCGATGAGCGGCCGAGCCTCCCATGGTGATCCGGCCGGCGAGGTCGATCAGGTCCTTGAGCACCACCGGCACCCCGTGCAGGGGTCCGACAGCGTGACCGGAGCGGATTGCCCGGTCGGCCCCCTCGGCGGCGAGACGAGCATCGTCCGCATAGACCTCCGTGAAGGCCTGCAGCTTCGGCTCCTGGGCAGCGATGCGGGCAAGATGCGCCTCGATGGCCTCCACAGGCGACAGGCGGCGGGCGGCGATCGCCTCGGCGAGAGAGAGGGCTTCGAGATGGGTCGGGTCGGACATGGAAAGCCTACTGAACGCTGACGAGGGACAGGTCGAGGAACCAGGATTGGGCCGGCACGAAGCCCTTCACCCGTGATGACATCGCGCGCGGATTACGGTCGTGCACGACGTAGAGCCAAGGCGGGTCATCCACGAGTCGCGCGTGGGCGGTGCGGGTCGCCTCGGCGATCACCGCCGGATCAGCCGAATCCGACAGGCGCTTGAGCGCGGCGTCGAACGTCTCGTCTCGCCAGTTGGGGAAGTTGAAGCCGCTCGGCGGAAAGCGGTCGGAGGAGAAATAGCGGGCCATCACGCCGGCATCCGAGGACGGCGAACTCACGTTGAGCGCCATGGCGCCGGAGATGCTTGCAGCATCCGGTAGAGCGCGGGTGGCGTTGAGAAGCACCTGCCACTCCACGACGTTGAAGCTGACCTCGACGCCGCAGGATTGCTTGAGGTTCTCCTGCAGGAACTCGTTCATCGGCAGCGGCAGCATCTGGCCCGAGCCCGAGGTCGAGATCATCACCGGGAAGGCCAACGGCTTCTTAGGTCCGTACCCGGCCTCGGCCAGGAGCTTCCGGCCTTTCTCCGGATCGAAGCCGTAGCGGTTCTGCGGCGCGCCGAAGCTCGGATCGTCCGGCTTGAGCCAGCCGACCGCCGGCTCGGCGGTGCCGTTGAGGAAGCTCACGATGGAGTCGCGGTCCACGCAGTAGTTCAGCGCCTGCCGGACCCGTACGTCGCGGAACGGGCTGTCCTTGGCGCCGATGTTGTAAAACCACGGCCAGACATGTGGGTAAGAGCCGGTGGTGACGGTGAAGCCCGCGGCCTTGAGCGAGGGAATCCCGTCGGCGGCCGGCACCTCGATCCAGTCGACCTGCCCAGAGCGCAGGGCGGCGATCCGGGCATTCGCCTCCGGGATCGGCATCAGCCTGATGCGGTCGACTTTCGCCCGGCGGGCGGCATCCCAGTAGCCGTCGAACCGCGCGAGATCGACGGCCTCTCGAGGGCTGACCCGGGTGATGCGGAACGGTCCCGTCCCGGCCGCCGGCAGCATCGCGGTCCCGGCCCAGTTGCGCCCGCCCTTCTCGAACGAAGATGGTGCGGTGAACAGCAGGTAGACCATCATGTAGGGGAAGTACGAGGCCGCGACGGTCGTCGTGACCGCGACCGTGCGATCATCGACCTTGCGATAGCTGGCGATAATCGGCACCCGCGTCTTGGTGATGCCGGCGGCCGCAACCTCGTACTGGGGGCTATCTGCCTTGAAGTAGCGGTCGAGGTTCCACAGCACTGCATCGGCGTTGAAAGCCGTGCCGTCGTGGAACACGACGCCGTCGCGTAGGTGGAAGAGCCAAGTCCGCTTGTCGTCCGGCATCTGCTCCCAGCGCTCGGCCAATCCCGGCTTGAGGGTGGCTGGCCGGTCGCTGCGCGTGAGGTCCCATTGCACCAGCGGCTCGAAGACCGGGTAGCCGAGGAAGCGCAGGCCCTCGAAGCCATTGTTCGGCATGCCCGTGGTGGTGGGAATGTCGGTGGCCGTCATAGCGATGCGCAACTGGCTTTCGGCCTGCGCTACGGACGTGCAACTCCCCAGCACCACAACACTCAACGCCGCCAGCTTTCGGCTCATCATCGTGCAACAGCCTTTCGGTCGATCAGTTCGATGCATGGTGGAGTGTGGTCTGGATGGTGAACACCGAAGCCTTCAGGACGACTGGCAAGGTTGGAAGCTCGCCGCGCGGTCTCGAGACGACCCAGGCATGCCGCATGCCATCATGACGGCCCACACCTCCACGCCCACCAGTCCCGAAAGGCTTCGTACGGGCACGCAATCAGGCGTACTATCGATGCGGAATGGTCGAGTTGAATCGGACAACCAGGGAGCTCTACAAGCCGGAAGCGTTCCCTGAGGCGGACGTGGTAGGCGCGGTCAACGCCTTCATGGCAGACTTTACCACGGGGGCTTTCTTATTCGGCGACGGCTATCGGATTGACGTGGTCGCGGCCGTGAGCAGCCACGAGCGGGCAAAGTTGACGGTCGCCAATAAGGACGCCACCGAGCACCTGCGCCGCGCGGACGTGCGCACGGCGATCCTGCTGGCGCTTCCGGAGAAGGCGTGACAATGACCAGTTACGAGGCTGGCTACCTTCAGGCACTGAAGGATGCCCAAATCACCGCCCGGCAGCTGGTTGCGGACCTCGGCGCCTCTCCAGAGGGCAAGGTCGAGCTACTCGGTATGATCTCGTTTCTCACGAACCTCATCGACGACAAGGTGGCGCGCCAAGGCGACCATGGGACAGAAGGCGCGTCGGACGAAGACGCATGCGGGAATGACGCGTGACCTTCGAGCAGCAGGCGGCAGAACTCACGGAGCTAGAAGCCGCAGCAAAGAGGCGCGGCATCTCCGAACGCGCATTTGAAAGGATTTTGGTCGACGTAGCTATTCAGATAGAGGGATCAGCCATGCCCTCGTCGCCTGAGAAGATGCTGGCTGAGATCAAGCGCCGCGTTGAGCCGCCGCGAACGAAGAAGCCTAGCGCGCCATGACGGCGGTCGAGCTTGTAGCAAATATGAACGTAAACGCTGTCATTCGCATCGTTGTCGTTGTCACCTCGCGTGGAGGCCTCAACGAAGGGTGAAAACGTGTTGAAATCACTGCGTGCATGTACGCTGATCTTCGTGGCAGCTGCGACCATGCTCCCCGCGCGGGCGAGTGCGCACTGCATCTGCGCCTGCGTCAATGGGACGGCACGAAATGTCTGCACGAACTCATTCGATAGTCAGATTGTCTGCAAAAAGCTTTGTCCCATTAGCGTCTATCCTCCTGGGGAGCTTCAGCCGAACTCAGAGCTAGATGAGCTAACTGCATCCAACGGAAGATACAGTCCGCAGCAGCGGCTTTTCATCCGAGGAAGATAAGCGCTGGGCGTGCAACTCGAATCGCTGCCCCCAAGCCGGATGATAGGAAATTGAAGAACCCGCCACGGCCGAAGCCGGGCGGGTGAAGGTTGATCTGCCAGCTAGGCGGGGGCGCTGATTGGCTAGCAGATAGCATTTGAGTATGCGGCCTTCCTTTCCCGAACCTTAAGGAATGTACGTCTTTGCACGGAAGGGCCCCTCGGATTGTTCCGGGCGGACCTAATCGGGATGGGTCAAGAAGTTAGAGCAACGCTGGGCGAAAGCCTAGCCACTGGTGGCGGAGCTTCCTTCTCCGGAGCGGCCCGAGGTCCAACACGAGAAAACCCGCCGCAGCAGCGTGCTGGGCGGGTTTATGGTGAGACCTTACGATTGATCGGGCGCAGGCCTCAGCGCGTTCGACTTGATACGCTTCTGAGGCGATTCGCAGCAACAATTCAGCAACAGCCAGAGATAACCCGCCACGGCGTGAGCCGGGCGGATGAGAATCCAAGGAGCGGCTGCCGTCTATCGAAACTCCGGCAGAGGGCTCGCTTAGCGACCGCTTGGGCCGCCACCAGCGCTGCCGTTGGGAAAAGCCTGTTCGGGTCGAGCTGCATTGCCACCCGCAGCTGAGTTAGTGGTCACAGTGTCAGCACCGGTGGCCCCATAAGAGATTACGACGTCCCGACTGTTGCCAGTGGTGTTGGGCTGGTTCTGCATGATGATGCCGCGCCGGCCCTCGTATGGGGACAAGCCCTGCGCCACGGCAGGCACGATTATCAGCGTTGCGAGCGCACTCGCGCCCGCCAGGAGGGTTCGGGTTTTCATTGCGTTCACCTGGCTTAAGAGATGCCGCGCTAACCGCAACTGAGGAGACCTGTTCCCCCGACGAAAAACCCGCCACGGATTTCTCCGGGCGGGCTCAAGTCGATTACGTCAGGCAAAGCGGTAACCAGAGTGTTACCCGCCGGTTCCGTACGGAGCTTGGCGCCTGTTAATTGCTGCCGCCGCTGCCACCGCCGGCGCTGCCGTTCGGAATGGCACGAGAGGGCTGATTCGCGTTTCCACCGGCAGCAGAGTCAGTGGTGACCGTATCAGCACCGGTCACGCCGCGTGAGATAACCACATCGCGGTCGTTGCCAGTGGTGTTGGGCTGATTCTGGATCACGGTGCCCGTGGTTCCCGGCTGACGGGGTGAGCCATTCTGAGCAAAGGCAGATGCGCCAGCGAGGAGGGCGGCGCCGGCGAGCAGGAGAGATTTCACAGTGGCACTTTCATAGGGCCGCCTGGTTCGCTGCCGGCCATACAGACTACGATAAGCCGGCGCAGCACCCAGAGTTGCGAATGGCCGGTGACGCACCACCCGGGCGATCTGAACAAAAAGCCCGCCGCGGATTGCTCCGGGCAGGTGAGGTTCGGGTCGTTCCCGCCATGGGATATCACGATAAGAGTGGGGTGGGAGTGGTTGTTCCGGACTACCCGGAAACCAATCCGAATCGCCTTACGAGCCCGTCAGTGCTCCACAGGTCCATGCGAAAATCGGAGCCTCTGGCGGTGACGATCGCAAGCGCCTCTGCGTCGCTGGCTGCTTGGAGGTCTCGCACGTGGATTATGCGGCCATCTGTGTGCCGGGTGATGGCGCGATATGACCGAACCGAGCGATGTCCTTCCTCGATCTTCCGAAGCGTGTGAACCGTCAATACGTTTTCCCCTCAGCGCTCTCGCGCGGTCGAGGCGCGGTACGATCGGCGGACAGGGAAAGTTTCAGTAGGGACGAAAAAACCCGCCACGGCCGGAGCCGGGCGGGTGAAGGTTGTGGCTGCCAACTAGGCCGGTGCGCTGATCAGTTGGGAAACGCCGCTAGAGCTCGCCGGCTGCGTTGTCTAAAGCTTAAGCCATAATGGCGGCGTCGGCTGCTGACAGTTAGACGTAGATGCCGATACCCGACGCCTGGGCGAAGACACCGTCGCCTGCCAAGGCCTGGCGGCCCTCGCCGGCACCGTATTCGAGGAAATGCTGAAGTGGGTTGAGCCCGGCGGCGGCGACGTCCCCGTTCTGCGCCAGATACGCCTTGGTATCGAAGTTCGCGGAGGGATCGCGTCCCTCCTTCCAGCCGTAGGTCAGGTAGTGCTCGAGGGGGTCGATGCCTGCCGAGGCGACATCGCCGTACGCGGCGAGGTAACCCTTCGTGTCGAAGAAGGCGTTCGGATCGCGGCCCTCACGCCATCCGTATTCGGCGAAGTGCGCATCCGCGTCGAGGCCGGCCGAGAAGACATCTCCGTTTCGGCTGAGGTAGAAGAGATCGTCCACGCCGGCGTGACCATCCGCCTGGACGATGGTCTTGTCCTGGAACTCGAATACCTCGGTGTTCTTCACCGTATCGAGGCTGTCCGCGCCCGCAATCACCGCGAGAGAGCCCGCTGAGGTGATCGCTCCAGCGGAGCCGAACTGGAACTGGAAGCTCGCGGTGTCGTATCCAACCGCGCCATCGAGGGTGTTGACGCCGGAACCGCCCGACATCCGGTCATCGCCGTAGTCGCCGAACACCAGGTCGGTGCCGGCGCCGCCGAGCAGGGTATCATTGCCGGCATCGCCATCGACGAGGTCGTCGCCGTCTCCACCATCTATCAAGTCGTCGTCATCACCGCCTGCAACGAAGTCATTGCCGGCCTCGCCGTACACCTGATCCCGCCCAGCTTCGCCGACAAGGAAGTCATTCCCGGCCGCACCGTAAAGGATGTCATCACCGGGATTTCCGGCAGCATAGTCGTCACCCGCATCGGTGTAGATGGTGTCGTTACCTGCTTCGCCGATGATCTGGTCAGCTCCATCGCCGCCACGGATCAAATCGTCACCTAGTCCACCGGCGATGAAGTCGAGATTGACCCCACCTGTGATCGTATCATTGCCGTCCTGGCCGTCGATCCGGTTAAAGCCGCCGGGATCGGAGATGGTGTCGTTGCCGAGAAGCCCAAGGATGATGTCATCGGCATTCGTACCGGTGAGCTGGTCGTTGCCGTTCGTGCCGGTAATGGTAGCCATTGCGCTCACTCCACTTCTTCAAAAATCGAAGTATTTAGGTCGCAAATCGCTGAGTGCATGCGTTTCTTGCTCTGAGTGAGCTTCGTCTCAGCAGCTGCGGCTTACCGAGAACCATGATCAGGCTGGCTTGTTCAATTGGAGCACACCTCAAAACAAAAAAACCCGCCACGGCCGGAGCTGGGCGAGTGAGGTGTGGCTTCCGTATGGCGGGGATGCTGCACCCGGAAGCCGTCGGCAGGGTGGTCATCGTCGCTTGCCTGAGGCTGCTCGTTGGTACGGGTTCGGACGGGGCGATCGCTGCGGCAGGTGATCGGCGGTTACGGGCCACTGATCGCGCCAAGCATGAACGACCTACGAAGCCATTGCCGCCGCGGGATCACGCGGGATCACAGGCAACACCCTGACGGTCTTCCCTGACGCGTTGCGGATGATCATCATCCATTGGTCTGCATCGTTGGCGAGCTCGTTGTCCTCTCGCATTTCCGCAAGAGCTTCGCCAGCCTGATGAATTGCGTCATCAAGATCTATTGCCGAGACGCCCACTTCATCGCGGATGGTCGATAGCCCGTTGGTGAGATCGAAGTAGAAGCGCTCCGACAAAACTCTCTCCAAGTGTCTGCTTGGCTCAGCGCCGTCGGCACTACTCCCCTATCCAGTCGTTGGTTTCGACGTAGGCGAATGTGTCGCACGAAGGACCCGCCTCGGAATGCTCTGGGCGGGTGAGGGTCGCGCGATCGTTTTGCTCACGTTGGCCACCGTTAATGCGCTGTGCAGCACCATCGGCTACCCTCAAGCGATGCGCTACACACTCGTTGCCGCCTTCCTGCTGTTCGCCTCCGGAGCCTCAGCCGGCCCTTTGGATTTTATCGCGGGCATCCCCGATGCGCCGGGCGTAGTTTCTGGTGGCTCCTTCGGGTCCACCGGCAATGACTACTACGGCGACATGCACCGGACCGGCTCAATCGCTCACGCCAGACAAGCGCGGCCAAGTAAAATAGCCAAGGCTCGCATTACGACGTTGAAAAGGTCTGGTTCGGGCTCGTGAAAATGGAAATCTGCCGCAGCTTGCGCTGGGCGCGCCTGATCGGCATGGGTAGGTCCGAGAGTGGTTAGAACGGCGTCCCTCCACCCGAAACCGGCCCCCCTCCCGTCGCGCCAGAGCGGCTATAGGTACTGGTGCACGAGGTTGCAGGCGTAGACTGGCACGGCACGGCACGCCCCGCCACGAAAGCTACCGCGTGCGGGATCAGGTCCTTCAACGGTGTTCATCCTACCGTAAGCGACAAAGACCCGCGTAGCAGGTGCAGGCGTGATAGAGGGTTGGCATGCGCTCTTGGCCCTGCCTCCTAGTCCTACTCCTCGCCACGCCAGCCCTCGCTGATCCGATTGTAGGCCGGGCCTCGGTCATCGACGGCGACACGCTCGACGTCCGCGGAACCCGCATCCGCCTTCATGGTGTCGACGCTCCCGAGAGCGGGCAGACCTGCAAGGACGCGGCCGGCAAGGACTACCGCTGCGGCCAGACGGCGGCACTGGCTCTGGCCGACCACATCGGCAAGCGCGCCGTCACCTGCGATCCACGAGAGACAGATCGGTACGGACGCGTCGTAGCCGTGTGTCGCGCCGACGCCGAAGATCTGAACGCCTGGATGGTCCGCCAGGGGCACGCGATCGCCTACCGACGCTACGCCGAGGACTACGTGAACACCGAGATGACGGCGAAGGCGCTGCGGCACGGCATCTGGGCTGGCACGTTCCAGGACCCGTCAGACTGGCGCCGGGAGAAGCGCGCTGGTGGCGAGCACTCACGGCCTGAGGTCGTCACGGCTCCCACCAAGCCGAGCGGCTGCACGATCAAGGGCAACATCTCAGCCGGTGGCGAACGGATCTACCATGTGCCGGGCTCGCGGGACTACGAGCGCACCCGCGTCAACGACCGCGCCGGCGAACGCATGTTCTGCTCCGAGGACGAGGCGAAGGCCGCTGGCTGGCGGGCCGCGCGGGGGTGAGGATCAGGCGGCTGCAGGCGCTCGACCGAGGGGCACACTGACCCAGCGACGAAGGACGTGCACAAATTGGGTCACCAATCGCGAGAGTGGCGAGCGCCACAGGCCGAACCCGTCGTCGCAGAGTGGATCGTTGACTACGGGGCTGCCGTCCTGGCCGACCAGCACATTGCCGATGTTCGGATCGAGAGCCCGCGGAGCTGCGGCCCTGAGGGTGGCCACGAACGCCTCGTAGCCTGGCCATGCGGCTCTGAAATTCTCGCGAATTCCGTCGAAGCTCGGGTGATCAACCCAAGGCTCGTATGCGGGCCATTCCACCTTGAACCGCTCGCGCACGCCCTCGTCCATCGTAACGCCAGCCTGGTCTGCAAGAACGGCGTGGGCGTAGGGCAGCCACCACGTCCCTGGCGTCGGGTTGGTCAGCCGCGAGCCGACCGTCATCAAAGCACCGCAGCGGCTGACGGACAGGTCGTGGACGCGCGGAGCGTGTGGCCCGTCGGAGCCCGCGAACCCCTTACGTAGAAGGGCCGCATAATCGCCGAAGCCGTCGGCCTTGCGTGCCAGGCGCACGACGACGTCCGGATGCTGCGGGTGTGCGTGGACGGTGCCATGATAGCCGTAACCGATCTCGGCCCAACCAGTGGCGATCAGCGAGGCGTGAGCATTGGCGGCCGAGCGCTCGACGATGCCCAAGGTGGCGAGGGAGGGGCTAACGACACGGTTTCGGTACAGAAATCCCAACATCGCAGTCACTCCTTCCTGCCGATCGAAAGTCCGACGCGACGCGCCCTCTGGCGCGACAGAGATGCCACGCCATGAAAGCAGGCCGGACGGGCAGGTCCGGCGAAGGTCGGATGACCGTGTCGATGTCGGGAGCAGCGGGACGAGACCGTCACACCACTGTCATCCCATGACGCGAGGCCTCGGAAAGTTCAAGTGCTACCGAAGCGTAAACCGGCGAACAAATGGCCTGAGCCGTCCGGTCGCATGATCCGTCAGGCTGCTTTCGCCTGAGCCAGGAGGGTTCGCGCCAGAACGCTATCTGCGTCGCATAGGCCCCGCTCCGCATCGGGCTGGACGTGCCGGCCCGTATGGGCGGGACCGACCTCGACGTCGTCGAGGATGAGATACTCCGCGATGCGGTTCCGGATCACGTGTTCGGCGATCTCTTCCCCACGCCCGGCCCGCTCGGCAGGCAGCATTCCGCCTGTTTCGGGGTCGCGGCTCGTTGGTAGGATGGCCGTATGCCAATCGTGGTGGAAGCAGTTCTCCGGCAGGCCGGCTTCGACAAGGGTCGGACGGCAATCGGCGACGCGCCATGTCGACGAGACCACCACCCGTGCGTCGAACTCCCGGACCAGTGCGGCGACACGGGCGACCTGGGCGGGGTTCAGCTTGTCCTTGCCCGCTTGCCGCTGATAGCCGACCGTCGTCACGACGCCGTCCACGTCGAGGTAGATCGTCAGTCGCCGCGCGCCTTCATGCCCGTTCAAGAAGCCGAACTCCGTCCCGTGCGGACCCCCGGCATCCGCCGGCGCACGGCTACAGGGCACTGCGCCATCCGTCCAGCATGGTGTTCCGGTTCGATCGACGGTCGGCGCCTATCTACTTACCGGGTCCGGTCGTTGCCCCGGCGCCGGCGCAGCGCACGTGCAGACGAGGAACACAGCCGCGACGCCGAGGGCAACTAGTGCCGGTGCCGTGAGCGCGGCTAGCGCACCGGCCAGCGCCGAGCCGGCGACGTCGCCGAGGTTCATCGCCGCCATATAGACTTGGAACTGCGTCGCCGATGCACGTCCCGCGCGGCTCGCCAGCAGCACGGTCGGCAGCAGGGCGACGTAGAGCAGGGCCGGTACGACGCTCGCTAGCCCCAGAATGATGGGGCCTGCTGAGGCCTCCAACCCAGCACCGATCAGCAACCCTGCTGCACCGAATGCCAACGCGCAGGCGACGAGAAGACCGCGCAGGGCACGACGTGGCCCGATGCGGTCGACGGCAGCACCGAGACCCGCCGCGCCGAGGGTCCCGCCCAGGAGCGCGAGCCCGGCCTGGAGGCGCGAGAGGTCGCTTGCGTCCCAGCCGTGGACCTGCACCAGCGCTACGGCAAAAGGCACCTGAAACAGGGCGAGCCCGAAATCGATGGCAAAGCACATCGCCAGCAGGATCGCTGCGTCGCGCGATCGGAACGCCGTCAGAAGCCCCCGGGCGAAAGCGACAGTCTCCGCCATCAGCCCACGGCCTGAGGGCCGTGCCGCGGTGGCCCCGTGCAGGGAGAGGAGCCGGTCATCCGGAGCCTCGCGCACGAGGACGGGCATCAGGGCAAGCGGCGTGGTCAGCGCTAGAAGTAGTCCGGCCGCGGCGGGCAGGCCTTGCGCCGCAAGGAGCCAGGCAAAGATCGCGGTCCCAGCTGCACTGCCGATCACGAAACCCGCCCGCGTTCCGGCGCTGGTGCGTCCCAACTCGTCGGCTGGCACGGTGCCAGCAATCATCCGGTCCGTGGCGGTGTCGGCGAGGGAGGCGGCAAGGCTGTGCAGGAAGAGTACAGCGCTGACTGCCGTCAGGCTCGGGGTGGCGCCGAGGAGGAGCAGGCCGGCGAGACACGCCTGCGCGCAGGCCAGCGCGAGAACGAGCCAGTGGCGGCGCGGCCCCATGCGATAGGGGGTCTCCCGATCGATCACCGGGCCCCAAAGCAGCGGTTGCAGTACCCAAGGCAAGCCGACGATCGCAAGGTGGCGGCCAACATCCGCCGTAGAGACGCCGGCGGCGGCGAAGTGGTTGGCAAGGGCCGTCAGTGCGAAGCCGGCCACGATGCCTTGGTAGAGGTAGAGGAGCGTGAAGAGGCTGAACCGCCAGCCCGACGAGTTAAGACTTGGCGGCCCGTGGCGCATCAGTTCGGTCCTTGAGCACGCCCCGCGGCGCCTTTCTGGCCGATCTCATCCGGCCGCTGCCGAACCGCTTCTTAGCCCAGGCTGTCGGCGATGGTCATGCCTCCGCAGGCGCGACCGCATCCGTGTCTTAGGCTCTCGGCCAAGAGGACACGTCCTCGGAGCCGTTCGCTCGTTGCCTGGCCGACACGGCTTCATCATTTGCCACACAACCGCCGGACACGCCCCAACTTGTACACAAGTCGTCGTCATCCCGAGCGAGCGTGATCCGGTCGCCGCTCCTGGCGAGGGTTCGGGAAAGTGATCGGTGGCTGGTGGTCCGAAAGTTCTCAAGAAGCTGGCGGCTGCCGCTCACGGCCATGGCGCTCTCGACGCTCACCGCCTGCGCCGGGCGCCCGACCGGCGTGCTGCTGCCCATCGCCGACACCCAGCAATCACCGGGCACGTCCCGCGTCGACATGCTGGTCGCGACGACGCGCAAGGCGGCGACCGACCGCGGTGTGCTGTTCTCGGGCGAGCGCGGCGATGCCGTGACCTACACGCACCTCGCCGTCTCGATCCCGCCTGATGCAACGCGCCAGCCCGGCTCCGTGCAGTGGCCGAAGTCACTGCCGGGCAACCCAGCCACCGATTTCGTGGCGCTACGCGCCGAACCGGTCGAGCGTGCGAAGGTCGCGGAATGGACGGGTCGCACCGGCCGGCGAGGGGCCAAGCGCCACGTCCTCGTGTTCCTGCACGGCTTCAACAATAAGTTCGAGGACGCCGTTTTCCGCTTCGCGCAAATCGTCCACGACGCCGGCGCCGAGGTCGCACCAGTGCTGTTCACCTGGCCCTCGCGCGGCTCTGTGCTGGCCTACGGCTACGATCGGGAGAGCACGAACTTCTCGCGCAACGGACTGGAGACCCTGCTGCGCGACCTCGCTCGAGACCCGAACGTCGGTGAGGTCACGGTGCTCGCTCACTCCATGGGCAACTGGCTGACGCTAGAAAGCTTGCGCCAGATGGCCATCCGCGATCGGCGTGTTGCCCCCAAAATTCGCAACGTCATCCTGGCCGCTCCGGACGTCGACATGGACCTTGCACGGGCGGCATTCCACGACATGGGACCAGATAGGCCGCGTCTGACGCTGATGGTGTCCGGTGACGACCAAGCCCTGGCGGTCTCCCGACTGGTTTGGGGCGATAGCGTACGGCTCGGTGCCATCGATCCGACGGTCGAGCCATACCGGTCAGAGCTCGCGCGGCAGAACATCGGTGTCCTGAACCTGTCGACGGTGAAGGGCGACGATCCGCTGAACCACGGCAAGTTCGCCTCGGGCGACGTGGTCGCTTTGCTGGGTAAGCGGCTTGCTGACGGACAGCCGATCTCGGACGGGCAGATCGGCATCGGTGACCGGCTGGTCAGCACCGCCGCTAGTGCCGCCTCGACGGTTGCAACCGGTGCCGCGCTAGCCGTGGCCGCTCCGGTTGCCATCATCGATCCACAGACGCGCGAGACCTACGGCGAGCACCTCTCGAGCGTCGGCAACGGCTTCAAGGACACTATCGGCTCGACGGTCGATCTGGCCGGTGCGCCAATGCGTGCGGTTGCAGGCGGTCGGTGACTTGTCGATCCGCACCACCACCGGCGTCGCCCCGTGCAGGTCAAGCGGCCCTTTCGCGGCCCTTGCCCCGGGGCTGCGCGTCCCCGCCGCGATTGACGGTCCGGCCGAGACCTGTCGCCTTCGCGAGCTCGGATCGTCTCGCTGCGTAGGCTGACGCGACCATCGGATAGTCGGCCGGCAGGCCGAAGCGCTGGCGGTAGTCCTGCGCATCAAGGCCGTGCACGCCGAGGTGGCGCTTCAGCGTCTTGTAGGTCTTGCCGTCCAGGAAGCTGACGATGCTGTCCGGGTGAACTGACTTGCGGACCTGCGCCGCCGTCGGCTTCTCGACCTGGGCTTCTGCGGGCGCTTGCGTGCTGCCGCTGGCAAGCCCGTTCAGAGCAGCGTGGATGGTACGGATCAAGTCCAGCAGATCGGCCGGGCGAATGGAATTGTTCGACACGTACGCAGCGACGATGTCGCCGGTCGGGCCCAGGAAGTCGGTCGTTCGGGTTTCGGTGTTTTCAGACATGGCACATTACACTCTCGGAGTAACATTCTTCGAGAAAGAAGCATATTTTCACCGTAAGCAAATCAACAAACCATAATCGTACGCGATACATCCCGGATTTACACTAAAATTGTTATCAATTATTGCCTAATGTTTGCGCCCAAAAGTTACGTATGTTGTCGGTCACTTTGATTTGCTGGAGCCATGCGACGACAGCCTGCAGCGAGCCGAACGTGTGATCGATCCTGCTGAACGACGGCGGGCGCTTCTCGGGCGCGGGGTCGTCCAGCAACTCGGCATGCCAGATGTCGTCGCCGATGCCGTCGCGTATCTCCCGCACCACACTGCCGACGACCGCACCGCCGAGGACGAGATCGTAGCTGCTAGGCTCGAGGCGGTGGAGCGCGTAGGTCATCGAGTGGCCCTAACGCCGCCGAACAGGACGGAGCCGGCCGCGGCCGATCCGAGACCGGGCGCCAGGGCCGTCAACGCGATCAGGGCAACGACGCTGCCGATGCTCTTGGCGGTCGAGCCGCCGGACCCGCTACCGAGCGGCCGGCTGACGAACTCCACGTTGTCGTTGACCGCGAGGGCCCGTGTCGGCCACTCGGCGCGCGCGTAGCATTCCCCGTTGATGAGGCAGATGGGGGGCAGGTCAAAGCGCTAGCCAGCACGCGCCAGGAAACCGGCGACGGTTTCACCCATGACGGAGGTCTCGCCCTCACGAATTGGCATCATGATCGAGTCGGGGCCGAGTTCACCGCCCTTAGGCGTCAACACCTCAAGGGTGTGCTTCACCGCAAGTTGCATGGTGCCTCCTACTCAATGGTCCAAGCGACCACGTGACGGAATGGGCCGCATCCGAGACCCGAGAGGGACTTGCTGGCCCATCCCACGCGCGCCCGAATCGCGAAGGCGAAGCCGTCGCCGAGATGGATCACGCCCACGTCCCCTGGTTGCGGGTCGACGGTCGCCGAGAAGCCCACGACTGTCAGTTGTTCTCCTTCCAGCTGGCCAGTGATTGTCCGATGAGCCGGCGATCCTCGCGGCGTGCTGCATCCACGTAGGACCGAAGCTGCATCAGCCCCTCGCGGTCAGCCCCCGGGGCGCTGATGTTGATGTCGCCCATACGGATCACAGGACCGGAGGAGCCGCTACCGCCCTTGCCGATCGGCACGATCTGGCCGTTCTGGTTCGGGACGAACATCTCTCGGCCCGCCTCTCCCACGGTGTAGGCGCGGCCGGCCTCGACGGGACCGCCGTTGGCCTTGAAGCCGCCGAACAGGCTGTTGGCCAGCCCGGCTATGCCGCCCACGGTGTCGCCAGAGCTTGCCTTCGGCGCAGTGCCCAGCAGCCCAGCCAACGGCCCCTGGCCTGTCAGGAAGCCCTGAAGCCCGACACGGAAAACCTGCTTTGAGATATCGTTCAACACGCTACTGAAGGATTTCCCCTCCAGAATCGCGTCGGCCAGACCGTTCGAAGCGGCATCACCGAAGTAGCGGGCCGCTTCTGCGCTCTGCCGCAGCGCCTGCTCTGCATCACGAGTCGCGTCCCGGTACTTCTGCATCTGGCCGGCGGCGTCCTGCACCCGGGTGCGCTCGTCGTCGTCCAGGCCAGGCGTGGACCGCTTCCCCTTCTGAAACTCCTCACGCGCTGCGGCCTCGGCTTTGGCCAAAGCGACGGCCCGCTCGCGCTCCACGTTGGTCTTCGCGACATTCTCGAGTTCGGCCTTGGCGGTGTCCCGCGCCTTTTCGATCTGGTTGATGAGGGTCTCGACGGCATCGAGGCTTTCGGTGTCCCCGCCGCCCCTCGGGGCGCGAGTGGTCACCCCCGGCCGAGGATTCCCCCGATTCCTGCCGCGCACCTCGATCTCGCCCATCGTAACGGATGGCGTACCCGGCGCGGCGCCGTCCTTCGGCAGAAATCCAAGCTTCTGAGCGGCGATCCGAAGGTCGCTGAACGGGTCTTTGCCGAGGTCGAAGATCTGTCCGATGACCGGGATCTTGGTTGCGAACTTGTCCACCAAGTTCAAGGTGTCGCGCACGGTGACGTAAAGATTACTTGCGACTTTAACCACTCCGGCTATCGCCGTTGCTACCCTTAGATAAGTATCATAGGTGTCGATGACGGAACTGGAAATGTCCTTCTGGATCGGCGCCAGTGCCGAAGCCAAGGTGTTGGAGAGATCCTTGGCCTTGAGATCAAGCTGATTTGCGCGCTCGACTTCGGCCGGATCGATGATCCTGATGCCAGCGACCGTGGTCGAAGTGGAGTTGATTGTCGCCTTCAGCTTGGTAACAGCATCTTGCCCGCTGCGAAGCTGCTTCTCGAACTCTGGCGAGATGAACTTGCCGGCAAGGTCAAATGCAACGAGATCCTTGCCCGCATCCTTGAGCTTCTGGATGATGTCCAGGAGCGCCCGGAATTGCGCCTCGGTGCCCTTTGCTCCGACGACTGACTGCCGGTCCCCGGCGGTGATGTTGCCGGCCAGCACGTCTTGCTGCAGCGAGTCCCCAAGCTGAGAGGTGTTCTTCGCTCCCTTGCCCTCGCCCAGCTTCACATTCGAGGCATCGCGAAACCGGGTCAGAGCCTGCGTGGCCTGTTCGACCGTGAGCCCGTACTTCTCCGCGCCGACCGTGACGCGCTGGAAGAATTCCGGTCCGACGCCGGCCCGCTCGGCCTCCTTGCCGATCTTCACGAAGCCCGCGATGTGCTCGCGCGCTGCCTCGATCGAAGCGGACACGCTGGTGAAGATCAGCTTGGCGGCCTCGAAGGCGATAAACACGCCCAGCAGCGTGCGCAGGGTCGGGATCTGTGAGGCCAGGGTGCTGATGGCCGTGCTGGTGCCTGTGACGCCAGCCTGGACCGTGGCCGAAGCCGTCTGCGATCCGGCAGCGGCAGCCGTGAAGCTGCGAACCACGCCTTCCAGCGTCGCCTTCTCAGCGGTAGCTGCGTTGGCGGTCGCCGTCGCGATGTTCTTGACGTCGTTGCCGAGGGCGGTGGCGGCGCGGGTGAGGTTCTGCTGCAGGGCCCCGAGCGAGTTACCGGTCGCGTTCGAGTTGGCGGCCAGACCCGAGAGGGCCACGCCGGCCGACGCCATGTTGCCGGCGATCGACGCGGCGAGGCTCTGCATCGCGCTGGTGGCGCGCGACGTGTCCGCGGCGAATTGGATGACGAGCGGCTCGGACATGTCAGTCGGTCCCCTGGGGCTGGG
Source organism: Methylobacterium sp. FF17 (assembly GCF_025813715.1). Classification (NCBI taxonomy): domain Bacteria; kingdom Pseudomonadati; phylum Pseudomonadota; class Alphaproteobacteria; order Hyphomicrobiales; family Methylobacteriaceae; genus Methylobacterium; species Methylobacterium flocculans. Next base: position 3,701,304 of record NZ_CP107532.1, read on the forward strand.
CAATGAGGACCACCGAGCGGGCGGCCTGCTCGTAGAGCGCGATATGATCCGTCCGACCGTCGAGGATCAGGAGGAGGGAATGGCCCATGGCCGTCAGAGCCAGGGCGAGGTCGCGGTTATCGCCACGCCAAGACGCGACCGTCTCCCGGACGTGGTCCCGCGCTGCTTCGCTGATCGTGAGGTCTGGATCTGTCATGCGGCCCCAGATTTTCTCGCGCGGAACCAGCGGTTTTCGACGAACACATCCGGTCGCGACACCGAACGATCGATCGTTAATCGAGCCCCCCCACCCCTTCGGCGGCAGGAGAAGGTCAGGCATGCATCAGGCTGCATGGGCGTGCCCCTGCTCCCGCCCACGTCCTGGCATCAGCACCGGGCTGGAGCGGGCCCTGGCCATGGCGGACGCGAACACGCGCCGGAGCGAAGCCTGATGCTCCTCCAGTTCCTGCGCCATGGTGGTGAGATAGGTGCGTTCGTCCTGGGGGAGGGCGTGCCAGTAGCGGTCTACGCTGGCTCGGGTGACACCAAAGTGCTCGGCAACGTCCCTCAGGCTGAGACCGGCGGCACAGGCCAACTCGATCTCATGGCGCCGGGGATGCCTGGCGATGGTGCTCTGACGACCGGGCTTCTTGAGGGTGTCGTTTAACATGCGCAGGGGCTCCACCGGATGACCGGATCAGGGAGGCCCGCGCGCCCGAAGGCGCCTATGGCATGTCGTGGACCGGCTCAGGCCGGCTTCGACACGAGAACGTAGCGTGAAATGTTGTCTCGGATCAAGCGGCTCGTAATAGGCGATCCACCGTCTCTTGACGTGAAGAGATCAGTCCAGGCCGAGCCGATCCCGATGATGGGCCATTACCCTTTGACCGCCCCGGCGCGGCGCTGTGCTTCCTGTAAGGCTTCGATGAGCGCGCCGATCTGCGCCACCGGTACTCGAAGCCCCTTGGCTGTCTCAAACATCATGCCACGGCCATTGGCGGCGGCGATGCGCAAATCGAGACCGAGATCCCCACGCTTCTCCCGTAGCACCACTCGGATGCTCTCGCGGGCTGACTTCCGCACCTCGCCGACGATCTGGTCAGGCATGGCGAGCTCCTCCGCCCTGAGCCTGAGCGAGGCACCGATCAGCGAGAGCGCGGCAAGCAACCGGATCGGCCAACGCCGACGACAGAGCGTCCCTCTGCTCCAGCGAGAGATCAGCCAGGGCGATCCTGTCCGGAGCATCAAGGGGATCGAGGGCGGTGGCCTCCCCCCGGCCCACCGCGCAGACGAAGGTGATGCCCTTGGTACGGAGTACTCGCTGCGCGCCCTCGATGCTGAGGCGTTGGACGTGGAGTAGCTCGCGGACCCCCTTTAACAAAGCCACGTCCTCGGGTCGGTAGTATCGGCGACCGTTCCGCCGCATGGGGCGCACCTGCGGGAACCGGGTCTCCCAGAACCGGAGCACGTGCTGCTCAACGTCCAGATCCTCGGCCACGTCGGCGATGCCTCGAAACGTCATGACCACCATCCGAATGATAGGCATAATCTAATACCGTAAGGTGATCGATAGATAGGACCCGTGCAAAAGTTGCCCACCACCATGAGGCCCGAGCCGCTGGATAGCGCCGGACCTGCCTCAAGATTTTTTTCGCATACGGGAAATCCCCCGAATTTTCGGGTGAGTTTCTAGCTATGGCGCAACGGACGCGGAGGGAACGGCATCAACGCTGGTCATCGACTGGCTACCTGCTGAAGGGTGAGCGGAAGCGCGATTGGGCATCCACTTCGGAAAGCGGAACGCTAGGTACACCGCGCCTCTTCGGTGAGGAGAGGGAGCCAGCGCCGAGATCTCGACAGCCTCGACGCTGATATGCGCTCGAAATCGCTCAAGCAGCTCATGGAGAGAAAATGACCTCACAAGGCCAGGCTATCGCTGATCTCTGGGACCAGACCTTCAACAAGGGCGACACTGCCGCGCTCGGAAGGCTCTACGCCGACGATGGCAAAGTGCTCCCCTCGGGAGGCTCACCGGTTCAAGGCTCCCAGGATATTGCCAACTTCTTTGCGGACCTGCAGGCAAAAGGCTTCAAGGATCACAAAATCACGGTTCAGGACGCCTCGGAGAAGGGGGAGACCCTGATCCTTACGGGCCTCTGGCAGCTGACTGGCCCCGGGGAGGGCGGCCAGGCGCAAAGCTACGGAGGAAACTGGGTCAACGTACTTGAGCGGCAGGGTGACGGCTGGCGCAGCTTGCTCCACACTTGGAACTAAATTGTACGCCTTTATGCTGGGCCGCCAACTTGGCCCAGCTACTCCAATCAATTAGAGCGGCTCATCATTAACGGTCTACTATTCGCCGACATCCCAGCCGCCTTAATACGGGCAGAATACGAGATAGCTGCGCTTAGGTCCGCTACGCTCGGCAGCCATGCGCAAGCTCTACTTCGTGACCACGTACCAGGAGATAATCCGGCGAATGGATCGGGTCGACCTCCATCATAGGCGCCCGTGCGGCGAATTGTTTTCGATCACGAGCGCCGCCAGTATGGACAGCCAGATTGCACACTGTGCGGGAGGTAAGATTGGCCTTTTCATTCGGTACAAGGCGGAGCTTCGCGACTGCGTCTTTCCCAAACGACCTGAAGCTGGCCGACCTTAACGGAGATGGGCGCCTTGATGCCGTCACGGCGAACAGCGGCAACATCGGCGTCTCAGTCCTGCTCGGGCGTGGTGACGGCTCCTTCGATCCCGTCACCAACTATTCGACAGCGGGCTCGGACGCTTACGACGTCGATATCGCGGACCTGAACGGGGACGGTAACCTCGATCTCGTAGTCGGGCTCCTCTACGGGCGTGGTGTCGGTGTCCTGTACGGAAACGGCGCGGGCCAGTTCGGGCCAACACAAGTCATTTCCGCTGGTGCCGCGGGTGCCGTCGCGGCCGCCGACCTCGACAGCGACGGCGACGTGGATCTCGTCGCCACAGACCAAGACCGGATTGGAGCGACTGTCTTCCTTAATGGAGGCAGCGGCAGCTTCGGCGCGCGTCAGGACTATACCGGTATCAGCTTGGGCCAAGTGGTCCTTGCCGATCTGAACGGGGACGGCACGCCGGACCTCATCGTCACGAGTGCGGACGGGGTGAACCTCTCGTGGCTGCCGGGGGCTGGGGACGGACGGTTCGGGGCGCGTGAGTTCATCCGCACGGACACTCAGGAGGGAACGAGCGGGCCTTCTGAAGCCGCCGTGTTGGACGTGAACGGCGACGGGCGCGCGGACATTGTGGCCGTCAACAACATAGCAAATAGTGACGGGATATTCACGGCCTCGGTGATCCTCGGCCTCGGAGATGGGTCCTTTGGGTCAGCGCAAGGTTACGTGACAGGCGAATGGCCCACCGACGTAAGTGTTGTAGACGTGGACGGTGATAGCCGAGCCGATATTCTGACGGCTGACTTCTTTTCAGGAAAGACCTCTCTCCTGTCTGGGAATGGTGATGGGACGTTCCAGCCACGTCGGGACTTCGAGGTTGGCCGGTTCGCGATCGCGGTGGATGTGGGCGACCTGAACGGTGACGGAAAGTCGGACCTGGTCTCGGCAGATTACGGAGCTGCGTCCGTCTCCGTCCTGCTGGGTCGGGACGAGCCGCGGCCCTTCGTTTTCCACACGCAGTACGGCCCGAACGATGGCACCTTGAAGGCGGGCGAGAGCGTCCTTCTCACCGTGACACTATCCGAGCCCGTCACGATCCAGAATGGGGCTGGGCTCAATCTGCACATGAGCGCCGGTGGCGTCGCCGTGTTTGAATCGAGCCTGTCTGACTCAAGCCACCTCGTCTTCCGCTACACGGTACCGCCAGGTCAGGGCGAGGCAGACCTTCGAATCAACGCGTACGAGTTCAACGGCGCGTTCGTAGCCGACGCGCAAGGCAACGAACTCGACCTGCACAATGTCGTCAGCAACCCGGATGGTATCTTGCGGGTAGTGACTGCACCTCCCGTCGTTCGAACCGTTACCTACGACGCGAATGACGGCATTCTACGCGCGGGAGACGCTGTGGATTTAGCGGTCGGCGTCTCGGACCCGGTGATCGTAACTCCCGGGGCCGACCCATTCGTTCTCAATCTCAACGACGGGGGCGTTGCGACCTACGTGACCGCGCTCTCGGACCCCACTCATCTCGTTTTCCGACACGTCGTACAGCCGGGATATCAGGCCGCTGACCTGGCCGTGACAGCCTTCGAGTTCAACGGCGCAACCGTCCAAGAATTAGCCGGTAACGAACTCGACTTCTCCAGAGTGCTCACGAACCCGGTCGGAACGCTGCACGTTGACGGGGTTTCACCAACAGTTAACTCCGTCACATTTAGTTTTGCAGAGACGCCTGTCGACCCTGTCCGGGCTGGGATAGCAGTACTGGCTCTCGATGAAGCCGTGTCTGTTATGGAGTCAAGCGACTTCATACTTGATCTAAATTTTGAGACCCAGGCTCACTATGATCGAGCGCTGTCGGATTCGACGCATCTCGCGTTCCGCTACACGGTCCCATTGGGTGCGACACCAACTGACCTCGCGGTGGTCGCAATAGCATACAACGGTGCGGTGGTTGTAGACGGATCTGGTAACGCCGCTGACCTCTCCCTGGCTATCCAGCTCTCGGGTGGCTTGCTGGAATGAAAACGCGTCCTCCCTTTCGCTGAAGCTGGCGAGGTGGATGGGGCCGGGGAAGTGAGCCCTCCATGAGATGCCACCGGAACCTCCTCTCCTGCTCGGCAAGCTCCTTCTCGTACAGGTGCTGAACTGAGACATGGCGTCGTATCGGAGCCGGATGCTATCGCGGCAGCCTTCTGCGCCATCATTTCCGCGACTGACGGGCTCAGGCTTCGGCTCGGGTTCGAAAGTGGCTTGCGCCAGAGACGATAGGGGTAAGGTGGTCCGGACGCCGGGCTATACTGGCACAATGCTGTGTGCAGAGGCAGGCTAAAGGCGGCACCGACAAAGCGTGCAGCTACATCAAGCGTCATGCCGGCCGATGCCGCTACCCGGGCCCCTGCTGCCCGCACGGGCGCGCGCTCGCCTGGGGTAGCGCCACGGTCTGCAAGGGCCTGGCAATTCGCGAACCGGTCGCGATCCAGCCTCATCGGGGAAACCGTCATGCGGATAGCAGCCAAGATTTCAGCTTCGCTGCATTCTCAGGGCTGAGGCCGTAGCGCCCCCATCCTGGCGTTCGCGAGGTGCTGGCGGCTCATCCCCATCTCCCGAGCGACATCGGCCCACGATTCCCGGCAACGGGCATGCTTCGCGGCCTTGAGGGCTTGGAGCACGTCACCTGTAAGGGGGCCATCGGGATAGGCTTGCAGGACAGTGCTCAACCCGAAGGGGGGCGCGACCTGCACCGCCGGGGCGGCACGGGGGGCTCCGAAGAGATCGGGGTGGCCGCCAACACAATCTTCCGAAGACGACAGCACGCCAGAGGGCTCGACCAGATCCTTCCTCGGCCTGCTCCTGGGCACATGGGCTATCCCGTGCGTCTGGCGGCCCTTGAATTGGCGTTCCTTATCGATGACGGCCTGTATCTTGAGCAATTGTGCGGTCTGCAATTCCCCCTGCCGGTCAAACAGGGTCAGGCTTGGATCGAAGTTTCTCAGTCGCGGCATGTGAGGCTTCCTCGCGGCTTTTGAAGTCTGGAGGGTAGGGGTGCGGCAGCCTCCCACGCCTGATCCTGGGCCTGCTGGACGGCCCGGCGGGCAGCTTCCGCCGCCTTGGCTTCCTCGATGATTGGATCTTTCCCTGCAGCCTTGATGGCGGCGTTCAGCGCATCCGCCAGGGCGGCGGCCTGGGTCAGGCTTAAGTCGATGGTGTCTACCGCTTTGGAGCCATGGCCCACGCCATCACGGGTCTTCACGTGCACCATGGGGCGCCCATCGGCTTTCACCGCCGAGACTACCACTCGGCGAGTTCCGCCACCGCTTACGCCGACTTTGAAGCCGCAAGCCTCGCGCGTCACGCAGCTGCCCTCCCGTATTGGCGTGATCGATGAAGTCGCACGAGGAAATTATCGCAGTCGGTTTGCTCGTGCGGCGTCATCGAGCGGCCTGCACGGTGTGGATGGTCTCCCAGAGGCGTGTGTTGGACCAAAGCACGTCGGCACATAGGCTGAACGTCAGCGCCTCCTCATCATCCAGGTCTCGATTGAGGTAGCGAACAAGGTCGATCTTACGCTCCTCCATCAGGAGCCGCGCCTTGCACATCACGCCGATCTGAGACTGCGACGGGGTGTTCACCAACTCATCGAATATCGCCTGCATACGAGCCAGCGTTGCGACGACATCAGGGTGAGCGTCATCGTCCGGCAGGGCAGTGAGACGATCTCGCAGCTCACAGTGCTCGATGCACAGCGCTCGCATGTGAGCGTCAGGATCGAGGGGGAGGGCGTGCCGGGCGCTCATCGGGCGACCCGCAGGTTGGCGACCATGTCGTAGAGGCGAGTGGAGCGGATGCTCATCTCCTCCAGGCCGAAGGACAGCACCTCATGCTCAGCCTCATTCAGCGGGCATTCCCCCTGATTGAAGCTCCGGCCGGTCATCACGAGCCGATACCAGCGCGCGAGAAGCTCCATCATGTTTAGCGCGTTGCTGGCTTCGTCTCTCAGCGCATCAAGCCCGCTCTTTACCGGCCGGTCATCTTTCGTGGTATAAGCACTTTCAGTCATCTTCATTCCTCAGCAGGTTTCGGGGTGATGAGGCTGAGGGGCCCTTGCACGGGCTTCCTCGGCCGCTCTGGTTCATGGGCACAGCCCAGCATTCACTCGCCGTGCGTCACGGCCAGCGATCTCAGATGCGAAGATTGATGGGAGGCAGGGCAAAGAGACGTAGCGCTCGCTCCGCTCCCGTACTGGTACACTAGATGTGTCCGCCCTGAGTACCTGTGAGACTCCGAAAAGAGGCCTCCACGGTCCGCCCTGAGGGACAGTTCAAGCCCTCAAGGATTTTGACGGTCCGCTATGAGTACCTATCAGTCCGGTATGAGGGACAGACCGTCCCTCAGGGCGGACTGTCAGAATGCTTCCCGGCCGCCAACTCATGAACGCCTTCGACGGCAATTCACCGGACACATCGCAGGGGTATTCGGTCAACCGCCATTCTGTGGCCCGACCATCCTTGCGACCGCCGAAGCTGCCGCGAATAACCACTTCGGTAAAACCGTGGGCCACGAGTTCCTTGAACGCCTCGGCCGCCGTCGTTTTGCTGACGTGCATCTCTTCCGACACCTGCCGAATTGAGAGGACGAGGCGCCCGTTGTTCATGCCTTTGTACTGCGCCTTAAGCAGCACGTAGAGGGCGCGGGCTTGGGGCGTTAGGTCTTTCCATGCCTCGCTGGCCAGAAGCCAATCGTAGAGCCGGACGTGAGGAGGCGCCTTGTTCGAGTTGCCCTTCTGGTCGCGCTTCATGCGGCGCCCCCGTGGCTTAGAAGCAGCCGCCAGAGATGTGCACGCACAGCGCCCTGATAGCTCGCCACCTCCGACCGGATCATGTCATCGGCGACGCCCTTCTTACGGAGCCCATCCTCAAGCCGTCGTAGCTGTTCACGGAGATGCCCCTCGGCGTGGTTGCGAGGTAGCGAGACCATGTATGCAGCCGTCTTGCGGATCTGCGGCAGGCGCCGTGCAAACCTAAAGGGAATGATTGTCGCGCTCATGATGCGCCCGCCTTCATCGTCGCGAGGTCGAGAACCGCCGCAGCGCCTGCTTGAAACGAGTCCGCACGAAGCTTCTCCACCAAGGGCAGATCGGTCAGTGGGTATAGCTCCTGAAGGTCGCCCTCGGCTTCGATAAAGCCACTCAGTGCTTCCACGGCTTCAGGGTAGGTTCGAGGTATTGGCTCACCGACGTGATCATCAAGGATTAGGAACAGTGCCTGCATGTGAGGAGGCAAGGCGCCTTCCAGCACACCAGCGAGGTCGCAAATCTCAGTCAGGGAATAGTCGCGCCCGAAAAAGCAAACAGTTGGCTCCGGGTCGTACTCGCGGCGGCCTGTCTCCGAGTAGACCACGCCCCACTGGCCTTGGCGTTCGTTACTTCGGCGCCAGCCTAATAACTTCACGGCGGCTGTGTGGAACGCTTCGCGGAGGTCAGCGGTCATGCCGCCCGCTCCTGGCTCTCAATCCACGCCAGGATCGTGGAGCGCCGGGCGCACACAGTGCCCCCCAGCTTGAACATCGGCGCGCCGAGCTTGTCCTTCGCGTGATAGACTCGGCGCTTGTTCGTCTCTGACGAGTCTCCGAACATGAATTCGGCGATAGCATCAGCGCCGCTCATTAAATCCTCAGAAAGCCGCAAGCCGCTCCCATTCGCCCCAGAGAGGGGCGTTACAGTTTTCAACATTTCGAGATCCCTCTAGGTTGTGAGGAGCTTTCCGACCGCGGAAAGAGTGTCATCACCAATTATGGTTAGGTCTTTTCTGCCTTCACCTTGTGACCACAACAGCTTTCTGTTCCAAAAATGGGCGAAGACGAGATTGGTTTCCCAGGCCAGCCATCCGAATGGATTGCTCGGCGATGGCGGTGTCGACTCTGACAACCTGATATAGGCTGCAGATGATGGTCTCCCGAAGCCGATCTCAAACCGCAAAAAGTCACTATCTACGAAGCCTCGCCAGATTGGAGTGTTCGCTTCGCTTAGCTTGTGAGCCTCAAGTACGAGTTCGAACGCCTCGGCAAAACGTACTTCTGCAGCCGTAATCCTTCCCAGCAAACCGCCACCTTCGAATCTGATGGAGGACGGACTTATATATAGTTCTCTAAAAGTTTTAACTGCTTCAGGCGCATCTTTTGCCAATGAACAGGCGTTCACTGCAATCAAAAGATTTGCCGCGTCTGTCGTTGACATTTGCGCAGCAGCTCGGCCCCTGCCGTGCTTCGAAATCAAACCAGCATCACGAAGATACTGACCGATTCCCGTCACGGTCATCTCGCTGATGCTCTCAGCTTCAGCGATTGTGCGAACCAAGTCTCTGAACAAAGCCATCGTACGACTCGACATTAAGGATAATTCCGAGAGAGCGTCAATCCACTATCTGGAAAATTCTGAAAGAAACGTGTTACGGTCCTACCCGCCGGTATGACACCGGCTGGTGAGGTACGAAATGGCGACGATCAGGAAGCGAACGCTGCCGAGCGGAAAAATCGTCTGGCTGGCGGGGTATGTTGACGGGGGAGGGAAGAGGCGCTTTCGACAGTTCCCTACCCGGAAGGAAGCAGACGGCTTCCTCCTCCAGGCACGAACGCAAGTAGCCGCAGGGGTGCACACGCCCGACAGCGTGTCGCCGACTGTCGCCGAGGCGGCAGAGCTATGGCTGAAGCGGTGCGAGCGGGACAAGCTTGAGCGGACAACGGTGCTTCAGTACCGAGGGCACCTGACGCACCACATCGGTCCGCAACTCGGCGCAGTGAAGCTTTCTCGTCTGACGGTGCCGCTCATCAACGAGTTCGCTGACAACCTGCTCACGGCCGGACGGTCGCGTGTGTTGGTCTCTCGCGTGATGGTCAGCCTGTCGTCGATCGTGACGGAGGCGCAGCGGCGCGGGCTGGTGACGGCGAACAATGTACGCAGCGCCAAGCCCATTCGGCGATCCAGCCGCGAGGACGCACGACCCGATATGCCTACGCGGGAGGAGCTGAAGACGATCATCGACGCGACGCCGGGACAATGGCGGCCGCTCATCCTCACTGCGATCTTCACAGGCCTGCGCGGCTCTGAACTCCGGGGGCTGCTCTGGGATGACGTAGATCTGCGAAAGGGCGTGTTGCACGTCAGGCGCCGTGCCGACCGGTTCAACGCATTCGGTCCACCGAAGTCGAAGGCAGGCACGCGGGACATCCCGCTTCCGCCGACGCTGCTGATCACGCTGAAGGCTTGGAAACTCGCCTGCCCAAACGGCCCCCTAGGGCTCGTGTTTCCCACGGTCGCCGGCACGGTGCAGGGGCACGCCAACATCCTCCATCGCTGCTTCTGGCCGCTCCAGGAAGCGGCTGGCATCACCGTGCCGGGCAAGGACGGAAAGCCGGAAGCGAAGTTCTCCCTGCACGCCTTGCGGCACGCCGCGGCCGCGCTCTGGATAGGGCAGGGGCTATCGCCGAAACGGATTCAGACACTGATGGGCCACGCCTCGATCGCTCAGACGTTTGATCAGTATGGCTACCTGTTCGAGGCTCGAGACGACGAAGCGGCCTTGCTGGCAGGCGTGGAAAAGGGGCTGCTCTGAAGCCACCCGCAACACCAACGCAACACGACGGGCATAAGCCCTTGTGAGTACGGGATTTTTCCTAGACTTTTAATCTGTAGGTCCTGGGTTCGAGTCCCAGCGCGCTCACCACTTCCCCGCCGTCCCGTTCGCGATCCCAATGCCGACACCGGTTTTGGGACGGCCCTCAGATGGCCAAGCCGCGCCCGAAGTAGCCCAGCACCAGCAAGCCGGCGACGACGACGAACAGGATGTAGAACTTCACGCCGAAGATCTGACGCGTCCACCAAACGCCCTCAGGGGTCATTCAGGCTCTCCCACCCGTTCGAGCGCCGGCGGCGCCTGTCGTTCGAGGGCGAAGCCTACCACGTCCCGCCAGCCTCCGCCTGTATCCTCTGCCGGCTCAGTGTTGGCATCCGCGCCAGGGTCTCGTCTATCGGCCCCCGAGCGAGGCCGGTTGGCCCGGCAGGGACACGCGGTGTCCGGTATCGACCAGGGTATCATCGGAGACCCGGTAGACGCCGAGCGTGCGATCGACGTAGTTGCCCACATAGACGTACGCGCCGGATGGGCTGAACAGGATGCCCTGGGTCACCGCCCCCGCCTCGGCTTCCGAGACGCGCCGGACCGTGCCACCCGGATCGATGGCGATCAGCGCCACGAGGCCGGTCGGCGTATAGGCCGGGCTGGCCTGCGGCGCGCTCGCGCCGCGCACCACCGATACGGCCGCGTGGCGCCCATCGGGCGCGATCGCCAGCGCCTCCGGCGTATCCCCGATCCCGAGGTGATCGACCACCACCGGCCGGGCCCGGTCGGCGCGGATCACGCTCACCGTATCGGCGTGACCGTCACTCGGCTCAGGGCCGGTATTGGCGGTGAGGGCCACGGTTCCGTCCGGTGTCACGGCGAGCCCATAGGTTCCGGGTCCGACCGGCAGGTCGAGGCTGCGGTCGTAACGCAGGGTCGCGCCGTCGATGGTGAGGACGCCGATCTTCGCGGCCTTGTTCTTGGCGACGAAGGCGCGTTTGCCATCGGGTGCGAACGCCACCGCGGCGGCTTCGTCGCCGATATCCACGGTCGCGGTGGGACGCACGGTCGTGCCCCGGATCGTCAGGGCCGTGACGCTGCGCCCCTCGCGATTCGCGACCAGGGCAAGGTCGCCGGCCGGGTTGATCGCGATGCCGGACGGCTGCAGCCCCACCACGACGGTCTCGACGAGGCGGGGCGGAGTCGCGGCAAGATCGATCACGTGGAGCCGGTCGTCGGCATGCGCGTACCACGCCGTGCCGTCCCGGCGCATCAGGACGGAGCTCGCCACCAGCCCGACCCGGCCATCCGGCGTGATCCGCAGATTGGTCGGCGGACCATAGACCGAGTTGTCGAGGGGCAGGGTGTGGACGAGGCGGGGCCGGGCCTCGTCGCTGACATCCAGGATTCCCACCGCGTCCTGTCCGTTCGGACCGTTGCGACCGCCCTCGGCCTCGAAGAACGTCTTCCCGTCGAGGCCCACGAGAATGAAGGCGGGCGCGTCGGCGGCGAGCGCCGGCGGGATCGCGAGGAGAAGGAGCGCGGCGGCCCGGATTGCGGATGCGAAGGGGGATCTCATCCCGCCCACATAGGGCACTGGGGCTCGAGGACCCGCCCGGCGCCACCCGGTGTTGCAACGGGGCACTCCGAGCCGATCAGGCGTCCCCCTCCGGTCCGGCGCCCCGGACATAACCGTAGGAGATCCGTCGCTCCGCCACAGCCAGCCGCGTCTCGAGGCTGAGCACATCCTCGATCGCGTGCCGGAGGGCCCGGCGCACATCCCCGTTCGCGGCATCCTCATAGGCCAGGGCGATGACCTCGGCTTCTCCCATGGCGGCGATCTCCGCGATCTGCGCAGCAGTCATTGGCCCGTCCCTTGTGAGTACAAATAAGGAACACACCGTTCGATAGCCGGGGTCAAACGCTTCGTTCAGGGCCTGTGCAGACCGGGGACAAGCCGCAGCAGATCCTTGCTGGGGGGAGCGTGACGCTCGGCGGGGTCGATCGCGGGACCGTGCTTCCGAAAGTACCGGAACGCTGTCCCCAGGATACCTCGGAGCCACGAAGGCAGCTCGGTCCCACCCCTGGGCAGGTGTGCGGAACCACTGCCAAGAACCCCTGCCGAGGGCCAACGCGCACCAGACCGCAAATTATACTTTCATGCTGGCAAAATTATTTTTGAGTATCGTTTCCAACATATCAACATTCGTGCGTTCAGTGCATAACTCTATAGGCGCGAACCCGACCGGGTGCACTCGGGAAGTGCAATATATCGTCCAGAGCTACCCGAGCCAGGCAATATGCTGCGCTGCAAAATGAGCACGTCGCATCGCACAAAAATGTGGTTCAATCTCCTTCACAGACAGCGTCCTGCCTGACCGATCCGGAGATTTCAGATGCGTAACACCCCCATCCTCGCCTTGACCCTGCTCGTCTCGGCCGTCTGCGGCGCGGGCGCGGCCATCGCTGACGAGTCCCTCTACCTGACCCCCCCGCTGTTCCGTGAGCAGGCGCGCGAGATCCAGCAGGTGCGTCGCGCCAGCGAGCTCACCACCACGCCCCAGCCGGTCTCCTCCAGCCGCCCCGCAGCGCCCCGCAGCGTGCAGAGGGTTGCGGACGCCGAGACGACCACCGCTCGCTGAACCGGACGGCAGCCGCCCAGCGCTGCCGCCAGCCCGAGGTGCCGCGTCGAACGCCGCACCTCGGAGAATTCTCTGCAGTGCAGCGATGTGAACGCCGCTGCAGTTCGATCGCGCTCGACGGATGCCGGCCTCACCAGCGGATGAGGCCAAGGCGAGGCTCAGCGCTCGGCCTGCTCCGCAGCGCGCAGGAGCCAGAGCGCAAGATCGCGCGCGGCGTCCGGTGAGAGCTCTACGCTGCAGGTGGCGCCGAACCCGGTCTCCGCGACAGCGGCCCAGGGCTGTTCGATCGCGACCGTCACGCCGCCCTCCGTCGCCGTTGCCGTCAGAGTGTCGCCCGCCGTACGGTCGTCCGTGAACGTGTGCGCTGGCTTCCAGGCGCTCATCGGGCTTGCCCCATACAGTTGTCGATGTGACGCAAACGACGCCGGGTGCCATCCTATTCCGGGTCTCGAATTGCGGACCCCGGGACAGCGGGCACCTCGCCATCGGCACGCCCGCTCCGGACGCCCGGAGCTCCCAGATCCAAGACGGAACGGCGCTGCACGCCGGTTCGCGGCGCGCACCCCACAGGCGCGAGGTGCTCGGTATTCCGCCCCGCGCTCGGTCGACGCCCCACCCACGCGACCATCCATCACCGCTCCGCGACACGGAGCACCAGAGCCTGGGCACCGCTATTCTGGATTAGGCCAAAATATCCAGCCTTGACCTCTGCTTTGTGACGACATCTAGATGCTGTCTCAGCGAGACCGTATGTCGGCACAACACCTGCGAACCTCAGATCAGTCCTTGAAACTCAACCCGACCTTCGAGGCCGAACCTTGCGGGGATCACTCGTCAGGCTTCGATGACGGCGTACGTTGCTCGCCCGATCTTTGCCGAAGCACGCTGTTGCAGATGAGGCCGCAGGCTACAGAATGATTGCTCATCCGCCCCTCGTGAGCACGGCGCTCGGCCTCGCGGTCCTGCTCTCCCTCTCCAGTGCGTCGGCCCTCACGGTGGAGGAGCGATGGCGGGCCGAGGATCTGAAATGGCGTCGGATCAGCGCCTCCGTCTGCGTGGAGTGCGGCAGACCCCAGCGAGCCAAGACGTATGCGGTCCTGGTCGATCCGATCGCCGTTCTTGAGCGGAAGCCGTCACCGACATCCCGCACCCTCGACCTGCGACGTGCAGGAACCGTCGTCACCGCGAGGGTGACGGACCGGACCCTGGTGCCACGCTACCGCAAGCGCGCGATCAGCTACGCGCAATTGTTGAAGCGTCGACGCCTCGCGAAGATCCTGCAGGCTCGCCGCTACGCCGCCGTGATCAGCCGCCGCAGGGCGCAAGCTGCCGCGGCCCAAGCGGCCCTGGCCCAAGCGGCCCTGGCCCAGGCCGCCGCGGCACAGGCTGCGGCAAGTCAGGCCGCCGCCCGGGCGGCGACCGTCAGCAACGAGGTCGAACTCGGCACCTTGCGTTGGGAGTCGGAGTAGCGGCTGGGCAATGGACACGCGCATTCCCGGCTCAAGGTTCCCGCCACGCTCAGGTATCCCGGGCCTCGACCGGCCCTCGGATCCATGAGCCCGACTCTCGTCCCGGATGATCGCGCCCCACGTCGTTCCGGCCGATGATCACGCGACGCGTCATCGGTGCATTCCTGGCGGCGGGGACGAACCGGCGAGGGTGGTCGCTCCGGGCCGGCGCCGCCTGCGCCTCCCTCACCCTGCATGCCGGCGGCATCATCGGCACCGTCGCGCTGGCCCCGACATCACCGTCGACCATCCCCGGCATACCCGCCCTGGAGGTGACGCTCGAGGTGACCGGCCTTCCCGGAGAGGGGCAGCCGGGGCTTGCGGACGCGGAGCCCCAGGATACCCCGGTCGCTCCGGCGCAGGATATCCCGGACGAAGCCCGCGTCGCCCCGGAACCGCCTTCGAATCCCGACACGGATCCGGCCCCCATCGGCGAAACGGCGAGTCCGCCAGAGCTCACAGGAAAGGCCGAGGTGCATGAGACATCCGCCTTTCCGGCAACGGAGGCCTCGCTCCCGGGTTCGGAGGGCACGGGCGATACCGTTCATCCCGACCTGGCGAACCCGGGCGCCGGACGCAACGCGGAGCGGGATCTGCGGAAGTGGGAGAAGCGGCTCCTGGTCCACCTGAACCGCTTCAAGCGCTATCCGGGCGACGCATCCCAGGCCACCGGCGAAGTCACGCTGACCTTCACGCTGGATCGTTCGGGTCACATCGTCAGTGCGGCCGTCCGGCGGAGTTCCGGCGATCCGGCCTTCGATCAAGCGGCACTCGGCATGATGCTGCGCTCCGACCCGGTCCCCCGTCCCCCGGCCCAGGTGACGCGGGAGGGGCTGATCTTTACCGTTCCCGTCACGTTCCGCTCGCGGAAGCCCGGGCGCTGAGTCCGATGCCGGACTTCAGCGTTTTCCACCGCGAGCCGGGGCGCCGTCCGGCACGATCCCCTAGGGGCGGGGAGTCAGGGGCTTGAGCCGACGCGTGCGCACGGTCCCGTCGATCGCGCCGAGATCGCGCAGGATCGCCTCGGCCTCACCGGCCTCCGCGACGGCGTCTACGACCACGTAACCGATCTCGCAATCCGTCTGCAGGTACTGCGCATCGATGTTGAGGGAGCGGCCCGAGAACGCCGCATTGATCCGTCCGAGGACGCCGGGCACGTTCCGGTGCATGTGCAGGAAACGCGTGCCGGAGACGCGCGGCGGCAACTGGACCTGCGGGAAATTCACGGCACCGAGGGTGGAGCCGGTCCGGACGTAGTCGACCAGCTTGCGCGCGACCTCGGTGCCGATGCGGTCCTGAGCCTCTTCCGTCGATCCGCCGACATGCGGCGTGAGGATGACGTTCGGGATTCCCTGGAGCGGCGACACGAAACGCTCCGCGTTGGAGGTCGGCTCGACCGGAAAGACGTCGATGGCCGCCCCGCTCAGGTGCCCGTCCCTCAGGGCCTGCGCCAGGGCGTCGAGGTCGACGACCGTGCCGCGGCTGTTGTTGATCAGGTAGGCGCCCCGCTTCATCGTGCGGATATGGGCCGCATCGAGCAGGCCATGCGTCTGCGGAGTCTCGGGAACGTGCAGGCTCACCACGTCGCTCACGGCGAGCAGCGCCTCGAAGCTCGAGGCCGGCTCGGTGTTGCCGTGACGCAGCTTGTCGGTCAGGTCGTAGAAGATGACCCGCATGCCCATCGCTTCGGCGAGATTCGACAGCTGCGCGCCGATATTGCCGTAGCCGACGATGCCGAGGGTCTTGCCGCGCACCTCGAACGACCCACTGGCGGATTTGTCCCACCCGCCTTCGTGCGCGGACGCGGAGCGCGGCAGGATGCGCCGCAGGAGCATCACGATCTCGCCGATCGTGAGTTCCGCCACGCTGCGGGTGTTCGAGAAAGGCGCGTTGAAAACGGGAAGGCCACGGGCGCGTGCGGCTTCGAGGTCGACCTGGTTGGTGCCGACGCTGAAGCAGCCCACCGCGACCAGCTCGGGGAGGGCATCGAGCAAGGCGGGCGTCACCTTCGTGCGCGAGCGGATGCCGAGCAGGTTGGCATCGGCGAACTGGTCGGCGTCGGGGACGCCGACCGCATGCGACAGGCGACGGACATTCCCGATCCCTGCTTGGGAGAAGGCGTCTACCGCCGTCGGGGCAATGTTTTCCGCCAGAATTACGCGATCGTCACTCAAGGTCCGGTCTCTCGCTTCCAAGGCCATGTCAGGTCCTCGGCGCGCCTCCATCCCCGTGACCCGTCCGCAGCCAGGAAGCGTGCGACAGGGCATCTGTTCTGTTTGACGAACGATACCAAGCGCGGTCCCACGTCACAAGGACCGCGCGGCGCGCTGCACGTTCGAAGGCCGATATAACAGGACGCAAAATTTGATGGCGTCGTCGGTGAACACGGTTCGTCGGAGGCCGTCTCCGCTGAACAGAGCCGTTCTTCATAAAAAACATTTTCGCGAGCGCTCCGCGAACGATGGCTGCGTACCGCCGCCCACGCCCGCCGCGCCCCGTCAGCGGGCTCTGAGGCGCCGGACGGCGGTGTCCCCCGCGAACTGCACCAGGCAGACGAGCGCCACCAGGATCGCGATCACCGCGAGCATCACCGTGGTATCGAAGCGCTGATAACCGTAGCGGATCGCGACGTCGCCGAGGCCGCCCGCCCCCACCGCGCCCGCCATGGCTGAGGCGCCGATCATCGAAACGACCGTGATGGTGAGGCCAGCGACGATGCCCGGCAGCGCCTCGGGTAGCAGCACGTGGGCGAGGATGTGCCGGCGCCGGCAGCCGATGGACTGGGCGGCCTCGATCAATCCGGCATCCACCTCCCGCAGCGAGACCTCGGCGATCCGCGCGAAGAACGGGGTGGCGCTCACCGCCAACGGCACGATGGCGGCCCAGACGCCGATGGTGGTCCCGGCGACCAGGCGGGTGAACGGGATCAACGCCACGAGGAGCACGATGAAGGGCACCGCCCGGAAACCGTTGACCAGCGTCCCGACGAGCCAGTTCGCGCGCGGCGCCGGGAAGATGCCGCCGGGGCCCGAGGTGACGAGGAAGAGGGCGAGCGGAAGCCCGGCCAGCACGGCGATCCCCGCAGACACCCCGACCATGAACATCGTATCGAGGCCGGCCTGCCAGAGGCGGTCAATCATCAGCGGCGACATACCCGATCCTCTCGACCTTGGCCCCGGAAGCCCGCAGGGCCGCCTCCGCATCGGTTCCGTCCCCCTCGACGGCGATGAGCATCCCGCCGACCGCACGGCCCTGGAGGCGATCGATGGCGGCCTGGAGCAGCCGTACGGGCGCGCGCACTGCGGCGAGGGCCGAGAGGTCGAGATCCGGACCCGAACCGGTGACGCGCAGCACGACCGAGCCGCCCGGCGCCGGGCTCGGCCGCAGGCTGTCCGCCAGATCCTTCGGGAGCGCGCGACCGAGCGGTTCGAGGAGGGCCCGGGTCGCCGGATGCTCCGGAGCGCCGAAGACGCGCCAGACCGGGCCCGTCTCGGCGATCCGGCCCTGCTCCAGCACCAGCACGTCGCTGCAGACCTCTCGGATCACGCTCATCTCGTGGGTGATGAGCACGATGGTGATCCCGAGGCGCCGGTTGATGTCCCGCAGGAGCCCGAGGATCGAGAGCGTGGTCTCGGGGTCGAGGGCGGAGGTCGCCTCATCGCAGAGCAGGATGTCCGGGCGGCTGACGAGGGCGCGGGCGATACCGACCCGTTGCTTCTGCCCGCCCGAGAGCCGTCCCGGGTAGGCGTCCGCCTTGTCCTCCAGGCCGACGAGACCCAGCACCGCATCGACCCGAGGGCCGATCTCGGCCTTCGGCAGCCCGGCCACCGCGAGGGGCAGCGCCACGTTCTGCCGCACGGTCTTGGCCCCGAGCAGGTTGAAGTGCTGGAAGACCATGCCGATGCGGCGGCGCAACGCCACGAGCCCGGCGGTGTCCAGCGCGCCGATCGGAACGCCGTCGACCAGGACACGGCCGGAGGTGGGCTGCTCCAATCCGTTGATCGTGCGCAGCAGGCTCGACTTGCCGGCTCCCGAGCGCCCGATGATGCCGAAGATCGAGCCGGCCGGGATGGCGAGGTCGATGGCATCGAGGGCCCGGACCTCGGCGGCGGCGGAGCGGTAGGCCTTGGAGACCATCTCGAACCGCACGCTGCCGGCCTCCCGGTCCGCCGTCGCGGTCCAGGTAGCGGGGACTGCGCGGGCGTGGCCCGCGTCTTCCGCGATCCAGCCGCCGGCCGCGC
This sequence comes from Methylobacterium sp. FF17, assembly GCF_025813715.1. Taxonomy (NCBI): domain Bacteria; kingdom Pseudomonadati; phylum Pseudomonadota; class Alphaproteobacteria; order Hyphomicrobiales; family Methylobacteriaceae; genus Methylobacterium; species Methylobacterium flocculans. The sequence continues at coordinate 3,719,944 of NZ_CP107532.1, forward strand.
GGATGTCTTCGAAGGCGAGGCCGCTCGTCACTTCAGCCATGCCAGCACGTAGAGCTTGTCGCTGTTGGCGAAGGACGTGTGGATCTGCTTCTTCACGGCCTGCGAGGCGTGGAAGAGGGCGACGAACTTACGGATCGTCGGGTCGTCCTTGCGCCCCGCCTTGGTGACGAAGCTCACCGAGAAGAGCTTGTCCTCGATGCCGGAATAGACGAGGCCGCTCGTCGGGTCGAAGGTGCCCGCCGCGACGATGAAGTGCGGGTAGCCCTGCGCGAGGTCGACGTCTCCGGTGATCCGGACGAGTTGCGGCCCCTCGACTTCGCTGAACCGAAGCTTCTTCGGGTTTTCGGCGATGTCGTCGACGGTGCCGAGGAAGCCGACGCCGTCCTTGAGCTTGATCAGCCCGGCCTTCTGGAGGAGCAGCAGTCCGCGGCCCTGGTTGACCGGATCGTTGGCGATGGCGACGCGACCGCCGACCGGCACGGCATCGAGACTCTTGTGCTTCAGGGAGTAGAGCCCGAGGTTCTGCAGGATGCCGAGGCCGACGATCTCGAAATCGTAGCCCTTCTGCGTCTCGGCATTCTCCATGAAGGGGCGGTGCTGGAAGAAGTTCACGTCGATGTCGCCCGCATCGAGCGCGACGTTCGGCGTCGTCCAATCGCTGAATTCGATGACCTTCACGTCGATGCCCTGGGCTTTCGCCTCGCCGAGAACGGCATTGACGGCATCCGCGTAGGCACCGGGCACCACGCCGACCTTCAGGCTCTCCGCCCGGGCGGCCATCGCCCCGAGGGTCAAGGCGGCGGCGATGATTAATCTGAGAACGTGCATGGGCGGGGCTCGAGAGGGTCGCGGCGCAGGGGGGTCCGACAGGGCAGCGCCCATGGGGCATCCGGAATGTCCGGATGCGTGGGGTCTCCGCGGTGATCTGTCGTTCCGCTCAACTTAAGTCGAAGCCGCCTGACCCGACATTCCAAAGATCTGCGGACCGCGAGCGAAACAGTCTCCGGGAGGTGCCCGAGGTGAGAACTCCGTTCTTCCCGGCAGCGCAGGGGCGCCTGCCGGGGCGCGGTGTCTACGAGACCGCGGCTCCGCCCCCGGTGGAAGGCCGCTCACGCACGCGCGTCGCGGTAAACCTGGAGAAACCCGCACGGGGCCGGATGATCCGGCTCGAGGATACCGGCCGTCAGGGTCCCGCCGAAGACGCAGGCCGTGTCGAGGTTGGTGCGGTAGGCGTGACAGTCCGGCTGACCGCTCCGCTGCGGGGTGTGTCCATGCAGGACGTGCTTGCCGAAATCGAAGGAGGCGCGGAGGAAGGGTTCCCGGATCCAGAGGCGCGCCGCGATATCGGGATCGATACCCCGGTGACCGGGGCGGAAGCCCGCATGCACGTAGTAGCGCAGCGCGTCCTCGTGGACGGTCGGCAGTTCCGAGATCCAGGTCAGCACGGGATGGGGAATGGCCTCGGGATCGGCGATCCCGAAGGATGCCAGGGTTTCGCGGCCGCCATTGGCGAGCCAGACCGGCGCGGCCAGCGCCTGATGGTAGGCGTCCAGCATCATCTGTTCGTGGTTGCCGCGCAGGCAGATCAGCCGGCCCGGCTCCCGCGCCGCGCGCTCACGCAGGATCCGGATGACGCCGGCGCTGTCGGGCCCCCGATCCACGTAGTCGCCGAGGCAGACGATGCGGGCGGGGCGCGCCCCCCGGTGCTCGTCGATTCGTGCGAGCAGGCGCGTGAGGGCATCGGAACAGCCGTGGATGTCGCCGATGGCATAGGTCAGATCGAGCATGCAGCCTCCGCTGCGACCGACGCGCGCGTCCGACCCCATAGGGGGCTTCGGGAGCGCGCGCCATCCATGCCGTCGGACACGCTCCGCCCCACGGAACCGGGCCGCCCCGGCCTCAACGGAAGACCTGGATCATCGCCGGCGTGAGGATGACGACGAACAGCACGGGAAGGAAGAACAGGATCATCGGGACCGTGAGCTTCGGCGGCAGCGCGGCCGCCTTCTTCTCGGCCTCGTTCATGCGCGCATCCCGGCTTTCCTGCGAGAGAACCCGCAGGGCCTGCCCAACGGGCGTGCCGTAGCGCTCCGCCTGGATGAGGGCCGTCATCACCCCCTTGACCTGATCGAGCCCGATCCGGTTGGCGAAGTTCTCGAAGGCGACGCGGCGGTCCGGCAGGTAGGACAGTTCGGCCGTGAGCACCGCGAGTTCCTCCGCGAGCACGACGGACTGGCTGACGATCTCCGCGCTGACCCGTCGGAACGCGTGCTCCACCGACATGCCGGACTCGACGCAGATCAGGGTGAGGTCGAGGGCGTCCGGCCATGCGGAGCGAATCTCGGTCTGGCGCTTCTTCGAGGTGTTGAGCAGGTAGAGTTCGGGCGCCTTGATGCCGAGGAGCAGGGCCGCGATGACGAGCATGACCCGGATCATGAACGGCTGGTTCAGGACGCCGAGCACGAAAAGGTAGAAGATCGCCAGGACGCCGAGCAGGATCGGCGTGACGAGGCGGAAGAACAGGAAACTGGTCTCGGAGCCCGGGGACCGGTACCCGGCCATCATCAGCTGCTTCCGCGCGGTCTCCGTGCCGAGCCAGCGTTCGAGGCTGAAGCGTTCGACGACCTGCTTCATGTAGGCCTTCGGCGCCACCCGCAGATTGGTCCTGGCGGCCAGACGCTCCCGTTCGCGGCGACGGATCTCCTCGCGCTCCTCGCCGACCATCTTCATGCGCTTGCCGAGCCGGTCCGGCTCGAGGAGGGGTTGCAGGAGCGCGAAGGCCGTTGCCGCGGTCGCGATGCCGGTGAGCACCATTCCGACGAAGCGCGGGTCGGTGACCTTGGCGGCGATGAGTTCCAGCATGCGGTGGCTCCGTGCGACTCGGCTGGAGGAGATTCGGGGCCTGCGGGCGGGACCCTGTCCGGCGCCGCCCGGCACGGTCCCCGGTTCCACGACCGGCGGCTGTCTCAGACGTCGAAGTTGATCATCTTCTTCATGGTGAAGACCCCCAGCGACATCCAGATCGCAGACCCCACCAGGGCCAGCTTCCCGATATCCGTCCGCCAGAGCAGCGAGATGTAGTCGGGGCTCGAGAGATAGGTGAGGACGGCGACGACGAACGGCAGGGCGGCGATGATTCCGCCGGAAGCCTTCGCTTCCATGCTCATCGCCTGGATCTTGCCGGCCATCTTCTTGCGCTCGCGCAGCACCCGCGAGAGGTTGGACAGGGCTTCCGAGAGGTTGCCGCCCGATTTCGCCTGAATGCTGATGACGATCGCGAAGAAGTTCACGTCCGAAACGGGGACGCGCTCGAACATCTTCACCATCGCCTCGCCCAGCGAGAGACCGAGGGTCTGCGATTCCACCACCATGCGGAATTCGCTCCGGATCGGCTCCTCGGCCTCGCGCGAGATGATGCGGAAGCAGTCGCCCACCGGAATACCGGCGCGCACGCCGCGGGTGATGATGTCGATGGCGGTGGGCAGTTCCTTGATGAAGGCGGCGATCCGGCGCTTTCGCAGGAAGGTGAGGATCCAGAGCGGCAACCCGAAGCCGCCGGCGAACACCGCGCCGATCCCCGCGAGCGGATTGCCCGTCATCAGGAGGACGATGAGGCCGAGGACCAGCGCGAGCGTGGCGGAGATCACGTAGAATTTGTTGCGGGACCAGGCGAGACCCGCTCGGGCGATCTTCAGTTCGAGGGTGACCTTCGTCCCCTCGCGCTTGGCCTCGACCTCCTTGAGGCTCTTGGCGACCTGCTCGCGGCGATTGACGATCGCCGCGCGGCTCCCGGGCGCGGCGACGACGCTGACCGACTTGCGTCGCTCGGCCGAGCGGCGCTCGCCGGAAAGGTAGGGCATCAGGAAGACGTAGGCGACCGCGCCGGCCGCCACGGCCGCGAGCCCGGCGGCGAGCGGCACGTTGAGGGCGTTCACGGCTGCCCCCCGCCGAAATCGGCGGCGGCGTCGAGGGCCTGGGCCAGGGACGTCTCCTCGCCGTAGTAGCGCGCGCGCTCCCAGAAGCGCGGACGGCCGATGCCGGTCGACCGGTGGCGACCGAGCAGCTTGCCGTTCGCGTCCTCCCCGAGCACGTCGAAGACGAAGAGGTCCTGGGTGATGATGACGTCGCCCTCCAGACCCATCACCTCGGTGATGTGGGTGATGCGGCGCGATCCGTCGCGCAGGCGGGTGGCCTGGACGATCACGTCGATGGAGCCGCAGATCATCTCCCGCAGGGTGCGAGAGGGCAGGCTGAACCCGCCCATGGTGATCATCGATTCGATCCGGGCCAGGGCCTCGCGGGGCGAATTGGCGTGCAGCGTGCCCATGGAGCCGTCGTGACCCGTGTTCATCGCCTGCAGCAGGTCGAAAGCCTCGGGGCCGCGCACCTCGCCGACGATGATCCGCTCGGGGCGCATGCGCAGGCAGTTCTTGACGAGGTCGCGCATGGTGACCTGGCCGGAACCTTCCATATTCGCCGGGCGCGTTTCGAGGCGGACCACGTGGGCCTGCTGCAGTTGCAGCTCGGCCGCGTCCTCGCAGGTGATGATGCGCTCGTCCTCGTCGATGTAGCGCGTCAGGCAGTTCAGCAGCGTGGTCTTGCCCGAGCCGGTACCGCCCGAGATCACGACGTTGCAGCGGACCCGGCCGATGATCTGCAGGACGCGCGCGCCCTCCGGGGAGATCGCCCCGAAGGTGACGAGCTGATCGAGGGTGAGCTTGTCCTTCTTGAACTTGCGGATCGTCAGCACCGGCCCGTCGATGGCCAGCGGCGGCGCGATGATGTTGACGCGCGACCCGTCGGGCAGGCGCGCGTCGCAGATCGGCGAGGCTTCGTCGACCCGGCGCCCCACCTGGCTGACGATCCGCTGGCAGATGTTCATCAGCTGCTGATTGTCGCGGAAGCGCACGTTGGTGAGCTGGATCTTGCCGCCCACCTCGATGAAGGCCCGGTTCGCGCCGTTGACCATGATGTCGGCGATGTCGTCGCGGGCGAGCAGCGGCTCCAGGGGGCCGTAGCCGAGCACGTCGTTGCAGATGTCGTCGAGGAGCTCTTCCTGCTCGGCGATCGACAGGACGATGTTCTTGAGCCCGATGATCTCGGAGACGATGTCGCGGATCTCCTCGCGCGCCGACTCGGCATCGAGGCGGGACAGCTGCGAGAGGTCGATCGCCTCGATCAGGGCGCCGAAGATCATGCTCTTCGTGCGGAAGTAATCCTCCGACTTCGTCGTGGGGGACGCCGCCGCCGGCTCGGGCCGGCGGGGCGCCTCCACCTTCGGACGCAGGGAGGAATCGTCGTGGACGGGCAGGACGGCCGCCGGCGGCCGGGCGGGGATCACGGAAGGCAGCCGTTCGGCCGCGGCGCCCACCGATCGCCTACCGAACATGACAGGGCCCCCGGGCGCTCGGATCGGACGAGATGAGGACGCGCATCATGAAGCCTTGCGGCGTGCGAGCTTGGACAGGAGCGGCTCGAACAGGTTCTGACGCGGGCGCCGCTGCTCGGCCCGGCCGATGACCGAGGCGGCGAGCGAGGAGAAGACCTCCACGGCCTTCGCCCCGCTCTGCACCTCGGCGATCATCTGGCCGTTATTGGCCGCCGTACCGAACAGGGCGGCGTCGAACGGAACGCTGGCCGCGAGCGTCGTGTCCAGGGATTTCGCGAACTCGGCCGGGGCGATCTCCGGGCGCTTGGGAACGCCGGTGCCGTTCAGGATCACGCGTGGCTTGCGGTCGTTCGGCCGGTTCTGCTGGAGGAGGGTCAGCAGGTTCTTGGTGTTGCGCAGGGAGGCGAGTTCGGGACTGGCGACGATGAGGATTTCGTCGGCCCCGATCAGCATGCGCCGGGACCACGCGGTCCACTGATGCGGAACGTCGAGCACGATGCAGGGCACGGCGGCCCGCAGCAGGTCGAGGAGGTTGTCGAAGGCCGGCTCGGTGAGGTCGATGGTGCGGTCGAGGGTGGCGGGCGCCGCCAGGAGCGAGAGGTTGTCGCTGCACTTCGACAGCAGGCGGTCGAGGAGGTTCGAATCCAGGCGATCGGGTGCGAACACGGCCTCGGCGATGCCCTGCGGCGGGTCCTGGTTGAAGTTCAGGCTCGCCGTGCCGAAGGCGATGTCGAGGTCCGCTATGACGGTCGCGGTGTCCTGCTCGCGGGCGACCGTCCAGGCGAGGTTGTGGGCGATGGTGGAGGTGCCGACGCCGCCCTTCGCCCCGACCACCGCCACGGTGCGGCCCACGGGCTTGGCACCCGGCACGGTGAAGAGGTCGGAGATCGCCTGGATCAGGTCGATCGTCTGGACTGGCGCCATCAGGTATTCGCTCACGCCGCGCTGGATGAACTGGCGGTAGAGCTGAACGTCGTTGACGTGCCCGATGACCACGACCTTCGTGCCCTCGTCGCAGACTTCGGCCAGGGCATCGAGGCATTCGAGCGGACGCGAGCGGGCGCCCTGCGTCTCGATCACGATGACGTTCGGCGTGGGAGCATGCCGATAGGCTTCCACGGAGGCCGGTCCGCCCCCCATCTGAACCTTGACGTGCGCCTTCTGCATGCGCCGGTCCGAGCCCACGGACTCGATCAGCGCAGCGGTCTCCGAGGTCTCGCAGAACGCCTGGATCGTGATCCGGGGCACCGGGGCGATGATGCGGTCGGACGACGCGTTCAGGTCCGGCATGGAATCAATTCCGGTTCAGGTTGCCGCCGATGCGGAATCAGGATTGGGGCTGCAGACGTGACGGAGCGCGGCGGCCATCATTGCCCGACCTGCGATTTCACGGACGTCTTCCCATCCTGACGCCATTCGGTTGACGGATCCTTGCCGTCGCGGAGTTTCATGATGTCGCCGGTCCGGCGGGTCGTATCGATCCGCCCCTCGGGCCGACCGCGCACGAGGTCGACGGGATCCGCGATCTGGGCGGCGAAGTTCGCCTGCGAGGCGCAACCGAGATTCCAGTGGGACTCGTTGCGCCCGCTGAATCCGGCGTCGCCGACACCGAGATCCTGCGGCCAGGCCCCGCACTGGCTTCCGACCCGCGCTTCCATGCGCTGGAAGCTCAGGCGCAGCGGCGCCGCAAGTCCCGGGTTGGCGACCGCGTAGCTCGTCACGGTCATGCGCCCCGGAGGCACGCCGTTCTCGGCGCCGATCCGCCGGATCGCCGCGCCGGTGCGCTCCACCGCCGCCCCGATTCCGGGCGCAACACCGCGCGGGATGTCGAGAACCAGGGTTCCCCGGCCGTAGCGACGGAACTCGAGCATGAAGGCGTCGAGGTCGGCCGCCTGTCGCGGGTCGATGTGACCGGTGCCCATGACGAAGACATCGAGGCTGCGCACGCCGTCCGCCAGGACGATCGGATGCCGGGCCCGGTAATCCGTGGGGTAGAGGGAGCCGGTGGTGGCGACCCGGTCGGACCGGCATGCCCCGAGGAGGAGGGCGGCGGTCGCGGCCGCCGCCAGGACCGACGGCTTCGGGAGGGACGGAGGAGACATCGGGGTCGGGTCCTGCTGGGGCCGGAGGAATCGCCGTGCGGGGAGGGGGATCAGTCGGTGATAAAGCCGACCCGACCGCGATAGCCGCTGCCGAGGGGGCTCGCGCCCGCGACCCCGTAGAGCCTGTTCAGACGGCCGAGCAGGATGCCCTGCGCGTCCTGGGCATCGACGAAGCCATCGTCCGGCCGGGCGACCTGGCGCGGCTCCATCGGCTTGGCGATGTAGGGAGTGACCATGATCATCAGTTCCGTGTCCTGCCGCTGGTAGTCGCGCGAGCGGAACAGCGCGCCGATGACGGGCAGGTTGATCAGCCCCGGGAGACCGGAAATCGCCGCCTTGTTGCGCTGCTGGATGAGACCGGCGGTCATCATCGTGGCACCCGAGGCCAGCTCGACCGTGGTCTCGGATTTGCGGACGGTGAAGCCGGGGATCGAGGTCGTCGTCCCGGTGAAGTTCAGGTTCAGCGAGTTCTGCTGATCGATCTCGGTCACCTGCGTCCCGACCCGGACGGAGATGCGGTTCTCGGACTGGACCACCGGCGTGAAGACGAGGCTGACCCCGTATTCCTTGAACGTGATGCTGGGGACGCAGCTCTGGATGGTACTCCCCGTCTGCGTACTGCAGCTGAGGTTTCCGGGGACGGGGATCTGTCCGCCGGCGGTGAAATTCGCGGACTCGCCCGAGATCGCGGTCAGGGTCGGTTCCGCGAGGACGCGGGAGACACCCGCCTGCTCGAACGCCCGCAGCGTCGCGGTCAGGCCCGGCCCCCCGACGCCGTTGAGCGCACCGACCGTGCCGCTGACAGCGTTCCCGGTGGGGAACGACCCACCGTTGAGGGCGAGCGGAGCCGTGTTCGAGAGGGCGAGCCCCGACCAGCTGCCGTTGAGATTGACGCCGAACTGCTTGAGGACCGTACGCGAGACCTCGACCACGGTGACGCGTAGCATCACCTGATCCTTGCCCCGGATGGTCAGGTTGTTGATGACCGCTCCCCGCGCCGCGCCGCCGCCGGCGCCGCCGATCCCCACGAAGGCATTGGCGATGTCGACGGCCTGTGCCGCTTCCGACGCCGAGTTCACGTTGCCGGTGAGCACGACGGAATCCCCCGCCGCCCGGACGTCGAAGCGGCCGCCCGCGATGCTCTGGTTCAGAGTCTGGCGCAGCACGTTGAGGTCGCGGGCCACGGTGACGTCGAGGGCGGTGATCTGGCGCCCCTCGGCATCCATGATGAAGATCGACGTGGCGCCGTTCTCCATCCCGATGATGAAGACCTTCCGGGTGGAGCGTACGACGGCGTTGGCCACCTTCGGGTTGGCGACGAACACCTCCTTGGCGTCGCGGGGGAGGTCGATCACCAGGGAGCGCCCCATGGTGAGGTCGATCCGCCGCGAGGTCGTTCCCTCGTTTCCGCCCACGGCGAGGATCGGCGCGGCCGAAACGCCGCCCAAGGGTTGAGCCTCGGCCGGACCTGCCAGGACAAGGGCCAGCAGGGATGCGACGGCGAAGCCGTGGGAACGGATGGGGCGGGGTGTGCGAATCATCGGCGCGTCCTCTGTCATCGTCGGTGGGGGTGCCTCAGCGTCGCGATTGCTGCTTCGCGACGCCGAACCGCACCACCGTCAGGGCCGATTCGGGACGGGCTTCGAGGGAGGGGTCGTTGGGGCGGCCACTGTCGACGAGGCTTCGGAGGGAGAGGGACAGCTGGCCCGCTTTCTGAGCCAGGGTGACGACTTCCGCCTGCGCCGGTGTCAGCGCGAGGGTCGCGGTCTCGCCGGTGACGACGTTGTTGCCGTTCTTTTCCTGGACGATCTGTCCGATCGCCAGGACGCGCACATCCTGGAGCAGGGTGTCGGAGACCTGGGACTCACCGCCGCCGTCCCGCGACGTCTCCTCGTCCCGACGAATCCGGATGATGTCGACGTGATCGTTGGGCAGGATGAATCCGCCCGCCGTGCTGGAGCCGCGCGTATCGATGGTGATGGCCACCGCACGCATGCCCGCGGGCAGGATCGCGGCCATGAAGCCTCCGTCCGAGCGCGCCAGTTTCTGCGGGCGCACGGGCTCGCCGGCCAGGAAGCTGGACCGCGCAATGGACCCGACGATCTCTTCGAGGCCCTTCGGGGCGTTCGCACGGGTGATGTAGCCGGGCGAGAGCGCATCGTTCGGCCAGGCCTGCCAACGCAGGTCGGGGGCCTGGATGTTCTGGCCCATCGGCAGTTCGGCGGCCGCCACGAGGACGTCGGTGGTCGGAACGACGGGCGGCGGCACGACGGCCGCCGGCTGGACCGGAGGCTGGTCCTCGCCGCTCATTAAGAACGCTGCCGCGCCACCCGCCACGAGCGCGATGGCGAGAACGGCGAGTCTGGCTGGTTTCATCACCGAACTCGAACCTGAGGACGGCGGAACGCCGTACTGACCCGAATTGGGCCCGCATTCCTCAAATTACGGTTAACAAGCCGGTAATTCGGCCAGTCCGGTGCGCATCCGGCGTAGTCCCGGGTGGTTAGGCCGCCAGGCCTCGGGTCCAGAGCAGGGTTTCGGGCAATACGAGAAGCGCCGCGAGCGCCAGGGCGATCCCGTAGGGAACACCGGTCTTGGTATCGTGCAGGCGCAGCGCGAAAGGTAGGCGCGCCATCGCGAAGGGAAGCGGCCACGAACGGATCACGAGGAGGGCGAGCGTCAATGCGCCACCCGCCAGGGACGCGACCATCAGGTACTCGATGAGATGGTCGAACCCGATCCACAGGGCCGTCGCGGCAGCGAGCTTCGCATCGCCGCCACCGATGAAACCGAAGGCGAACAACGTGAAGGTGATCGCGAGGGTCGCGGCACCCGCGCCGACATGGCCCGCCACCTCCGCCCACCCGAGACCCGTCCCCACCGCGAAGGCCGCGAAGGCGAGCGCCAGGGCCACCGATACCGTGTTGGGGATCAGCATCGTCAGGAGGTCGCGCGCGGCCGCATAGGCCATCAGGAACGGGAAAACCACGAGAAGGCTGAGAGTGGCCATGATGGTCCGCCGGACTCGTGTCAGTTTGGCTGAGGGGCCATGAAGCGGGGAGATCTCGGTCGAACGTGCTAGCGCTGGCACGATACCGACCCAGAAAGCTCGGAGACAGTCACTACAAACGCGTGCCCCAACGAGGCGACTATTTGTAACTGCGGTGAAGTCTTCACGTCAGCGCAGCAGAGCGTGCGGGCTGCTCCCTCACACAAGACGTACATGCGGGAGGAGCATTGATCCTTGCCATCAATGCCCCTCGTCCCGCTGCATCGCAGCTCGAATCCTTCGGCTCAGCCGCTAAGAGACGAGCACGCTTGCCTCACTTGGAGGTCGCTGGGGCATTCACGAGACCGTCCTTGACGGCGACCAGCTTGGTGTTGAGCTGCGTGCCGATCGTGCCGAGGACGCCGATGATCACGACGGCGATCAGAGCAGCGATGAGGCCGTATTCGATCGCGGTGGCGCCCGACTCGTCGGCGGTGAAACGCTTGAAGATGGACTTCATGGAAAAACCCCTGGAATTGACTGTGCCGTTCACGCTCACCGCGTCTCCATCGGCGACAATCCGAGAATGCACGATCCCTCTTGCCATTGCGTTAAATCGGTCCTGGAAAGCAGCCGTGCAGGACGGAGATCGCACCGTAGTCAACGAAGTGTTAATTCCGAAGATTGATACTTTCAGACTGCGGCGCGAGGGACTGACGTGCGGCAGCAAAACCGAGATCACCCCTCACAATTTTAGCCTTTGCTGAGGATCGACCGAAGCGCCGCGCTGCAGGCGAAGGCATTTACAATTCGATACATACGCGAACGGCGCAATCAGCCGCCAGCGACAGCGTGCATGAAGCGCAGGCCGATCAGTTTCGTCACCGGATCGAGAACCGGAGGAGCCCGGCCGTTTGCGGGCCGGCCACCTCAACCGGCGGCACCGCCCCGACATCACCATTGAGCGGGACTCCGGGAGACCAGGGTTTCGATCGCCCCACCGGCACATTATCGGTTCGTTTACCCTGTGCATGCTTCCTGTCGGCTTCCGTCTGAGCCGATTCGCCCCGGCGGACCCATGCGGTTCCCATGAGCCTCCGATGCAGCATCGAACGAACCCGTCGCGCATCGCCGCCCGCGGCCTTGCCGCGATCCTGCTCTCCCTCTGGGCCGCCTTCGGATGCGGCGCGGCGCGGGCGCAAGCGGCCGAGACCCCGCCGACCATGGTGACGGTGACGGTGGACAACGCCAAGGTCATCCGCCTGCCCGACAGGACGCAGACCGTCATCGTCGGCAACCCGATCATCGCCGATGTGGCCCTGCAGAAGAACGGCATCCTGATCCTGACGGGCAAGAGCTTCGGCAGCACCAACCTCATCGCGCTCGACGCCTCCGGGAGCATGCTCGCGGAATCGACGATCAGCGTTCAGGCGCCCCAGGCCGCCGTCATCACGGTGCAGCGCGGGCTGGAGCGTGAATCCTATTCCTGCACGCCGAACTGTCAGCCCTCGATCCAGCTCGGAGATGCGAGCAAGTACTACGGCGAAGTCTCGGGGCAAGCCGAGTCCCGTCGCACCATGGCCACGGGGGCGGCCGGCGGGGCCGGGGGAGCCAGTGGAGCCGGCGGGGCAAGCCCGCGCTAGGACGTTTCCGAGGCGCCGGCCGACCTAAGGGGATGCGTCGGTTCCGGTCGTTCGGCCGGCGAGGCGGAAGCCATCGAGGCCCTCCACCGTCGCATCGCGGCCGCCGCGCTGGTCCACGATGTAGCGCAGGGCTCCGGCGACGACCCGTTCCGAATAGGGTTTGGCGATCACGCCCACGGCCCCGGCGAAATCATCCGGGATGCGCTTGGCATTGGCCGTCATGAAGATGACGGTGATCAGCGGGTCCAGGCTCAGCGCACGCGCGACCTCCACGCCGGTCGGCCCATCCCCGAGGTGGATGTCCACGAAGGCCACGTCCGGCGCGGTGGAACGCCCGAGCGCGATCGCCTCGGTGGAATTCGCGGCGATCCCGACGATGGTGTGACCGAGGTCGTCGAGCAGACATTCGAGCTCGAGGGCGATCAAAACCTCATCCTCCACCACGAGGATGCGCAGGGCGGAATTCGTCATCGAGGTGCCCATTGCGTCGCGGCGGCCGCGTCCCGGAGCGAGATCGCGTCGAGCGGGACCGTGATCTCCACCCGGGTTCCCGGTGAGACGTCACTCCAGACGACGACGCCGCGCAGCTGACGGACCACCATCTCCACCAGGGAGCGCCCGAAGCCGGCGGGATTGGGTGGACTTCCCGCCAGTCCGACCCCGTCATCCTCGATGAGCATGCGCAGACTCCCGTCGCTGCGCTGGGCCGTGATGGTCACGCGTCCGGGGCGACTGTTGGGGAAAGCATGCCGGACCGCGTTCGTGGCCAGTTCGTGGAGCATCAGTGCGAGCGGCGCGGCCATCGCCGCCGAAACCGCGATCGAGTCGATCTCGGCGCGGACGGCGGTGTGGTCGCCTTCGAGGCCCGCGACGAGTTCAGACACGAAATCCTCGGCGAATTCCCGCAGGTCGAATCGCGTCACGTCGCCGGTCGAGTAGAGCATCCGATGTACGGTCGAGAGGGCCCCGATGCGCTCGGCCATGCCCTGCAGCGCGTCCCGCGCCTCGCCCTTCGGCGTGCGCCGCGCCTTCAGCAGCATGAGGGACGAGATGACCTGGAGGTTGTTCTTGACCCGATGGTCGACCTCGTGGAGCAGCGCCGTCTTCTGCTCCAGGGCCGCCCGCAGATCGGCAGTCTGCTCGGAGACGCGCCGCTCGAGTTCGTCCTGTGCGTCGCGCATCGCGACCTCGTGGCGGTGCTTTCCCGTCATATCGGCCTGGGCCGCGTAGAAGTGCACGACCTCGCCGGTCGCGTCGCGCACGGGCGCCACCGTCATGCCGTTCCAGAAGGAGCTGCCGTCCTTGCGATAATTGACGAGTTCGATCTCGATCGGCAGGCCCATCCGCACGGCCTCGTTCAGCCGGCGCACCGCGCGGGGGTCGGTGTCGGGCCCCTGCAGAAGGCGGCAGTTCCGGCCGTCGAGTTCCTCCCAGGCGTATCCCGTCAGCCCGAGGAAGGCGTCGTTCGCCCAGACGATCGGATTGTCCGGCTGGCGCGGATCGGTGAGGACCATCGGCGTGGGGCTGGCCGTGAAGGCCGCCACGAACGCACCCGCATCGATCCCGAGATTGCGCGCCCGCGTCGTCGGCGTATCCCTATGCGTCATGATCGGCTTCAGCCAAGACGATACACCCGGTTCGAAGGCTCGGACGCGATAACGTTGCACGTCCCGCCGGATGCGAACGACGATGTGAACGGCTGGAACGACCTGTCGTCAACACATTAGAGGCCCGGGGCCGGAGACAATGGCGAATCGCCAACAGAAAACATACGGAACATCGCGTTAACAGTCCGGAAGGCATGCTGTTTCACGGTGTCAGCCGCGCGACCGCACGCCGACCCACGACCGGCCCCGGGTGTAGGGACCGGCCGTGGCCTGCTATGGGTTGCGGGCATCAAGCCGTTTCGGGCCCGAGGAGTTCCATGCCATGCCCCCAAGCACCGTGCGGGATACCCCGAGCCGCCTGCGCCTGAAGGACATCGTCGAGGATCCCCGCATCCTGCTGATGCTGGCGCTGGGCTTCTCCTCGGGGTTGCCGCTGCTCCTCGTGCTCGGCACCTTCTCGACGCGCCTCGCCTATTCGGAGGTCGACATCAAGTCGATCGGACTCTTCAGCTATCTGGCGCTGCCCTACACCCTGAAATTCCTCTGGGCGCCGCTGATCGACCGGTTCGACGTGCCGGCCCTCGGCCGCCTGCTCGGCCGGCGCCGGGCCTGGATGATCGCGACCCAGTGCGCGGTGGCGGTGGCGCTGTCCCTGATGGCCCTGGCGGATCCCGGCAGCAGCCTGGCGCTCCTCGGCCTGGGAGCCTTCCTAGTCGCGATCTGCGCCGCGACGCAGGACGTGGTGATCGACGGGTGGCGCATCGACGCCGCCGGCACCGATCTGCAGGGCGTCATGGCGGCGACCTCCAACCTCGGCTACCGGCTGGCCCTGATGTCGGCCGGCGCCGGGGCGCTGTTCATCGCCAGCGCCTATGGCTGGTCCGTCGCCTACTTCTCCATGGCGGCCCTGATGGGTGTCGGAATCCTCGCCGCCCTGTTCGCCCCCGCCTACGACCGGACGTCGGAGACTGCGTCCGGACCGGGCCGGGCCGCCCCGAAACCGGTCTGGACGTTCAAGAGCGCGATTCTCGAACCGCTGACGGAGCTTCACACGCGGCTCGGCCGCAGCCTCTGGGCGATCCTGATCCTCGTCGCGTTCTACCGCATGCCCGACTTCATCTCCGGCGTGATGGCGAGCCCGCTCTACAAGACCGTCGGCTTCAGCCTCGTGGATATCGGCTTCGTCTCGAAGCTCTACGGCATCTGGGTCGGCATCGCCGGGGCGTTCGTCGGCGGCTGGGCGATGACGCGCTTCGGTCTCTTCCCCACCCTCGTCGTCGGCGCGTTCCTGGGGGCCGCCTCGAACCTGTCCTTCTCGTGGCTGTCGTTCGGCGGGCCCGAGGTGTGGCGGCTGACGGCGGCGATCTCCATCGACAATTTCTGCGGCTCCTTCGCCGGCATGGCGCTGATCGCCTACATGTCGAGCCTGACCGCGCCCGGGCTCGCCGCCACCCAGTACGCCCTGTTCTCGTCGCTCTATGCCCTGCCGGGCAAGTTCGTGGCCGGCACGTCCGGCTACATCGTCGCCGCCTTCGGGTATCCGGTGTTCTTCGCCCTGACGGCGGCGGTCGGCATCCCCGTGGTCATCCTCTGCGCGTTCGTCGGGCGCGCCGGCGAGCGCAACGCGGCCCGGGCCAGCAACGCCGCGGCCGCCGACCCGATGCGTCCGGAAGCAGCGGCCGGCGACGAGGTCGCGGGGAACCATCGACCGGGCCCCGAGCTTGCTTCCACCGCCAGGGAGACCTCGGCGACGGGCCAGACCGGCCGCCCCCACCCGGCACACGGATGAGATCGCAGACGTGAGCAACATCAAACTCGTGGACGACATCACCACCGCCCCGGCTCTCACCGCCGACCCGCCCGCGCTGAGCGAGGCGGATCGTGCCGCCCTGCGCCGCGCCGTCGTGGCCCTGGAGAAGCCGGGCCTCGCCGCGCGCCTGTCGGCCGTCGCCGGTGCGCCGCTCGACATGATCGGGCGGGCGCTGCCGGCCCCTGTCACCGAAGCAGTCTCGCAGGCGACCGAGAGCGCGATGCGCGCTTCGCTCAAGGTCGCCCTCGCGACCCTGCCGGCAGTCCGGGACGCATCTCCCGCACCGACCGGCGACGTGTCCACGCCTCCGGCGCTCGTCACGCCCCCGGAGACCGAGTCCACCGCGATGCGTACGGCCGCTCGCTTGGCGAAGTACTTCCCGTCGAGCGCTTTCGGCCACAAGGCGATGGCTGCGGTCTCGGGCGCGGTGGGCGGGGCCTTCGGGCTCGCCACCCTCGCCGTGGAACTGCCCCTGTCGACCACGCTGATGCTGCGCTCCATCGCCCAGATCGCGCAGGAGGAGGGCGAGGACCTCAGCGATCCCGAGAATGCGCTCGCCTGCGTGCAGGTCTTCGCGCTGGGCGGCCGGGAGGCTGCGGGCAGCGCGCTGACCGAGAGCGGCTACTTCGCCGTGCGCGCGGCCCTGGCCAAGACCATGGTCGAGGCCGCCCGCTACGCCGGCAACCGGGCGCTGCTGGACGAGGCCGCGCCCGCCCTCATCCGCTTCTCGGCCCAGATCGCGGCGCGCTTCGGCGTGGTCGTATCGCAGAAGGTGGCGGCTCAGGCGGTCCCGATCCTCGGCGCGGTCGGTGGCGCAGCGGTCAACGCCGCGTTCATGGATCACTTCCAGTCCACGGCGCGGGCGCACTTCACGGTGCGCCGCCTGGAGCGGACCTATGGCGCGGCCCCGGTCCGCGCCGCCTACGAATCCGAGAAGGCGATGCTGGCGGTCTGAGCGCGGGCTCAGGCCTTCGGGTAGCGGCGTGACAGGAGGGTATGGACGAGGCGCGCGGTCTGCACCTCGCCACCCTCCGGGCGCCCCGGCTTGGTCGAAGGATTCCAGCCGTAAAGGTCGAAATGCACGTGCGCCCGCGTCGCGGGTGCAAACCGCCTCAGGAACAGCGCCGCCGTGATCGCCCCCGCGAAGGGGCCGCCCGAGACGTTGTTGAGGTCGGCGACCTTCGAGTCGAGCAGGCTCGCATAGGGCTTGTGCAGGGGCAGGCGCCAGACCGGATCCGCGCAGGCGAGGCCGGCCTCGGACACGGCCTGTGCCAGTGCGTCGTCCTCTGTGAAGAAGGCAGGCAGGTCGGGCCCCAGCGCGACGCGGGCCGCCCCCGTGAGCGTCGCGAAATCGATGAGCAGGTCCGGCGCCTCGGCATCCGCGAGCGCCAGGGCATCGGCCAGGATGAGCCGCCCTTCCGCATCGGTGTTGCCGATCTCGACGGTCAGCCCGGCCCGGCTGCGAATGACGTCACCGGGTCGGAAGGCTTCGCCGGAGACCGCGTTCTCCACCGCCGGGACGATCAGGCGCAGGCGCAGGTGGAGCCCCGAGCCCATCACCATGTCGGCGGCCGCGATGGCGGCGGCGGCCCCGCCCATGTCCTTCTTCATCAGGAGCATGGCGCTCGACGGCTTGATGTCGAGGCCGCCGGTATCGAAGGCGACGCCCTTGCCGACGAGGGTGACGCGCGGTGCATCGGCCGGTCCCCAGGTCAGGTCGATCAGGCGGGGCGCGCGCGGCGACGACGATCCCACGGTGTGGACCAGGGGGAAGTCGCGGGCGAGGTCCGCCCCGGTGACGACGGCGAGATCGGCCCCGTGGCGCGCCGCGACGGCGCGGATCGCCGCCTCGATCTCCGTCGGCCCCAGGTCGTTGGCCGGCGTGTTCACGAGGTCGCGGCCCTGCGCCACCGCCTCGGCGATGCGGGCGAGGGCCTCGCCATCGACCCCTTCGGTCAGCGCGAGGGCAGGGCGCTCCGAGCCGTTCGCCCGGTAGCGTCCGAAACGATAGCTGCCGAGGAGCCAGGCCAGGGTCGCCTCGGCGGCGTCGACGCCGTCCGCCGGCGCGAAGCGATAGGTTCCGGGCGGCAGGGCGCCGGGGAGCTTTCCGGGGAGCATCCGGTCCTCGCCGTCGCCGAGGCCGAACAGGATGTTCGCGAGACGGCCGTCGTCCCCCGGAAGGAGGGCGATCCGGCCCGCCTTCGGCGCGAAGTCCGTCGCCCGCGCGTAGGCCGCCTGGGGGAGGGGCAGGGCGGCCTCGACGGAGGGCCAGGAATCGGGCGTGACGCAGGTGATCGGCACCGCGTCTTCGGCGTCGCGGACGAGGCGGGACAGGGTCTGGGACATGGGGCTCGCGGGCGCGGGGACGGGTTAACGGGCGATTAGGGTTAACCGTCTATCACCGCTGCTGCGGGTGCCGGAAGCGTCCGCCGGATCAAACCCCGGACCTTACGGGGTCCCAGCGGAGCGCGTCATGGTCAGGCCGGTGTCGAAGTTTCCCCTGGCGCGGCCGGCCGGACTGGCGATGGCCGTCCTCCTCGCCGCCCTGACGGCCGGATGCCAGTCGCGCTCGTCCACCCGCTCGCCCGAGACCACCGGCTCCATCGGCGGCCTCTCGCTGCCGAGCTTCGGCAAGCCACGGACGGCCGCCGTCATCGGCCGCCGCGAGGTCGAGAGCCTCGGCGAGAAATACGCCGCCGATCCCAGCGACGTCTCCCTGGCGCTGCGCTACGCCCAGGCGCTGCGCGCCACCGACCAGAAGCCGCAGGCCGTCGCGGTGCTCCAGCAGGCGGCTTTGCGCAACCCGAAGAACAACGCGGTGCTGGCCGCCTACGGCAAGAGCCTGGCCGAGGTCGGCCGCTTCCAGGAGGCGGCCGACGTCCTCCAGAACGCCCACACCCCCGCCCGGCCGGATTGGCGGGTGCTGTCCGCCCAGGGTGCGGTGGCCGATCAGCTCGGCGACCATTCCCGCGCGCAAGGGCTCTACGAGGCGGCCCTGAAGATCCAGCCCGACGACCCGGTGATCCTGTCCAATCTCGGCCTGTCCTATGCTCTGGGCCGCCACCTGTCGCAGGCGGAAACGACCCTGCGCCTCGCCGCCGCCCAGCCCCGCGCGGATGCCCGCGTCCGGCAGAACCTCGCCCTGGTCCTCGGACTGCAGGGCAAGTTCCCGGAGGCCGAGGCCGTGTCGCGCGAGGACCTGTCGCCGGAGGAGGCCGCCGCCAACACCACGGCCCTGCGCGCATTCGTGGCCCAGCCCAACAGCTGGAAGGCCCTGAAGGCCTCCGAGGCGCGCGGGCCCCGGTCGGCACGTCAGGGTGGCGAGAAGCCGGCCGGCTGAGCCCGGACGGGCACGAATGGGTGACGCCGGCCCGCCCGGCATGGACGGGGCGGGGGATTTGAGGTTTACCGCGACGCCCGGACCCCGGTCCCGGTTTCATCGAACGACCATGGGTGCGGCGTCCGGATCGCGGGCGCGTCGCGGGACAAGGAGAGCGCGTGCGTTGGGGGGCTGATCGCTGGCGCTTCTATCGGCTCATCGGGCGCGAGGTCACGCGGACCGCGCGCGATACCTATGCGCGCCTGACCGGCCGACCCGACATCCTCACCCGTGCCCGGGTCACCGGGCTCGTCATCGCGCCGCACGACCTGCGCACGAGCGACGCCACCTTCGCCGACGACATCTATGCGGGGCTCTTCGTCTTCGCGGGCCGCTCGCTCTCGGTGAGCGGGCGCTCGCCCTTCGACTACGCGCCGCCCTCGCCCGAATGGGCGGACATGCTCTACGGCTTCGGCTGGCTGCGCCACATGCGAGCCGCCGACACGGCGCTCGCCCGCGCCAATGCCCGCGCCTTCGTGGCCGACTTCATCGCCGGTCGGGGCGACCCCGCGCTGGCCCGCCCGACCCCCGTAGCGGCGCGCCGCCTCATCTCGTTCCTGTGCCAGTCCCCCCTGGTCCTGGAGGGGGCCGACCACGCCTTCTACCAGGGATTCCTCAAGGCGCTCGGCAAGGCCGCGCGCGAACTCGAGGGCGACCTGCGGCGCGGGATCTCCCCCCAGACCCGGCTGCTCGCCGCGGTGGCGCTCTGCTACGCGGGGCTCTGCTGCGAGGGCATCCAGCCCATCCTGCGGCGCTCCACCCGCATCCTGGTGCGCGAACTCGACCGGCAGATCCTGCGCGACGGCGGCCATCGCAGCCGCGACCCGCGCTTCGCCATGGAGCTCCTGCTCGACCTGCTGCCCCTCCGCCAGAGCTTCCTCTCGCGCAGCGTCGATCCGCCGGAGGCGCTGCTGCACGCCATCGACCGGATGCTGCCGCTCCTGCGCCTGCTGCGCCATCCGGACGCTTCGCTCAGCCACTTCAACGGCATGGGCGCCACCGCCGCCGACCACCTCGCGACCCTCCTGGTCTATGACGGCGCGCTGGCCCAGCCAATGATGCACGCGCCGAACTCGGGCTACGAGCGCCTGGAGGGCGGGCGCGTCCTCGTCGTCGCCGATGTGGGGGCACCGCCGCCTCTGCCGGATTCGATCAATGCCGGGGCGGGCTGCCTCTCCTTCGAGATGTCGAGCGGTCCCCAGCGCATCGTCATCAATTGCGGCCTGCCCGCGAGCGGACCCGAATTGCGGCGGCTCGCGCGCAGCACCGCCGCCCATTCCACCGCCACGGTGGCCGACACCTCGTCCTGCCGCTTCCTCGTGGGCGGGGGCGCCTGGTACGAGCGCTGGGCGGTACGGTGGCTCTCGGGGCGGATCGGTCCCGTGATCCTGCGCGGCCCCAGCGGCGTGAAGGCGGAACGCACCAGCGAGGCCGGCGCCACGGTGCTGGCGGCGCGCCACGACGGCTATGCCCGGGACCTCAGCATCATCCACGAGCGCCGCTGGCGCCTCTCCACCACGGGCCACGTGCTGGAAGGGGAGGACGCCTTCGTGCGGACGCAAGGCACCGGGCGCGTCAAGGCGGGGAGCAAAGCCCGCCACCGGACGCAGGAGGTGGCGGTGCGCTTCCATCTGCACCCCGCCATCGCGGCGCGCGGGCTCGACGACGGGCGCCTCGAACTCACCTCCCCGATCGGCGAAGTCTGGCACTTCGGCGTGGAGGGTGCCGAGATCGCCCTGGAGGAAAGCGTCTACTTCGCCGGCCTGACGGGCGCCCGGCGCACGGACCAGATCGTGCTCTACCTCTCGGTCACCGAGGATACCCGCATTCGCTGGGGCTTCGCCCGAGCGCAGACCCGCGACGCCTGAACACCGCGCGATCCTGGGACGTCTGGCCGCAGCGCAGCATTTCGTGGTAGGCGCGCATCAGTTCCCTCGTCGCTTGCCTCGGACGAACGCCATGTCGCATGACCAGGTGCGGGTCACCCGCGCACTCCTCTCCGTCTCGGACAAGGACGGCCTCGTCGCGTTCGCCACGCGCCTCGACCGCCTCGGCATCGAACTCGTCTCCACGGGCGGCACCCACAAGGCCCTGCGCGCGGCCGGCCTGCCGGTGGTCGAGGTCGCCGAACTGACGGGCTTTCCCGAGATGATGGACGGGCGCGTGAAGACGCTCCACCCCGGTGTCCACGGGGGCCTGCTCGCCGTGCGCGACAACCCCGAGCATCAGGCGGCGCTGGCCGCCCACGGCATTCGCGCCATCGATCTCCTGGTGGTCAACCTCTACCCCTTCGAGGCGACCGTGGCGAAGGGCGCGGGCTACGACGACTGCGTCGAGAACATCGACATCGGCGGCCCTGCCATGATCCGCGCCGCCTCGAAGAACCATGCCGACGTGGCGGTCGTCGTGGATGTGGCCGATTACACGGACCTGCTCGCCGAACTCGAAGCCGGAGGCGGCGCTCTGAGCGAGCGCACCCGTCGGCGCCTGGCGCAGAAGGCCTATGCCCGCACCGCCGCCTACGACGCCGCCATCGCCAACTGGCTCGCCGGTCAGATCGAGACCGAGGCCACGCCCGCCTTCCGGGCCTTCGGCGGCAGCCTCGCCCAGTCGCTGCGCTACGGCGAGAACCCGCACCAGACGGCGGCCTTCTACCGCTCGCCCGGCCCCGCCCGGCCCGGCGTCGCCACCCTCCGGCAGCTGCAGGGCAAGGAACTCTCCTACAACAACCTCAACGACACCGACGCGGCCTATGAATGCGTGGCCGAGTTCGACCCGGCCCGCGCGGCGGCGGTGGCGATCATCAAGCACGCCAATCCCTGCGGCGTCGCCGAGGGCGCAAGCCTCGTGGAGGCCTACGAGCGCGCGCTGGCCTGCGACCCGACCTCGGCCTTCGGCGGCATCGTCGCGCTGAACAGGACCCTCGACGCGGACGCGGCCCGCAGGATCGTCGAGATCTTCACCGAGGTGATCATCGCGCCGGACGCCACCGAGGAGGCGATCGCGATCGTGGCTGCCAAGAAGAACCTCCGCCTGCTGCTGGCCGGCGGCCTGCCCGACCCCCGCGGTGCGGGCGAGACCGTGAAGACCCTCGCGGGCGGCCTCCTGGTACAGGCCCGCGACGCGGCGGTGGTCGACGACATGCCGCTCCAGGTCGTGACGCAGCGCGTCCCGAGCGACCGGGAATACGCGGATCTCCGCTTCGCCTACCGCGTCGCCAAGCACGTGAAGTCGAACGCCATCGTCTATGCACGCGACGGCGCCACGGTCGGGATCGGGGCCGGGCAGATGTCCCGGGTGGATTCCTCGCGTATCGCAGCCTGGAAGGCGGCCGAGGGCGCACAGCGCATCGGCGCGGCCGAGAGCCTCGCCAAAGGCTCGGTGGTGGCCTCCGACGCGTTCTTCCCGTTCGCGGACGGCCTTATCGCGGCGGCCGAGGCCGGTGCCACGGCCGTGATCCAGCCCGGCGGCTCCATGCGGGATGCCGATGTGATCCAAGCGGCCGACGCGGCCGGCCTCGCCATGGTGTTCACCGGGCATCGCCACTTCCGGCACTGATCGTGCCGCTGGAACGCGGGTCGGCGCCCATGCCGGCCCGTATCGACAGGACGTCCCCATGACCGACACGCACTCCCTGACCAGCCGCGACGAGCGCCGCGCGGCCGGCAAACGCCTGCGCGAGCGGGTCTCGCGGGAATCCCTGAGCCATTGGCAGCCGTCCGCCGACCGCGACCCGCTCGCCGTGCTGCGGGCGAGCGAGGCCGGGCGCCTGATCGAACTGCTCCCGTTGCGCGCCGAGCGCATGCGCGAGACCCCCTTCGCCTTCCTGCGTGGCGCGGCCGCCGTGATGGCCGCCGACCTCGAAGGTCTGCCCGTCCCCGGCATCCCGGTTCAGGCCTGCGGCGATTGCCACATCGGCAATTTCGGCGTGTATCGGAGCCCCGAGGGGCAGACCCTGTTCGACATCAACGATTTCGACGAGACCCTGTGGAACGTCGATTTCACCGTGGACGTGAAGCGCCTCGCCGCCAGCGCGGCCCTGGCCGCCCTGCCGCGTGGTGAGGACAAGGCACGCCGCGCGGCGAAAGCCAGCGCCCGCGCCTACCGCGAACACATGCGCGACCTTTCGGACCTGTCGCCCCTCGCGATCTGGCACAGCCGGATCGACCTGGAGCACGAGGTCGGGCGCTTCGGAAACGGAGACCTGTGCGAGCGCCTCCTGGCGGAAGCCGCCACCGAGAACGCGGACGGGCTGAGCCGTGGCGATGCCCCGAGGCTCGCTTCGGCGCCCGACGCATCCGACCCGTCGCAATGGCAGATCGCGAACAAGTGGCCGACGATCTTCCACGAGGGTCCGAACGGCCTGACCGAGGCGGTGGATGAGGCGGCGGCCGCCCTCGTCACCTATCCGCAGAGCCTCAGCGCGGATCGCTGGACCCTCGTGTCGCGCTACGCGCAGCGCGACGTCGCTTTCAAGGTCGTGGGGATCGGATCGGTCGGCCTCGTCTGCGCGGTGGGGCTCTACGCCGATGCCGATGGCGCGCCGCTCTTCCTGCAGATCAAGGAGGCGCGCCCCTCGGTGATCGCGCAGTTGGCGCTGAGCCCGTTCTCCCTGGTGTCCGAGGCCCAGCGCGTGATCGACGGCCAGCGCATCATGCAAGCGGCGAGCGATCTCTTCCTCGGGACGGCGGTGGGGGAGGGCAGCGGACGCGCCTACTACGTGCGCCAGCTCAAGAACCGGAAGCTCTCGGCGGTGGCGGAGCTCCTGTCGGAGAGCGGCGCCAAGGCCTATGCCCAGCTCTGCGGCACGACCCTCGCCCGCGCCCATGCCCGCTCGGGCGACGCGGCGCTGATCGCCGGCTATCTCGGCAAGGGGTCGGCCTTCGAGGAGGCGATCGCCGATTTCGCGATGACCTATGCCCGGCAGAGCGTCAGCGACCATGCCCTGCTGGTGGAAGACTTCCTGACCCAGCCCGGTCCGGGCGCGGCCTGACGCGAGACAGGCCCCGCCTCGCGGCGGGGCCTGTCTCATTCCACGTCCGACCGCTTCGCCGGGCCTACCGATCCCGCACCCGCCCGCGGGCGGATGCGGGCTTCTGCCTGCCTCGGCTTCAGCGGGTCGGGGCCTCGTCGTAGGTGAAGATGTCGCGATCCTTGGTCTCCGGGATGAAGAGGAGACCGATGACGAAGGTCATCGCCGCGATCGCGATCGGGTACCACAGGCCGTTATAGATGTTGCCGGTCTGGGCGACGATGGCGAAGGAGGTCGCCGGCAGGAGGCCGCCGAACCAGCCGTTGCCGATATGGTAGGGCAGCGACATCGAGGTGTAGCGGATGCGGGTCGGGAACAGCTCGACCAGGGCCGCCGCGATCGGGCCGTAGACCATCGTCACGTAGAGGACGAGGATCGTCAGGATGCCGATCACGATGAGCTTCTGGCCGGTGAAGATGTCGATGGGGTTGGCAACCTTGACGATGGAGTTGTTGCCGGCCGGAGCCGGATAGCCCGCGGCGGTCAGGGCCGCAGGCACGGCCTTGGCGAAGGTCGGGTCGGCGACGGGGAAGTCCTTGCCCGCGATGGTGACGATGGTGGGTGCGCCGGCAGCGACCGGCTCGGTGCTGTAGTTCACGGCGGAGCGGGCGAGCAGCGCCTTGGCGACGTCGCACTCCTTGGTGAACTTGGCCGTGCCGACCGGATTGAACTGGAACGAGCAATCGTCCGGGTTGGTCTTCACCACCACCGGCACCTTGGATTGCGCCTGATAGAGCGCCGGGTTCGCGTTGGCGGTGAGTTGCTCGAACAGCGGGAAGTAGGTCAGCGCCGCGATGAGGCAGCCGCCGAGGATGACCGGCTTGCGGCCGATCTTGTCGGACAGCGCCCCGAAGAACAGGAAGCCACCGGTGGCGAGCAGCAGCGACCAAGCGATCAGCACGTTGGCGGTGAACTGGTCGACCTTGAGGATGCTCTGCAGGAAGAACAGCGCGTAGAACTGTCCGGCGTACCAGACCACGGCCTGACCGGCGGTGAGGCCGAACAGGGCGAGCAGCGCCCACTTGGCGTTGCGCCACTGGCCGAAGGCCTCCGAGAGCGGCGCCTTGGAGTGGGTGCCCTCCGCCTTCATCTTCTGGAAGGCGGGACTCTCGTTCATCTGGAGGCGAATCCAGACCGAGATGCCGAGGAGCACGACGGAGACGAGGAACGGGATGCGCCAGCCCCAGGCCTGGAAGGCCGTGATCGTGCTCTGGGTGCCGTCGGCCGCCGTCGTCACCGTGGGTGCGTAGGCCCCGTTCACGTAGCCTTGCGTCGACAGGATGATGATCAGCGAGAGCAGCAGGCCGAGCGTCGCCGTCGTCTGGATGAAGGCGGTGTAGAAGCCGCGGCGGCCGCGCGGGGCATGCTCGGCCACGTAGACGGCCGCGCCGCCGTACTCGCCGCCGAGGGCGAGGCCCTGGAGCATGCGGAGCGCCAGCAGGGTCACCGGAGCGACCCAGCCGATGCCGTAGGCGTTCAGCGTGTCGTAGGAGGGCAGCAGGCCGACGCAGAAGGTCGAGACGCCCATGATCAGGATGGTGATGAGGAAGGTGTGCTTGCGCCCGACCATGTCGCCGAGGCGCCCGAAAACCAGGGCGCCGAAGGGGCGCACCAGGAAGCCGGCCGCGAAGGCCAGCAGCGCGAAGATGTTGCGGGTCGCTTCCGGGTAGGCCGAAAAGAACTGCGCGCCGATGATCGTCGCGAGCGAACCGTAGAGGTAGAAATCGTACCACTCGAACACGGTGCCGAGGGACGAGGCGAGGATGACCTTCTTCTCGCCCGGACTCATCGGCCGCGTGGCCGACTCGCTGACGGGCATTGCGCTTGACGCAACCATGATGACGTTTCTCCGACTCTGCATGCCCGGGCGTAGCCCACCCGTGGCGATTTGGACCCGCGCATGCGGACCGCCCGACACCATCAGGACAGACTGCGAAAGTCCGCCCTGGGGCCGTTGCAGTCTCCACCGCGCCGCGTGATCGTAAGAGACGCCTTAGTTTCGCCCAATAGGAAAAACGGCCGGTCGAGTACGGAATTCAGATTTTTTTCAACCAAACACCAAATAAATTTTTGATCTCGAACGGATTAGAACGTGAAGTGTCACGCAAGAGGGGCGCGGCTCGCACCGCGCCCCCGATGAGGTCGCTCTCCGTACTGACCGGTGGTCAGTGTGCGTGGGCTCCGTCCGCCCCGATACCGGTCTCCGAGCGCACGAACTGCGCTGCGAACCGCGCCCGCTCGGCCTGGGCCCGCCGTGTATTGTCGAGCTTGGAGACGAGGTAAATCGTGAGGAAGGCCAGCGGCATCGAGAACAGGGCGGGGTTGTCGTAGGGGAAGATCGCAACCGGGTTGCCGAAGGTCGTCACCCAGACCGCCTTCGACAGCACCACCATTCCGACGGCCGCCACGAGGCCGACGAGGCCACCGATGAGGGCGCCCCAGGTCGTGGTGCCCTTCCAGAGGATCGACATGGTCAGGACCGGGAAGTTGCAGCTCGCCGCCACCGAGAAGGCGAGGCCGACCATGAAGGCGACGTTCTGGTTCTCGAAGACGTAGCCGAGGTAGATCGCCACGATGCCGATGACGACGGCGGCGATCTTGGAGAGCCGGACCTCCGCCGCCTCGTTGGTGCGCCCGCGGGCGATCACCTGGGCGTAGAGGTCGTGGCTGACCGCCGAGGCGCCCGCCAGCGTCAGGCCCGCCACCACCGCCAGGATGGTCGCGAAGGCCACCGCCGAGATGAAGCCGAGGAAGTAGGGGCCGCCCACCGCGTTGGCGAGGTTCACCGCCACCATGTTGGTGCCGCCGATCATGCCCTTGAGCTTGTCGAAGGCGCCGGCCGCATCGAGGTTGAAATAGGCCGGGTCGGACATCAGCAGGGAGATGCCGCCGAAGCCGATGATGAAGGTGAGGATGTAGAAGTAGCCGATCAGGCCGGTGGCGTAGAACACCGACTTGCGGGCTGCCTGGGCGTCCGACACCGTGAAGAAGCGCATCAGGATGTGCGGCAGGCCGGCGGTGCCGAACATCAGGCCGACGCCCAGCGAGATCGCCTCGATCGGGTTGTTGACGAGACCGCCCGGCGCCATGATCGCGTCACCCTTGGGGTGGGTCGCGACGGCGGCGGCGAACAGGGTCTCAGGGTTGAAGCCGTAGCGGTAGAGCACCGCGCCGGCCATGAAGGTGGCGCCGCCGAGCAGCAGGCAGGCCTTGATCACCTGCACCCAGGTGGTCGCCTTCATGCCGCCGAAGGCGACGTAGACGATCATCAGCACGCCGACGATGATGACGGCGTAGAGGTAGGGCAGGCCGAACAGGAGCTGGATCAGCTTCCCGGCGCCGACCATCTGGGCGATCAGGTAGAACGCCACCACCACCAGGGTGCCGGTGGCCGAGATGATGCGGATCGAGGTCTGGTCGAGGCGGAAGCTCGCCACGTCGGCGAAGGTGAACTTGCCGAGATTGCGCAGGCGTTCGGCGATGAGGAACAGCACGATCGGCCAGCCGACGAGGAAGCCGGTGGAGTAGATCAGCCCGTCGAAGCCGGAGGTGTAGACGAGGCCCGAGATCCCGAGGAACGAGGCCGCCGACATGTAGTCGCCGGCGATCGCGAGGGAGTTGGTGCCGGCCGAGATACCGCCGCCAGCGGCGTAGAAGTCGGCGGCCGACTTGGTGCCCTTGGCGGCCTTGTAGGTGATGCCGAGGGTAAAGATCACGAAGAACGCGAACATGCCGATGGCAGGCCAGTTCGTCGCCGACTGCTTGATCGCGCCGAGATCGGGGCCGGCCGCGTAGGCGGCGGTGGCGGCCAGCGCCGCCAGCGCGGAGCCGAGCACCAGGGGATGGCGAAGGCGGTTCATCGGCCGAGATCCCGCTTGAGGGCGGCGGTCAGGTCGTCGAAGCGGCCATTGGCGCGCTGGACGTAGATGCCGGTGAGGATGAAGGCGAGGACGATCACGGCGACGCCGAGGACCAGCCCGAGGGAGGCGGTGCCGCCTCCGATCTTGGTGGCGAGCAGCGCCTTGTCGAAGGCGATGAGGCCGATGAAGCCGAAATAGATCACCAGCATGATGCCGGTGAGCACCCAGCCGAACCGCGTGCGCTCGTGGACGAGTTCCTGAAAGCGCGGATTCTGCGCGACGCGCGCAGTCTCGATATCGGACATGACGTGTTCCTCCCGGGAGCCGCTTCTTGGGGGAGCGGCGTCCTGTTGTGTGATGAAGCTTGGATGCAGACGTGATTCCGCGCGGGCATCGTCGAGGATGCCCGCGGTCGACAAATCCGGTGTCGTTCAGTGCGTCCGGTTCTGGCGATTCTCGATGAGGTCATCGACCACCGCCGGCTCGGCGAGGGTCGAGGTATCGCCGAGCGAGGAGAACTCGTCCTCGGCGATCTTGCGCAGGATCCGGCGCATGATCTTGCCCGAACGCGTCTTGGGCAGGCCCGGGGCGAACTGGATCAGGTCGGGGGAGGCGATCGGGCCGATATCCTTGCGGACCCAGGTCACGAGTTCCTTGCGCAGTTCGTCCGAGCCCTCCTCGCCCTCCATCAGGGTGACGTAGGCGTAGATGCCCTGGCCCTTGACGGTGTGTGGGTAGCCGACGACGGCGGCCTCCGAGACCTTCGGATGCGCCACCAGGGAGGATTCGACCTCCGCCGTGCCCATGCGGTGACCCGAGACATTGATGACGTCGTCGACCCGGCCGGTGATCCAGTAATAACCGTCCGCATCGCGGCGGCAGCCGTCACCGGTGAAGTAGTTGCCCGGATAGGTCGAGAAGTAGGTCTGCTCGAAGCGCTCGTGGTCGCCGTAGACCGTGCGCATCTGGCCGGGCCAGGAATCCTTGATGCAGAGGTTGCCCTCGCAGGGACCGTCCTGAACCTTGCCCTCGGCATCGACCACGATGGGCTGCACGCCGAAGAACGGGCGCGTGGCCGAGCCCGGCTTCAGCTTCGTGGCCCCCGGCAGGGGCGTGATCAGAATGCCGCCGGTCTCGGTCTGCCACCAGGTGTCCACGATGGGGCAGCGCGAATCGCCCACCACCCGGTAGTACCAGTCCCAGGCTTCCGGGTTGATCGGCTCGCCCACCGAGCCGAGGACGCGCAGGGAGGCCCGCGAGGTCTTCTTCACCGGGCCCTCGCCGCCGCCCATCAGCGAACGGATCGCGGTCGGGGCGGTGTAGAAGATGTTGACCCCGTGCTTGTCGACGACGTCCCAGAACCGCGAGTTCGACGGATAGGTCGGAATGCCCTCGAACATCAGCGTGGTCGCGCCGTTCGCGAGGGGCCCGTAGACGATGTAGGAATGGCCCGTGACCCAGCCCACATCGGCCGTGCACCAGTAGATCTCGCCCTCGCGGT
This sequence comes from Methylobacterium sp. FF17, assembly GCF_025813715.1. NCBI lineage: Bacteria > Pseudomonadati > Pseudomonadota > Alphaproteobacteria > Hyphomicrobiales > Methylobacteriaceae > Methylobacterium > Methylobacterium flocculans. The sequence continues at coordinate 3,749,256 of NZ_CP107532.1, forward strand.
AATCGAAGACGTACTGGTGCGTCATCGAGGCGTAGACGAGGTAACCGCCGGTGGTATGTACCACGCCCTTCGGCTGCCCGGTGGAGCCGGAGGTGTAGAGGATGAAGAGCGGGTGCTCGGCCTCGACGGGCTCGGCGGGACAATCGTCGGTGACCTGGGCGGCGGCCTCGTCGTAATAGACGTCGCGGCCGGCCTCCATCGGGATCGAAGAACCGGTGCGGCGCACCACCACGACGTGATCGACGCTGTCCTTCGGCAGACGCGCGATCGCCGCGTCGACATTGGCCTTCAGGGGAACCTTGCGGCCGCCGCGCAGGCCCTCGTCCGCCGTGATGACCATCTTCGAGGCGCAGCCCTCGATGCGTCCGGCCAGGGAATCGGGGGAGAAGCCGCCGAACACGATGGAGTGGATGGCGCCGAGACGCGCGCAGGCCAGCATCGCGTAGGCCGCCTCCGGGATCATCGGAAGGTAGATCGTGACCCGGTCGCCCTTCGACACGCCGCGGTTGCGCAGCACGTTGGCCATCCGGCCGACTTCGGCATGAAGCTGCCGATAGGTGATGTGCTTCGATTCGTTCGGATCGTCGCCTTCCCAGATGATCGCGACCTGGTCGCCGCGCGTCTCGAGGTGGCGATCGATGCAGTTATAGGCGACGTTGGTGCGCCCGTCCTCGAACCAGCGGATCGAGATCCGGCCCGGCTCGAAGCTGGTGTCCTTGACGCGGGTGAACGGCGTCATCCAATCGATGCGCTTGCCGTGCTCGGCCCAGAACGCCTCCGGATCCGCCACGGAGGCTTGATACATGGCCTGATACTGGGCGTCGTCGACGTGAGCGCCCTCGCTCCATGCAGATCGGACTTCGACCACCTTCTCGTCCATCGCTTCTTCCCTGTCGGCGCCCGATCGTATCGCGACTGTTCACGCAGCCGGGTCTTCCGATTACCGTCATAGGCGCATGGCGATCCCCGCCGCAAGCACCGATGCGGCAGGCTTCAGGACAGTTGCGCACATCTGTTCGAGCGCTCTTCAATTGCACCCAACGCAGATACCCGTTTCGACCTTGCGGTCGATCGCCTGCTGCTTGCGCGTGGGCTCCGAGGGTTCGCTCTGGGATGCCGGCCCACCGCCGCCCGGCGGCTTCGTCGTGCCGGTCGCGGTGATGTTGCGGAATTGGCCGGCCGATCCGAGGTTCTGTTCGGGCGGCAGGGTTCCGGATTGCTGCGCCTGGGCGGCCAGCGGCAGGCTGAACCCGAGGGCGAGGATCAGTACTGTACGACGCATCGTAACCTCCATGATTGGAGGGAAAACGCGGGCCTCCGCCAGGAGTTTCGCCCGGCGCCCATGGCCCATGGCACCTGGTACTTGGTATTCGGCGCCGGGCCGCGACCGTACGGGATCAGGCCCGCTTCGTGGCGGCGTCCACGGGAAACAGCATCTCGACCAGGGTGCCCTCGTCCTTCTGGCTTTCGATGCGGAAACGTCCCTGGTTGGCCTCCACCAGGGCCTTGGTCAGAGGCAGGCCGAGGCCGGTGCCCCGGCGTGGACCCGTCGGCCGGACCTGACGGAAAGGCTGCAGGGCGACGTCGACCTCGTCCGCCGTCATGCCGATCCCGGTGTCCCGGACCCGCAGGGCGATCTCGCCCCGATCCGCCATCGTGGTCGAGACAATCACCTGTCCGCCGGCTTGCGTGAACGCGATGGCATTGGCGATCACGTTCAGGGCGGCCTGGCGCACCGAGCGCTCGTCCGCCATCAGGGGCGCGAGATCGGAGGAGAAGCTCGTGCGCAGCACGATCCGCTCCCGCGCAGCCTGGGGCTGGAGCAGGGAGACGCAGCGCGTCACCACGTCGTTCAGGGGGATCTCGGTGATGTTCAGATCGAGGCGACCCGCCTCGATGCGAGCCAGATCGAGCAGGTCGTTGACGAGATCGAGGACGTGGGTGCCGGAGGCGTGGATGTCCCGCAGGTATTCGCGGTAGCGCTCCGACCCGAGAGGTCCGGCCTGCTCCGTCAGGATGAGGTCGGCAAAGCCGAGGATCCCGTTGATCGGCGTACGGATCTCGTGGGCGACCTTCGCCAGGAAATCGGATTTCTGGACGCTGGCCGCTTCGGCCGCCCGGCGGCCGTCGAAGGCGTCGGCCTCGCGCCGGCTCGGAACCGGCGCCTCACCGATCACGGCGCAGAGACGGTTCCGCGGGTCGTCGATCAGGGGCAGCACCCGGACCTGCAGGGCCCGCCCCCCGCCGCGCCGGGCGACAGTGGCGGGGCCGGCGGGCGCCGCGCCCGGCTCCGCATGCAGCCGCGCCAGCAGGTCCACGGCGTTGTCGGGAGCGAACAGACCGAGGAAGCTGGCGCCGACCACCTCGCGGGGATCGACGCCGAAGAGCGTGGCGGCGCTGCGGTTGAGCGCCAGGATGCGGCCCTGGTCGTCGAGGGTCGCGATCCCGTCATCGAGGGTGTCGATCACCGCCAGGGCGTCTGCCCCCCGCCGATCCGCAAAATCCTGGGCCAGGGCGGTCGCTTCGCGCAGGCGCGCCGCCTCGCCCGCCACGGCATCGCGGGCGAGCAGCAATTCGGCGGGCTGCCCCGCCCAGTCCACGACCGAGTGCTCCACGAGAACGCCGACCCGCCGCCCATCGCGGGCGGCCAGGACGATCGGCGTGTCGCCGGGTTCGCGCGCATGGGGCGTAAGGCCGCGAAACAGGTTCCCGATTCCGCCCGAGGCATCGAGGGACGCCGCATCCGCGTACCCCGTGAGGTCGAGCAGGCGGCGATTGGCGAACAGGATCGCGTTCTCGCGGTAGACCAGCACACCGGCGGGCAGGCGTTCGAGGGTGGCGATCATCGCGGCATCGGTGTCCGCCGCCGGATCGGAGCCGCGAATCGCCGCGACCGGAAACGGCATGACGGCACAGGGCAGGCCCCGCGCCTCGGTGGCTTCCGGCGCGTCGTCACCGGCGAACCGGGCTCCCAAAGCGCGCGCGATCTCGCGGAACGCCGCGTGCTCGTGGCTGGACAAGGCGGGATCCGCGAGGCTCTCCGAGACATCCGCCGCCGGCGCAGGCTCCGGACCGGGCGACTCGGCGACGGCCAGCGCGACCGGGGGATCCACGGGCCCCGGCGAGGTCATCGCCGGGAGATCCGCCTCCGGAGCAGACGGCGCGGGCATGACAATCGCGGGCATGACGGTCGCGGCCTGAGGATCTACGGGCGCGGGCGGCGCCGTCGCCACCGAAGGCGTGCAGGCGCGGTCCTGCGGGCAGGGCCCGATCGACCGGACCTGGCCGAAGCCCCGGAAGTCCCGCCCTGTCCGATCGACCGGCGATCCGGACAGGTCGAGTTCGACGACCGTTTCGGGATCCGACAGCAGCGTGAGCGGAATCGATCGGAAGGTGCGGGCCTGGGCCAGGGCCGCGATCAGGCCCTGCGCGTCGGTCAGGGCTCCGGATTCGGACAGCTCCCGCCACGTCCGTCCGAGCATCCGCCCCCGCAGGCGCTCTCCCGCCGACGCGGAGAGCTCGATCACCGTGCCGGCAGCATCGCTGCGCCACGTGAAACGCTGGGCGCGTTGCGGAGCCTCGGGCGCGGGCGGCTGCGCGGGTGCATCGGCGGCCTCGGGATTCGCCGGCGCCTCGGCGATGGCCGGGGAGGCGGGCAACCCGGAATCCGGAGCTTCCGGTCCGGTGACGGCGAGGGCCGGGCGGCTCCGTCGCTTCGGAAGGGGGGTGGTCGCGAGCAGGACGAGGAGGTCCGGTCCCTCGGCGTCGGCCTTTCGGATCAGCGTCATCAGCACGGGCGGCGCGATCCGGCGCGGATCGAGTTGCACGCGCAGAAGAAGCGGCACGTCGGGCGCGGGCCGTGCGCGGGCGATCTCGACCCCGATCCGCGAACGCGGATCGAGGCGTCCATCGGGTCCGGCGATCGCGTCCCGCAGGTCGGACGCCGCAGAGGACGCGTGGAGGATGTGCTCACCCGCCGCATCGAGGACGAGGAACACCGCCCCCGGATCGGACAACTGTCGCGCGAGCGACGAATCAGCATTGCACGCGCGCGCCAGCCACTGCGCCGCGTCGCTCACCCGTCCTGGCCCTGAACCCCCGCTGTCGAACATCCGCACCTGTTTCGCGTGACGATTTCAGAGACGTGAAAGCCTTTTTACTGCGTCGCGGCCTTCCCGGAAGCCATAGAGGGGGACGAACCTCGTTTACCTGTTGTCAACCTTAATGCACCCGAGCAGGGTGGCATAGGGCTGGCGCCGTGCTATTGTGCAGCGCACAACAAGCCATCAACAAGTCTGAACGAGGAGAGGATGATGACCAGCACCCCGAATTACGAGGTTCCCGCCGAGATGCGCGACTTCGCGGAGAAGAGCGTCGATCAGGCCCGCAAGGCCTTCGACTCGTTCATCAGTGCCGCCCGCCGGACTGCCGACACCGTGCAGAGCTCCGCCGAGTCGGCGCGTACCAACGCCCAGGACGTTTCGGCGCGCGGCTTCGAGTTCGCCGAGCAGAACGTGACCGCGGCCTTCGACCTCGCCCAGAAGCTGGTGCGCTCGCGCGACCTGCAGGAAGCCATGCAGCACCAGGCCGAGTTCGTTCGCAGCCAGTTCGCCGCGATCCAGGCGCAGGCCAAGGAGTTCGGCGGCCTGGCCCAGACGGCGATCCAGCAGAGCGCCGAGAAAGCCAAGGGCGCCATGCAGGAAGGCGCCGAGCACGCCCGTAAGGCCATGCAGGAAGGCGCCGAGGCGGCGCGCAAGGCCGGCAACGATGCCGAGCAGGCCGCGCGGAACGCCACCAACTCCTGATTCCCGATCCGGCGCCGCATCTTTGCGGCGCTGCACCATGCCGACAGCCCGTTTCGCGCCACGCGGACGGGCTGTTTTCGTAAGAGCGTCGGCGCTTGCCCCCGGCGGCTCCGTCTCCTAACCCTGGCCGCGAGCGGCCCCGGCGTTTCGTTCGGGGCCGGCGCTGTCGAGAGAGGCGAAACGCCATGCGACCTGCCAATCGATTCCGTCTGACCCTCACGCTCCTGGCGGGGCTGGCCGGGGTACAGGGTGCGAGCGCCCAGTACTACGACGACGGCTATGACCGGCCGCCGCGCCGTGTCTACGAGGAGCGTCGCCTGCCGCCGCGCCCCGATTACGGCGATGAGCGCTACGCCCGCCCGGCTTCGCGCCGCGCCGTCGGCCTGAATTGCGACGCCGTGCAGTCGGGTCTGAGCGGCTTCCAGCCCTTCTCCTGCCCGCTGCCCGGCCCGCGCCCCCTGGGTGCCCGCTGCTTCTGCGACATGCCGATCGCGCCCCTCAGTTCGCCCCAGACCGCCGTCGGCCGCGTGGTTCCCTGACATCGGGGGCTCCCTGACATCGACGGACACGAAAACGGCGAAGGCCGCGCCGCCCAATCGGACGGCGCGGCCTTCGCGTTTCGGGAAACGTACCGGTCCGACGATCAGTTCAGGACGACGACCTTCGCTCCCACCTTCACGCGCTCGTAGAGGTCTGTGACGTCCTCGTTGGTCATCCGGATGCAGCCGGAGGAGACGGCCTGACCGATCGTGTCCGGCTCGTTCGAGCCGTGGATGCGGTACTCGGTGCTGCCGATATACATGGCCCGTGCACCGAGCGGGTTCTCGACGCCGCCCGCCATGTAGCGCGGCAGGTCGGGACGGCGTGCGATCATCGCCGCCGGCGGGGTCCAGGACGGCCACTCCTTCTTGGCCGTCACGGTCTTGACGCCGGACCAGGTGAAGCCCGGGCGGCCGACGCCGACGCCGTAACGGATGGCCTCGCCGTTGGGCATCACGAAGTACAGGCGCCGCTCGGCCGTGGAGACCACGATCGTGCCGGGCTTGTAGTTGCCGTTGAAGGCGACGATCTCACGCGGGATCGGGGCGACCTGCGCCTGGGGCGCCGCCTGGACGCCCTGGCCCACCGTGCCCTGGTAGCCGTAGGGATCGTCCGTGGCGCGGCCATAGGCGTAGGCCGGATCGCCGTAGTAATCGTCGCCGCCGTTGCTGCCGAACGGATCGTAGGGGCTTGCTTGAACCGCGCTCGTCGAGAGCGCGCAAACACCGAGTATGCCCACAAGGGCGGTCGCCAAGGTCTTCATTGCCGATACCTTACCTGAGCCGTAACCTTTGCTGTACAAGCGTAAGCACGGCCGGGTGGTTCCATGGCACCTTGACGATTTCGTCATCTTCGTGGTGGGACCCGCGTCACCCAGGGTTCAGAAGACTTCGTCGGTGTGCACATCGAAGCGGGCGAGGTGCGAGTAGCCGAAGTTCGTGGTGATCGCGACGTCGGTGGCATCGCGTCCGCGCGCCATCACGATCCGGCCGATTCGCGGCGTGTTGTGCCGGGCGTCGAAGGTGTACCAGGTGCCGTCGAGATAGGCCTCGAACCAGGCCGAAAAATCCATCGGGTCGGGCACGGGCGGCACGCCGATATCGCCGAGATACCCGGTGCAGTAGCGCGCCGGAATGTTCATGCAGCGGCAGAATGCGACCGCCAGATGCGCAAAATCGCGGCAGACACCCTGCCGCTGCATGAATCCGTCCCAGGCAGTGCGCGTCGCGTCGGCACACATGTAGTCGAAACGGATGCGGTCGTGGACGTAGTCGCAGATCGCCTGCACGCGAGCCCAGCCCAGGGGCGTCCCGCCGAAGAGCGACCACGCGGTCTCGGACAGCTTGTCGGTGTCGCAGTAGCGACTGCCCAGGAGGTAGACCAGCACCTCGTTGGGAAGGTTCTGGACCTCGATCTGCTGGGCGTAGGGCGCGTAGGCGTCCGGCAGGCCGGAATCCTGCACGATGAAGTCGGCCGAGATGGTCAGGCGTCCCGGCGGCGTGACGATGCGGGTACAGATGTTGTCGAAGCTGTCGCGGTACTCCTGGCAGGGGATCGGCGGATCGAAGCTGATGACGTGGGGGGTCATCACGTCCGGCATCCGTGAGGGATGCACGCTCAACGCGAGGATCATGGGCGTCGGCTGAACCGATTCGAAGGCGATGTCGAATCCCGTCCTGATCTTCATGACACTCACCCGATCCTATCGAAAGCCACACGCTTTACTTCTACGAGCCGGCAGGCCCGGACCCGGCCGACTTGTCAACGCACCAGACCGGACCCGGTCGCAGCCCCGCTCCCGGGCTCGACCTCGTCGACCTCGACACTCACGATCATGCCGAGATCATCGGCGGGAAACCCGAAGAACGACCCGTGCAACGGCACCGCCTGGCGCGGGTCGCGCGCCACCGCCACGCGGATCAGGTCGCGGTTCCCGACGATCCCGTTCGTGGGGTCGAACTCGATCCACCCGGCGCCCGGCAGGTAGACCTGCACCCAAGCATGAGTCGAGCCACCGCCCACGTGGCGGTTACGGTCCCCCCTGGGGTTGTAGAGGTAGCCGGAGACGAAGCGTGCCGCCATGCCGAGGGCGCGCACGGCCTCGATCATCAACACCGCGAAGTCGCGGCAGCTGCCGCGCTTGAGCCGGAGGGTGGTGAGGGGGTCCTGGACGCCTTTCTCCGAACGGGCGAGATAGGCGAAGTTGCGGCGGACGCTGCGAGTCATCTCGGCCAGCAGGTCCTGCGTGCCGATGGGGCCTTGCGCCGGAACGAAGCTGCGGGCCCAGGCATCAACCTCGTTGCGCGGGTCGGAGTACTGGCGCTCCATCGACCGGCTGAGGTCGGGGATGTCCTCGGCGCTGTAGCCGAAGGGATAGAAGGCGGCGTGCGAGGAGATCGGGAAGACCGGCGCCGATTCCGGCGTATGGTCGAGGGTGATCGCGCATTCGAAACGAAGCTGGGCCGCCCGGCCGCTGAAGGAAGCCACCGCGACGCAATTCCCGAACACGTCGTGCAGCCAGCGCAGGCCGCTCGGCTCCGGGGTGATCTTCAGGCTCGCCGAGATGAGGCGCTGATCGTAGCTGTCGCGCGGGCGGAAGAGGATGCGGTGCTCGCCGAACGCCACCGGCTGGCGGTAGCGGTAGGTGGTGACGTGGCGGACGGAGAGGATCGGCACGGGAAGCGGCTCCACCGCGCCGAAGGACACGGGTGTATCGGCACGGACGCTGGGATCCGGGTAAGCAAGAGGTGCGCCGCCCGGAGCGGCCAGAGGGGTGACCGAGGCAGGGGCGACGCGGCTGTCCGTCAGCGAACGATCGGTTGTCGTTCGGTGGTGGCGCGCTCGGCCTCGACCAGGAGGTCGAAGGGACGCCAGGGTTTCGGAATGAAGACCGCTTGCGGCGGAAGGGCGCCCGGCCGGTCCGCGCGGTGGCCGGATGTCACGACCATCCGGGCGGTGGGCCAGAGCAGCGCGATGGCCGAGGCGAGCTGCAGGCCATCCATCGGTCCCGCGAGGCGGACATCGGCGAAGACCAGGGCAACGCGTCCGCCCCGCTCGCGCATAATGGCGAGCGCCGCCTCGGCGCTGTCGCAGCCGATCACCTCGAGATCGGTGTCGCCGAGCAGGGCTTCGGCGAGATGGCGGGTCGCCTCGTCGTCCTCGACCACGAGGGCGATGCGCCCCGACTTCGGCTGGGCCGCGGCTTCGGGCTGAACCTGGCGCACCAGGCCGGCGAGATGCTCGGGAACGCCCTCGGCGATGAGGTCGTCGTAGAAGGCCGCGAGCGCCTGCCCGATCCGGTTGAGGGACAGGCCGGGTGTCAGCGTGTCCACCGGAGGCGCGGACAGGGAGTGGGTCGGCGCAGGGCCCTTCGAGTCCGTCAAGCGAAGCCTCCGACATCTGTGCCACGGAACGCAGCCACGAAACGCGGCCGCCACGTGCCACGCGGACTGTAAAGTCGGGACGTGACAGTCAGTTGCCGGGAATCATCCCGTCGGGCGACAGTCGGCGACCATTTTCGATCGCGTTGCGACGGGGCGCCGTGTCAGGTCCTCGGCTCGGCGCGCTCTCGGAGGCCGGACCGGCATCCACGTCGGCAGGGGCGCCGAGGCGCACCGCGTCAGTCCACGGTCGTGTCGGCATAGGCCATCACGCCGGCCACCGAGCGGACATCGCGGTAGCGCGCTCCGCGCGTGCTCATCATGGTCTCGAACTTCTCGTGGACTTCCGCGACCGAGAGGCTCGCGGCCTTGCGGCGCCCGCGCTGGGCGGCAAAGAAGATCGACCGGTTGGCCCGCGCCGGGCCCGGCAGCATCTGGGCGGCGGCGGCCTTCGGCTTGTCGACCACGGTGGCGAGGAAATCCTCGGCATCGTCCGGGCCGAGGAAGTGCGCGAGGTAGACCTCGCCGAGGGTGAGTTCGCGGCCGATGCGCAGGGCGATGCGGGCGGCGTCGCGCTTGAGCATCTCGCCCGCCATCAGGGCCGAGAGGTAGGGGTCGCGGCGCATCTCGAGGATGCGGGTGCGCTCGGCGGCATCGCTCACCGCCGGGCGGCCGTTGTCGCCCGACACGATCAGAGCCGCGTCGGTGGCGAGGCCGTATTTCGGTCCGAAATCCCGGACCACCCCGAGCCAGGTCCGCTCGATGAACTGGAACAGCCCGGTGGCCGACGAGGTCTGTGCCTGGACCTCGGTCTTGAAGCTCGATTCCTTGTCGGCCACCGCCATCAGCAGCACCGGGTCGGTCTGGACCGCCTGGGCCGCCCGGATGATCTTCTGCACCAGGTGGCGCCGGATCTTCATGGGGCCGAATTCGAGGACGTCGTTGGGATCACCGACCGCGCTCTCGTTCAGCAGATAATCGTACGAGACGCGGTCGACCGCGTGGGAGCCGATCTCGGTATCGAGGTCGTGCACCGCCGCGAAGGCGGAGGAGGCGGTGATCACCGAGCGCGCGGTGGGCGCCGACACGCTGGCCTGGAGGATGACCGGGACCGGCTGGACGCGCGGCTTCGGCATCGACACCTCGGTCATCGCCTGGGCGGATTGCACCACGCCCGCCTCCGGCCCGATCCCGTAGGAGAGGACGGCGCCGAGCCCGCCGGCCAGCAGGAGCATGGAGAGGACCGAGCGCGTCAGGGCCGGGCGGCTGCCGTGCTGGCGGCCGACGCGCCCCCCGAGCGTCAGGGCGTCCGACGGCGCCGATCCGGCATGCGGCGCGAGCAGACCCTTGGTCGCGGGCGCTTTGGCGAAGGCAGTCCGTGACGATCCGACATTCCGAACCTGCATCTGCGCGTTCCAACCTCGTGCCCTGGTGACGGGTTGAGATTAGCTTGACAGATGTGGCGACAACACGGCCCGATTTGGGGCAATCCCGTGGCAAGTTTGACACGGTGTCGAGAGCGTTTTGGCACATGCCGGAACGCATCCCGCCAATGCCAACGGCGGCCATGCTCAAGGCATGACCGCCGCCGGTTCATCGATCACGATGGAAAGGAATGGTACCACTGCCCCGGCTCGAACGGGGGACCTCTTGATCCACAATCAAGCGCTCTAACCAACTGAGCTACAGCGGCACTGCGGGCGATCTATCCCGAGCCGCGCCGCATTTCAAGCCGCCTTCGCAGGTTCGTCTGCGAAAGTGTGGATCGGATCCGTCCGGCGATCGCCGGTCGACGCGGGCGCGCCACCCGGTCTAAGCAGGCCGACCGCCGGGCCACCGATACCCCACACCATGTCCTCCCGACCCCCGCTCACCGAAGTGATCCTGGTCCAGGCGCCGGCGCGCCTGCGCGCCCTGGTGCGCGGCAGCGAGATCGGCCTCGTGCTGCTGGCGGCCCTGGTGGGCTGTGGGGGCGGGGTCGCGGTGGCGGCCCTGATCCATCTCACGCAGGCGATGCGCGAGGCGCTCTATGGCCTGTCGCCGGGCATGCGCCTCAGTGCCGCCACCGGCCTGTCGCCCGCCGCGGTCCTGCTCGCGCCGGCCTTCGGCGGCGTCCTCCTGGCCTGCCTGGCACTGCTTCTGCGCTGGCGCCGCCGGCCCCGCCGCGCGATCATCGACCCGATCGAGGCGAACGCCCTGCATGGCGGGCGGATGTCGGTCCGGGATTCCAGCCTCCTCACCCTCCAGAACGTGATCTCGAACGGCAGCGGCGTCTCGGTGGGGATGGAGGCCGCCTACACCCAGTTCTGTGCCGGGCTCGCCTCGCGCCTCGGGCTGTCCTTCGAACTGCGCCGCGCCGACCAGCGCACGCTCGTCGGCTGCGGGGCGGCCGCCGCCATCGCGGCCGCCTTCGGCGCCCCGCTGACGGGCGCGTTCTATGCCTTCGAGCTCATCATCGGCACCTATTCCATCGCGACCCTGACGCCCGTCGCGGTGGCGGCCCTGTGCGGCAGCGTCGTGGCCCGGGCGCTGGTGGGACAGACCGCGCTCGTCACCCTCGACCGGGCCGATGCCGTCACCACCACCGTGCTCACCACGGCCGACACCGTGCCCGGCCTCGTCCTCGGCCTGATCTGCGCCGGGCTCGGCATCCTCATCATGCGGGGAGTCACCCTGGTGGAGGCCGGGTTCCGCGCGAGCCGCCTGCCGGCCCTGCTGGCTCCGACCGTGGGCGGGCTCTGCGTCGGCGCCCTGGCGCTGGCCGTCTCGCCCCAGGTGCTGTCGGGTGGCCACGGCGCGCTGCACCTGCACCTGGAGGCGCACGGCACCGGCCTCGCCCTTCCGGCCCTGATCCTGCTGTTCGTGGCCAAGGCCACCGCCTCGGCGATCTCGATCGGATCGGGGTTTCGCGGCGGCCTGTTCTTCGCCTCGCTGTTCCTCGGGGCGATCGCGGGCGAGATCTTCGCGGCCGGGATGCCCCTGGTCCTGCCCGGCATGGTGGCGTTCGGGTTGACGCCGCTCGCCTATGCGGTGATCGGGATGAGCGCGCTCGCCGTGGCGGTGATCGGCGGGCCGCTGACGATGACGTTCCTCGCCCTCGAACTCACCGGCAGCTTCCCCATCACGGGCCTGGTGCTGGTGGCGGTGATCGCCTCGTCGCTGACCGTCCGCAAGACCTTCGGGTATTCCTTCGCCACCTGGCGCTTCCACCTGCGCGGCGAGAGCATCCGCAGCGCGCACGATGTCGGCTGGATCCGCTCCCTGACGGTCGGCCGGCTGATGCGCCGCGAGGTGCCGACCGCCGCGCTCGACCAGACCCTTTCGGCCTTCCTGCGCAAGCACCCCCTCGGCTCGCCCTCGCGGGTGGTGATGGTGGACGAGGCGGGCCGATACGCCGGCATCGTCCTGGTGCCCGAGGCGCATGCGGCCCTGCGGGAGGCGGAGGAGGGGGAGCCCGGCCTCGGCGAACTCCTGCGCCACCCGCAGGACGTGCTCACCGCCGACATGAACGCCAAGGTCGCCACCGCCATCTTCGACCGCACCGAGAGCGAGGCCCTCGCGGTGGTCGACGACCTCCAGAGCCGCCGGGTGATCGGCCTCCTCACCGAAAGCCACACGCTGAAGCGCTACAGCGAGGAACTGGACCGCCAGCGCCGGGCGGTGCTGGGCGAGGCGGGCTGACGCGCGACACCGGACGGGACAGAAAGACGCCCGCGGCGATCGCTCGCCGCGGGCTTTTCTCGCTCAGAGCCGTGTCGACGGCCGTCAGGCGGCCGAGAGCCGGGTCTTGCGCATCAGGGCCTCCTCGACGGTGCCGTCGCCGTCGAGATAGCCGTGGCGCTTGGGGTTCGGCATGATCAGCGAGCCGATGAAGGCGATGCCGAGCATGACCGTGACGTACCAGAAGAAGCTGCTCTCCGAGCCGAGCTGCTTCAGGTAGAGGGCGACCATCTCGGCCGTTCCGCCGAACAACGAGTTGGCGATGGCGTAGGAGAGGCCGACGCCGAGCGCCCGCACCTGCGTCGGGAACAGCTCCGCCTTCACGATACCGCTGATGCCCGTGTAGAAGCTGATCACGATCAGGCCGACCATGATCAGCGCGAAGGACAGGACCGCGTTCTGGGTGCTGCCGATGGCGGTCATCAGGGGCACCACCATCAGGGTGCCGAGACCGCTATAGAGCAGCATGTTGGCCTTGCGGCCGATCCGGTCCGACAGCCAGCCGAAGAAGGGCTGGATGATCATGTAGACGAACAGCGCGGCGGTGGAGATCTGCGAGGCGGTGACCTTGTCGATATGCGCCGTGTTGAAGAGGTACTTCGGCATGTAGGTGGTGAAGGTGTAGAAGCTCAAGGAGCCGCCTGCCGTGTAGGCCAGCACCACGCAGAAGGCGCGCCAGTGCTTGAACAGGGCCGAGAAGGTCCCGGATTCCTTCGAGGCCATGTCTTCCTTCGTCGCGGTCTCCTGCAGCGACGAGCGCAGATACAGCGCGACCACCGCCGCGATGGCGCCGATCACGAACGGGATGCGCCAGCCCCAGGCGGTGAGCTGCTGGGCGGTGAGGAAGCTCTGCAGGACGATGAGCACCAGCGAGGCGAGGAGCTGGCCGCCGATCAGCGTCACGTACTGGAACGAGGCGAAGAAGCCACGCCGACCCTTCACGGCGATCTCGCTCATGTAGGTGGCGCTGGTGCCGTACTCGCCGCCCACCGAGAGCCCCTGGATCATGCGGGCCAGCAGCAGGAGGGCGGGCGCGAGATGCCCCGCCGTGGCGTAGGTCGGCAGGATCGCGATCATCAGCGAGCCGGCGCACATCATCAGCACCGAGATCAGCATCGAGGTCTTGCGGCCGAGCCGGTCGGCGATGCGGCCGAACAGCCACCCGCCGATGGGACGCATGAAGAACCCCACCGCGAAGACCGCGGCGGATTTCAGAAGCTGGCTGGTGTCATCGCCCTCGGGGAAGAAGACCGGCGCGAAGTAGAGCGCGAAGAAGGCGTAGCAGTAGAAGTCGAACCACTCCACGAGGTTGCCCGACGAGGAGGCGACGATGGCCTTGATCCGGCGTCGGTTGTCGGCGGCGTCGTCCGCCGTGTGCGCTTGAAGTCCGGCGCCACCTGTCATCCGTTTCGTCCCTGTTTCCCGGTGCACGCCGTTCCCTGGCCTGCTTTCGCGGGACGTTACCGCTTGAAGCGAATTTCACAAGGGTGATCAGGGCGTTGCGGATCGCACCCAAGATTTCGATGAAACGTGGCTGTGGAAGAGCCATGGCTGACCTTGATCCTTCGATCTGAATAGGGGGCGCCGGGGTTTTCCGAAGATCAGCCGTAGAAAAACGGGAACGGTCTTTCAGCGGTCTCCGTTGCGGGTGGCGACGACGCCCATGCGGCGTCCTGATCCCGATCGAGGCGGAAACGATCCCATGAACACATTCTTCCGAAGCACGGTGATGGCGGCGGCCCTGGTGCTGGGTGCCACCACGGCCTTCGCGCAGGGCGGACCGGGCGGCGCGGGCGCCGGCGGGGCAGGGGGCGCGGCCGGCGGTGGTGCGGGCGGTGGTGCGGGTATGAGTGGCGGCGGCGCGGGCGGCGGAGCCGGCGGTGGCGGTGCCGGCATGCGCGGCGGCGCGGGGGGCGGTGCGGAGACCGGCGGCGGCGCATCGCGCGGCGAGCCCGGCGGCGCGGGCGGACCCGGAGCACGTGGTGCCGAGGGCGGGGCCGGTCCCCGTGGTGCCGAGGGTGGCGCGGGACGTCAGGACGGACGCCCCGGTCAGGCGGCCGGCGAGCGGGGCGGCCGCGAAGAGGGCGGTGCCACGACGCGCAGCGGCGGCGCCGATCGCACCGCACCCGATCGCGACGGCAGGGCTGATCGCGACGGCAGGGCCGACCGCGATGGCCAGGGAGATCGTGGCGGCCGGGCGGACCGGGACGACCGGGGCGATCGCGGCGGACGGATGGATCGCGAGGGCCGGGGCGGGCGCGCGGACCGGGGCGATCGCGGGGCCGTGCGGGGCGCCTACGGACGCCTCGGCGCGCCGCAGCGCACCGAGTTCCGTCAGAGCGTGTTCCGCCGCGGGATTCCGCGCCTCGCCGCCGGGGCCTTCGCCCTCAGCGTCGGCACGGCCATCGCCCGCAGCTACACCCTCTACGATCTGCCGCCGGACATCGTGCGGATCGCGCCCGAATACGAGGATTACCGCTACGTGCTGGTGGACGACGACATCGTCATCGTCGACCCCGATACCTACGAGATCGTCGACGTGATCCGCGGCTGATCCGCAACGGTCGAAGAACGGGGGGCGGGGCGAAGGCTCCGCCCTCTGGCGTTCAGCGCTTGCGGTCGAGGAGGCCGGAGACCACCCGGGCGGTGTAGTCGACCATCGGCACGATGCGGGCGTAGTTCAGCCGGGTCGGCCCGATGACGCCGACCACGCCGACGATCTTCTGCGATCCGTCGCGGAAGGGCGCCGCGATCATCGAGGATCCGGAGAGCGAGAACAGCTTGTTCTCCGAACCGATGAAGATGCGCACGCCCTCGCCGCCCTCGGCGCGGGAGAGCAGTTCGATCACGTCCTTCTGCGTCTCGAGGTCGTCGAAGAGCAGGCGAATGCGCTCCAGGTCCTCGGCGGCCCGCAGGTCGTCGAGGAGGTTCGACTGCCCGCGCACGATGAGCTGGCGCGCGTCGGACGGGCCGACGCTGACCGCGAGACCCGCATCGACCAGCCGCTCGGTGATCGCGTCGAGTTCGCGCTTCATGGCCTGCCGCCCCGCCTCGATCTCGGCCCGCAGGGTGCCGAGGGTCCGACCCTGGAGCCGGGCGTTGAGGTAGTTGGAGGCCTCCTGCAGGGCGCTCGCCGGCAGTCCGGCGGGCAGGTCGAGGATGCGGTTCTCCACCGAGCCGTCATCCGAGACCAGCACGACCAGGGCGCGGGTGGGATCGAGGCGCACGAACTCGATGTGCTTCAGGTGGACGTTGGTCTTCGTGGTCAGCACCACCCCGGCCCCGCGCGAGATACCCGAGAGCAGCATCGAGGCTTCGGCCAGCGCGGAATCGAAGGTGTGGCGGGAGGCGGCCGCCCGCATCTGCGCTTCGATCCGCTCCTGCTCCTCGCGGCCGACATCGCCGAGTTCGAGCATCGCGTCCACGAAGAAGCGCAGGCCCTGCTCCGTGGGGAGCCGCCCGGCCGAGGCATGGGGCGCGAAGATGAGGCCGGAATGCTCCAGATCCGCCATCACGTTGCGGATCGAGGCCGGCGACAGGGTCATCGGCAGGATGCGGGCGAGGTTGCGCGAGCCCACGGGTTCGCCCGTCGTGAGATAGCTCTCGACGATCTGCCGGAAGATCTCGCGCGAGCGCTCGTTCAACGCGCTGAGCACCTGCATCTGCTGGGAAGGGGCGAAGGGACTTGCGGGCTCGGTCACGGGTCAATCCTGGGCGGTGAATGTGGCCGCCTCGCGCATCCTACACAAGGCCGCGAAGGGACGCGCCCCGGGGACGGCATACGGCGTGCACGTTCTGGTCCTTGGGGTCATCCTCCGGTGTCCCGCTCAAAAAACCGGCGTGGCGCGCTGAGACGATTCCGGCGACAGCGGCGTTACCCGTGTCCGCCTTGCGTGAAGCAGGCGGGCCGAGCGTTGCGAATCGCCCCGGCGTGCAGGCGGTTCGAGGCGCGCGGTCCCACGCCGTACACAGGAGTACAGAGCCCCATGAGAAACACCTCCCGATCCGGCCTGATCAAGACCCTCGCCATCGCCCTGGCGCTCGTCGGCGCGATGATGTTCGGCACGCCCAAGGGTGCGCAGGCCGCGCCCGCGATCGTGTCCGCCGAAGTTGCGGGCCCGAGCGCCGGCCTCACCGAGGTGCAGTACGGGGGCTACCGGCGCCATTACGGCGGCCGGCGCTTCCATCACCACCATCGCGGACGGCATTTCGGCCATCACCATCGCCGCCATTTCGGCCACGGCTTCGGTCACCGTCACGGGCACCATTACGGCCACCGCCGCTTCCGCTACTGATCCGATGGGACGGGCCGCCCCTGCCGGGCGGCCCACACCTCGGGGCCGCTCGTGGCGTGCCGCCACGCTTGCCGTGACGTTTGCCGCCACGCTTGCCGCGCGCGACCCGGCCCCGTAAAGCCCGCTCCCGACCACGAAACGTCAAGGAGAGCGGCATGCGGCCCTCGAAGCGCGCGAACGACGCCCTGCGCACCGTCACCCTGGAGCGTGCCGTCTCCCGTCACGCCGAGGGCTCCTGCCTCGTCAGCTTCGGGGACACCAAGGTCCTGTGCACGGCGACCCTGGAGGAGCGCGGACCCGGCTGGCTGCGCGGATCCGGCAAGGGCTGGGTCACCGCTGAGTATTCCATGCTGCCGCGCGCCACTCACGAGCGCACCCGGCGCGAGGTGAATTCGGGCAAGCCCTCCGGCCGCACCCAGGAGATCCAGCGCCTGATCGGCCGTTCCCTCCGGGCCGTGACGAACCTTCCCGCTCTCGGCGAGCGCCAGATCACCCTGGATTGCGACGTGATCCAGGCCGATGGCGGCACCCGCACCGCCGCGATCACCGGTGCCTGGGTCGCCCTGCACGAGTGCTGCACCTGGATGCGGGGCCGCTCGATCATCTCCGTCGACCCCTTGCGCGACCACGTGGCGGCGATCTCCTGCGGGATCTACAAGGGCAAGCCGGTGCTCGACCTCGACTATGCCGAGGATTCCGGCGCCGAGACGGATGCCAACTTCGTCATCACCGGGTCCGGCGGCCTCGTCGAGGTCCAGGGCACGGCCGAGGGCAAGCCGTTCTCCGAGGACGAACTCCTCGAACTGCTGCGTCTCGCCAAGGGCGGCATCCAGCGCCTGGTCGAACTCCAGAAGCAGGCCGTGGCAAAGGATATTCCGGCATGACCGAGCACCGCATCCTCACCGGCCGGGTCGTCATCGCGACCCACAATGCCGGCAAGCTCGTGGAGATGCGCGAACTGCTCGCGCCCTTCGGCGTCGAGGCGGTCTCGGCCGGGGAACTCGGCCTGCCGGAACCCGACGAGACCGGCACGATGTTCTCGGAGAACGCCGCGATCAAGGCGCTGGCCGCCGCGACGGCCTCCGGCCTGCCGGCCTTCGCGGACGATTCGGGGCTCTGCGTCAACGCGCTCGACGGCGCGCCGGGTCTGTTTTCGGCGCGCTGGGCGGGACCGTCGAAGGACTTTGCCGGCGCCATGGCCCGCATCGCCTCCGAACTCGACAAGCGCGGCGCCACCACGCGGCGGGCGCACTTCGTCTCGGCCCTGGTGATCGCCTGGCCGGACGGACACACCGAGACCTTCGAGGGCCGGGTCTTCGGCGACCTCGTGGCGCCCCGGGGAACCTCGGGCTTCGGCTACGATCCGATGTTCCTGCCCGACGGCCACGACCGCACCTTCGGCGAGATCTCGTCGGAGGAGAAGCACGGGGTCGACTGGCAGACGGGCGAGGCCCTCTCCCACCGGGCCCGCGCCTTCGTCCTGCTCGCGCGAACCTGCCTGCGGCGGCCCTGACGCAGCCGGCGCGGGATTGCCAAACCGCGATCCCGCGCGCACATCCGCCCCATGACCGAACCGACAGGCCCGGACCACCCCACCCGCGACGCGGGGTTCGGGGTCTATGTCCACTGGCCCTTCTGCGCTGCGAAGTGCCCCTATTGCGACTTCAACAGCCACGTGCGCCACGCGCCCGTGGACGAAGTGCGCTACCTCGCGGCCTTCCGGGCCGAGATCGCGCACATGGCGGCGCGCACGCCCGGCCGCACGGTGTCGAGCGTCTTCCTCGGCGGCGGCACCCCGTCGCTGATGCGGCCCGCCACCGTGGCGGGCCTACTCGATGCGATCGGCGGCGCCTGGGGCATCGCGCCCGGCGTCGAGGTCACGCTCGAGGCCAACCCCACCAGCGTCGAGGCGGAGCGCTTCCGCGGCTACCGCGCCGCCGGGGTGAACCGCGTCTCCCTCGGCGTGCAGGCCATGGACGACGCCTCGCTCAAGCGCCTCGGGCGCCTGCACAGCGCCGCCGAGGCCATGGCGGCCGTGCGGGTCGCCGCCACCCATTTCGAGCGCTATTCCTTCGACCTGATCTATGCGCGCCCGGACCAGAGCCCGGCGGCGTGGCGGGCCGAACTGGCCAACGCCATCGCGCGGGCCGCCGAGCACCTCTCGCTCTACCAGCTCACCATCGAGCCCGGCACGCCGTTCTTCGGCCTCGCCGCCGCCGGCAAGCTCGTGCCGCCGGACGACGAGGCCGCGCGCATCCTCTACGACGTGACGCAGGAGGTCTGCGACCGGGCCGGGCTTCCGGCCTACGAGATCTCCAACCACGCCCGCCCGGGCGCGGAATCGCGCCACAACCTGCTCTACTGGCGCTACGGCGAATATGCCGGCATCGGCCCCGGCGCGCATGGGCGCCTCGTGACGGAGACGGGTCGGATCGGCACCGTGACCGAGCGGGCGCCCGAAGCCTGGCTGGCGCGGGTCGAGCGGGACGGCCACGGTATCGTCGAGACCGAGGCGCTGGCCGGATCCGACCAGGGCGACGAGTTCCTCATGATGGGCCTGCGCCTGCGCGAGGGGATCGATCCCGCCCGCTACGCCGCCCTGAAGGGGCGGACCCTGGACGAGGCCCGCATCGCGGACCTCGTCGGGGACGGCCTCGTCGCACGCCTCGACAGCGGTCGCATCGCCGTCACCCCGGCGGGCGCGCCGGTGCTCAACGCCGTCGTGGCGGCGCTCGCTGCCTGATCAGGACTCTCCGCCCGATCAGGTGCCCGAGGGCCCCAGCGTGCGCGGGGCCGGGCTGACCACGGCCGGGGCGCCGCTGCGGATCTCGAACACCGCCAGGGCACGGTCGCTCGGTCCGTCCGGCCGGAACCGGAAGGTCCCGTCGATGCCGGAGAACCCGGACGGGTTGGTGAGGGTGACATCGGCGAAGCGCTGGGAGCCGTACTGGCGGGACAGGGCCGCCATGAGCGAGACGGCATCGTAGGCGAGCGTCGCCACGCGGGGCGGGGCCGTGCCGAAGCGGGCCTGGTAGCGTTGGGCGAAGCCGGTGAAGCCGGCGGTCTCCGGGGCCGCGAACCAGCCGCCCTGAAGGGCCGGCAGGGCGAAGACGCGCGGGTCGTTCCAGAGTGCGGTCCCGACCGGCCGGACCCGTGTGGGCGAGAACCCGGCCCTGGTGAGTGCCGCCGCGACCGTCCCGAGGCCGTCCGGCGTCTCGGGCAGGAACAGCGCGTCGGCCTGCGCCCCCGGCCCGGTGATCAGCCCGGCGACCCGGCCGATGGCGGGGGCGGGGTTGCCGGCCGGATAGCGCTCGACGGCCACGAGGCGCGCGCCCTTGCGGGCGACCGCCTCGCGGAACTGCGCCTCCACCGCGTTGCCGTAGCTCGTCTCGGGGATCAGCGCGGCGAAGGACTTGCGTCCGCCCGCCACAGCCTCGTCCACGACACGGTCGACCTCGGACTGGGGCAGGAAACTGAGGAGGTAGCTGCCCTTGGCGGCCACCCCCGCATCGGTGGAGAAGGCGATCAGCGGCTTGCCGGCGGCCCGGGTCACCGTCGATGCGGCCTGGACGTTGGCGGCGAAGAGCGGACCGAGCACGAGCTCGGCCCCATCCGCGAGCACCGCCTGGGTCGCCTCGCGGGCCCCGTCCGGCGAGCCCCGGTCGTCCCGAACCAGGATCTGCAGGTCCGGCTTCTGGAAATCCTCGATCGCGAGTTCGGCGGCGTTGCGCAGGGCCGTCCCCACGGCCGCGCCCGGACCGGAGAGGGGCACCACCAGCGCGACCTTGACCGTCCCGGAACCGATCCGCCCGGCTGGAGTCGCGACCCCTTCGGGTGCCGCGCCCTCCGCCATCGGGGCCGGGGCACGCCGGTCGACGCGTGGCCCCCCGTCGGGGCCGCCGACGCAGGCGCCGAGGGACGCGGCCAGCAGCACGCCCGGCAGCAGGGCGGCCATGCGCGCGGAAGCGGATCTCAACCTGTTCACGCGCCTCATCGGAGGTTCCCCTGTCGCCGGCCGACGAAGCGACGCTTGCAGCCTCGGACACAAAAGTAAATGTGATCCGACCCATGCGACGGATTCCGCAGGGCGGGCCGATCGTGGCAAGGTCCGGCCATGACGCAGAATAACGACACCCGCGCCCGGCGCCGCCGGGACACGGCGGATGCGGCGGCCAAGCCGCCCTCGACCTTCACCGCTTTCGGCCTCGCGGCCGAGGCGGAGGCCATCGATCCGGGCCTGCACGTGGTGGCGACGCCGATCGGCAACCTGAAGGACGTCTCGTTCCGGGCGCTGGCGACGCTGGCCGCCGCCGACGCGGTCCTGGCCGAGGACACCCGCGTCACCCGCACCCTGCTGATGCATTACGGCATCACCACGCCGCTGGTGGCCTATCACGAGCACTCGAACGCGGCGGTGCGCGAGCGGATGGTCGCCCGCATGCAGGCCGGGGAAGCCCTGGCCCTAGTCTCCGATGCGGGTACGCCGCTCGTCTCGGACCCGGGCTTCAAGCTGGTCCAGGCCGCGATCGAGGCCGGCCTGAACGTGACCCCGATCCCGGGCCCATCGGCCGTGATGACCGCCATCGTTGCGGCAGGGCTTCCCACCGACCGGTTCTTCTTCGAGGGCTTCCTGCCGGCGAAATCGGGCGCGCGCCGCACGCGCCTCGAGACCCTCGGCCGGATCCCCGGCACCCTGGTCCTGTTCGAATCACCCCACCGCCTGCCCGAGATGCTGGTCGACGCCGCCGAAGTGCTGGGCCAGGCCCGCCCGGCCGCGGTGGCCCGGGAACTCACCAAGCTCTTCGAGACGATCCGGCGCGGCACCCTCGGCACCCTGGCGGCGACCTTCGCGGAGGAGGGGGCCCCGAAGGGCGAGGTCGTGGTGATCATCGGCACGCATGATGATGCACCGGACGAGGCCGAGACCGATGCGGGCATCGACGCCGCCCTCGTGTCCGCGCTGGCCCGGCACTCGATCAAGGACGCGGCCACCCTCGTGGCCGAGGAGACCGGCCAGCCCCGCCGCGTCGTCTATGCCCGCGCCCTCGCGCTCGCCCGCACCAAAGATGCGTGAGCGCGAGGCCGGCGCGCATCGGCGGCTCACGGAATCGCGCGGCCGCGCCGCCGAAACCCTGGCCCTGATGTTCCTGATGCTGAAGGGTTATTTGCCGCTCGGCACGCGCTTCCGAGCCGCCGGCGGTGAGATCGACCTCATCGTCCGGCGCGGACGCACCGTCGTCTTCGTGGAGGTCAAGGCACGCGGCACGCTGGAGGCCGCGCAGGGCGCCATCGATGCGCGCAAAATCGGGCGCTTCTCGCGGGCGGCCCGGGCCTGGATCAGCCGTCACCCGGATTGCGGCGCGGCCACGTTCCGGGCCGACGCCGTGTTCGTCTCACCGCGCACCTGGCCCCGCCACGTGCCCGACGCCTTCCCGATCGGGTGAGTTCAGGCCCGCGCGGCGGCGACCGCTGCGATCAGCGTGCGCTTCAAGTCGGCCTGGCTGAAGGGCTTCTGCACGACGGGACGATCCCGGAAGGGCTCGCGAATGCCGGCACCGCCGTAACCCGTGGAGAAGACGATGGGGAGATCGCGCTTCACGATCGCTTCGGCGACCGGATAGATCGGCTCGCCGGCCACGTTGACGTCGAGGATCGCCACCTCGAAACTCTCGCTCTCGGCCATCTCGAGGGCCGTCGACAGGCGCGCGGCGGGACCGACCACCGTGCAGCCGAAATCGAGCAGCATGTCTTCGAGAAGCATCGAGATCGCGGCCTCGTCCTCGACGACAAGTACGCGCGCCCCATTCAGAAGGTCGTCGTCCACTTGAGCACTCACGCCGGGGCTTCTTCCCTTCGATCCGTTCGGAAATCCGGAATGCCCTCCAGGAAGGCACTGCGCGGCTTCGCTCACAACCTCTGCGATCAGCGCTCCACGTCGATGACGATGGGCGGCTTGAGCGGCACAGCGAGGCGATTGCCTACCTCGGCAGGCAACGAGCCGTCGCCCGTTCCGCCGAGCGTGTCAAGCGCCCATACCCCGTCAAACGCTGTCGGCGAAGGTGCAATGTTACGGGCTGATACATTTCCCGTGGTTTCCAGCCATGCATAGGGCTGCATCCAGTCACCAAATACAACCTATGTTAAGATGGACGCGGATGGGTTGGCAGCCGACGCGGCGATCTGCCCTCCACGGTGCCCCGTTCCTCCTGTTGGGTGCCGTACGCGCGGCAAGGGCGGAACCCCGCTTCACCGCAGCCTCCAACACCTTCGTCGTAGCCTCGAAGAGCGACACCGAAGGCGCGCTCACGGGCGCGATGATCGCGCACGTCCTGGAACGCCTCGGGCTACCGGTAGACCGCAGGCTCGGCCTCGGCCCGACCCTGATCGTGCGCTCGAGCCTCCTCTCGGGCGAGGTGACGGTCTATCCCGAATACACCGGCAACGGCGCCTTCTTCACCGGCACCGAGACCGACCCGGTCTGGAAATCGCCGCAAGGCGCCTACGAGACGATCCGCCGGCGCGATGCCGAGAACGGCCTCGTCTGGCTCGACCGGGCTCCTGCCAACAACACCTGGCTGATCGCCGTCAACGGGGCGCTGGCGCGGCGCGAGGGGCTCGCGACCATGCACGACTTCGCCGGCGCGGTGCGCCGCGGCCTCATCCGCCTTGCCGCATCCACCGAGTTCGTGGAAAGCCCCGCCGCCTTGCCCGCTTTCGAGAAAGCCTACGGCTTCAACCTGCCGTTCGACCGGATCATCAGCCTGCCGGGCGGTGATACGGCGGTGACCGCGCGGGCGGCGGCGCAGGGGATCAGCGAGGTCAATGCCGGAATGGTCTACGGAACGGATGGCGCCTTGTCGGCCCTCGACCTCACCGTGATGAGCGATCCGCTGGACGCACAGATCGTCTACGAAGTCGCGCCCGTCATCCGCGCCGAGGCGCTCGGCCGGCATCCGGAGATCGCGCCGGCTCTCGCGCGGGTCTTCGGTAGCCTCGACGCGCCGACCCTGCGCCGCCTGAACGCCCGGATCGCCGTCGAGGGCGAGGTCGCCGAAGCGGTGGCGGCCCGCTACCTGTCCGAGACCGGGCTTCTACCGTGACGGCCGGGCCACCATCCCCTCGGGCGGCGAGCAGTCGCGGCCTCGCACCGTATGGAATCGCCCTGACTTGGCTCTGCGTCGCTGCGTTCGGCCTTCTGGGGCTGCCGCTGCTCACCGTCGCAGAGAACCGCCTCGCCCTCGGGCGCCCGGTCCCGGGTCTCGATCTGCTCGGCGGCGCCGGGGCCCTCGGCATCGCGGCGGGGGTTCTCGGCGTCGTCTGGCTGGTTCAAAGGTCAGGGCCCCGGCCGGCGCGCTTCGCGGTGGCTGCCTTCGTCCTCGCCTTGCTGCTCTTCGCCGAGACCCTCGGCCACGGCGCGGCCCGGAGCCTCGCCGGGCTCGCCCCGGCGGCGCGGGCAAGCCTCGGCGGCGGAAGCTGGCTCACCCTGGCCCTCCTCGCCGGAGCGCTCGGATCCGCGATCCGGCGCAGCCGCGTCCCGGGACTCGGGCTCGCGACCGGCCTCTGCGTCATCCTCGCGTTCACCGTCATGGCTCGGGCCGGGCGGTTCGATGCCCTCTCCCTCGTGGTCGAGTACGACGCACGGCGCGAGACCGTGAACGCGGCGCTGCGCGAGCACCTCGTCCTGTCCGCTGCGGCCCTCGTGCTCGCCGTGGCGGTTGCGGGGCTCCTCACGCTCTGGCGGCGCGGTCAGGGCCTCGTCGCGGCGCTGCTCGGCGGCATCCAGGTGGTGCCCGCGGTGGCGCTGCTCGGCGGGCTGGTCGCGGTGACGGCAGGTCTCTTGAGGGCGCTGCCCAGCCTGCGCGATCTCGGCCTGTCCGCCCTGGGCGCGACCCCGGCGGTGGTCGCCGTCGCCGCCTACTTGCTCCTGCCGCTCTGGCGCGGGCTCGCCCTGGCCCTGCGCGCACCCGACGCCGCGACCCTCGAGGCCGCCGGGGCCCTCGGCCTCACCCGCGTGCAGACGCTGATCGGCGTGCGCCTGCCCCTCGGGGCCCCGATCCTCGTCGGGGCGCTCCGCGTCGCCGCCGTGCAGAGTATCGGGCTCGCCACCCTCGGTGCCCTGGTGGGAGCCGGCGGCCTCGGCCGCATCGTCTTCGACGGCATGGCGCAGTTCGCCCCCGACCTGATCCTCCTCGGAGCGATCCCCGTCGTGGCGCTCTCGCTGGGCGCGGAAGCGGGTCTGAGTCGGCTCGAAACTGCCGTCCGCGGGCGGTGGCACGCATGAGGCCGTCCGCCCTGTCCCGCCTCTTCCGTCACCCGGCCACGGGGATCGGTCTGTCCGGCCTCGTTCTCGCCGCGCTCAGTCATCCCCTCGCGGCGACGTGGATCGCCTCGGCGCTCGGGGAGCCGGCGCGGCGTTCCCTCGACGGAACGCGGCTCCTGGCCCTCGCCGTTCAGCACGCCATCCTGGCCGGGACCGGCTTCGCCTTCGTGGCCAGCCTCGGGCTCGGCCTCGGCATTCTGGTGACGCGCCCGGTCGCCGCCCCCTGGCGCGGCCTCGTCGATGCCGTGGCGGCGGGCGCCCAAGCGGTGCCGCCGGTCGTGATGGTGGCGCTGTCCCTGCCGATCCTGGGGTTCGGCGGGCCGCCGACGCTTCTCGCCCTCGTGGCCTACGGGATCATGCCGGTGCTGCGCGGGACGGCGGGCGGGATCGCGGGGGTCGCGCCCGAGCCTCGCGAGGCCGGCACGGCGATCGGCCTGACCCCGCGCCAGGTGCTGACCCGGATCGAGCTCCCGCTCGCCGCTCCGGCCATCGTCGAGACCCTGCGCACCGCCCTGGTGCTCGCAATCGCCACCGCCGCCGTCGGCGCGCTCGCCGGTGCACCAACGCTGGGAAGCCCGATCGTGGCCGGGCTGCAGAACCAGAACCTCGTGCCGATGCTCCAGGGGGCGGCGGCAACCGCCGCCCTGGCCTTCCTCGCCGATGCCGCCCTCTTGGCCGTCACCGGGCCGTGGCGCGTCAATCGTCCTTGAAGACGACCTCCGCCCCGCGCGTGACGCGGGTGGCGAGATCGCGCGCGTCCCAGTTCGTCAGGCGGATGCAGCCGTGCGACTCGGTCTTGCCGACCTTCTCGGGCTCCGGAGTCCCGTGGATCCCATAGGAGGGGATCGACAGGTCGATCCAGACCACACCGACCGGGTTGTTGGGCCCCGGCGGGATCGTGAACTTGGACTTCGTCTTCACGCCCTCGAACTGGTACTTCGGATCGTAGGTGTAGGTCGGCGCGTAGGCGATGCCCTCGACCTTGGCCGTGCCGGAGGGCGCCGGCTTCTCCTCGCTGCCGATCGAGGCCGGGTAGAACGCCACGAGCTTGCCGGCCTTGTCGAAGGCTCGGACGGTGCGGCTCTCCTTGTCGACCTCGATGCGGGTGACGTCCTTCGTCTCGCGATCCGGGCCCGCCTTGTCGCCGTCCCCGTCCTTACCCTTCGCCTTCGGCTTGCCGGTCTCCAGGGGCTTCACCGCCGCGACCAGGATCACCGTGCCGGCCTTGTCGAAGGCCGCGTCGGGATTCAGTGCCGCGAGCAGGTCCGGGGACATATGGAAGCGCTCGGCCAGCATCTCACGGATATTGGTGTAGCTGAGCGCGTCGAGGTCGGCTTGGTCCTCCATCTTCGGCGGCAATGTCTCCACGAAGGGTCCGGCCGCATCCGCCTCGCTGATCGTGTACTCGGTCAGCACCGGGTCGGCGCCCGTCGCCTGGAGCTTGTCGGCGAGGTCGGGCTTGAGCGCCGGTCCATCCTTCACGCCGTTCGCCGCCTTCAGGCCGTTCGCCGCGGCGAAGGCCGTGAGCGCGCCGCGCAGGTTGTCGCCGTCGCGCCCATCGATGGCGCCCGGGGAAAAACGTGCCCGGTCGAGGAGGACCTGCGCCTTGACGAGGGCCGCCTCCGGCCTTTTCGACGCCCCGCGCTTCGGCTTGTCGCCATCGGCGTTCCCGGCATCCGTCAGCGACGCGGCTTCCACCGCCTCGCGCGTCAGTTTCGGCGCCTCGGCCTTGCTCGCGGGTTCGCTCTTCGTCTCCGCGAGAGCGGAACCGGCCAGCAAAGCCCATGAGAGCGCGGCGAGCCCGCCACCAATCGATCGTCCGACCAGAATCACCGGAAACTCCCGCCCCATCGCATGAAAACCACGGGGTAAAGGCCGATCGGGCATGCCGCGTTCCGCGCCTATTGGCAGAGCCGATGCCCGTTGTTGCGCTCCCGCTCGTCGAGGTGGAGATGATTGGCGTGCGCCGCATCCGAACCCGGTCCCAGCACCGTCCGGAAGAAGCGGCAGGCGCGCGCCCGCACGGTGGCGAGGAACGTCGCCTCGGGCGAGCCGTCCGGCAGGGGCAGCACGCCGATCGCCGCGCGCTTGGCGAAGGTGAATCCCATCACGTCGATGCCGTTGGCGAAGCTGTGTTCGCTGAGTTTGGCATCGGGGTCATGGTTCTGGCCCCGGCACTCGTAGGACGTGCCGATGGCGAGCCCCGTCAGCGGCTGGCCGAGGTCGCGCTCGGCGGCGACCTGCGCCTCGGTCGCCCAGCGCGCCAGGGCCTCGGCGGCGTCGCAGACCAGGGTGACCGGTGGGTTGAGGGCGAGGTCGTCGCCGAGCGCCGTCACCTTCAGGGGTCGGGCCGCGCCGCACTGGCCGTTGGCGATGGCGGGCAGGGGCTCGAAGCGGGCGCCGAGGCGCTCCAACCGGCGACGGCAGGCGCCGTCGTCGAGGGGTGCGACGGTGATGGCGAGGGCCGGGCCGGCGAGCTCGGGCGGACGCGGCGGCGGCACCGGCGTCTCACCCGCCACGGTCGGGCCGGCCGGCGCCGGGCCGAGGTCGGCCGGACGCTCCGGCGGACGCGGGACACCGGATGGCGCGGGCGAAATCGGGTCGGGTTTGGCTGGCTCGGGTTTGGCCGGCTCGGGCTTGAGGGGCTCCGGTTTGGCGGGCTCGGACGTCCCGAGTTCGATCGGACGCGCGGGCGGGGCAGGGGGCGGCATCGGAATCGCCGTCGCGTCCGAGGGAACACCCTTCCCCTCCGCGCTCGCCGCCGGGGTGAACGCGACCGGAAGACCGAGCAGGGTCGATGCGGCCAGGGCGACGACGAGGAGGCCGGTTCGGCGGGGCGGGCGCATGGCGTTTCGATCCTGGTCCGGCAGCGGGCCGCGGGGCGGCGCATCCGGCCGCACGTTCGGGAGGTTGGCGGCCGGCCGCAAGGGCACGAAGTCCACGCGCGCCGGCAATCGGATCCCATATCGCCTTTGCGCTTCCGGCCGCGGTGCTTACCTTGCACCGAGACGCGCGACGAACCGCACGAAGGAACACGGATGACCTCTGGCACGCCCGACGCTACCCTCGACACCGCCGCTCCGGCGGGCATCGGGCCCTTCGCGGAGCGGGTTTGGGCGACGCCCCACGGCCTGCCGCCCTTCGAGCGGATCGCGCCGGCCCATTACCTGCCGGCCTTCGACGCGGCCCTCGCGAGCCACGAAGCGGAGGTCGCCGCCATCGCCGGGCAGGCGGCACCCGCGACATTCGCCAACACGGTCGAAGCCCTGGAACGCGCCGGACACGACCTCGACCGGGTCGCCTCTGTGTTCTTTAACCTGAGCGGAAGCCACACCAACCCCGAGCTCCAGGCGGTCGAGCGCGCGATCACGCCCCGCCTCGCTCGCCACGGCAGCGCGATCTACCTGAATGCCGACTTGTGGGCGCGCATCTCCGCCATCGACCCGGAGGCAGAGGGCCTCGGGCCGGAACAGCGCCGGGTGCTCGACCGCTATCGCACGCGCTTCCGGCGCTCGGGCGCCGACCTCGCCCCCGAGGCCAAGGCCCGGATGGCCGAAATCGCCGGCCGCATGGCCGAACTCGGCACCCGCTTCAGCCAGAACCTGCTCGCCGACGAGGGCGCCTTCGCGCTGCCGCTCGAAACCGAGGCGGACCTGGCCGGCCTGCCGCCCTTCCTGCGCGCCGCATCCGCTTCGGCCGCGAAGGAGCGCGGCTCCACCCACAGCCACGTCATCACCCTGTCCCGCTCGCTGATCGAGCCGTTCCTGGTGTTCTCCACCCGGCGCGACCTGCGCGAGAAGGCCTACGAGGCCTGGACCCGGCGCGGGGAGAACGGCGGCGACACGGACAATCGCGGGCTCATCGCCAAGATCGTGGCCCTGCGCGCCGAGCGGGCCCGCCTCCTCGGCTTCGAGAGCTTCGCGCATTTCAAGCTCTCGGACACGATGGCGGGCTCGCCCGACCGGGCCATGGATCTCCTGCGGGACGTCTGGACCCCGGCCCACCACCGGGCCGCGGCCGAGCGCGACCGCCTCCAGGCCCTGATCCAGGCGGAAGGCCACAACTTCGACCTCGCGCGGCACGATTGGCGCCACTACGCCGAGAAACTGCGCCGGGCCGAACACGATCTCGATGAGGGCGAGATCAAGCCGTACCTCTCCCTCGACGGCGTTATTGCGGCCGCCTTCGACACGGCCTCACGCCTGTTCGGGCTCCGGTTCGAGGAACTCGCCGACGCGCCGCGCTACCATCCGGATGTGCGCGCCTGGGCGGTACGGGATGCCGACGGCTCGGAGGTCGGGCTGTTCCTGGGCGACTACTTCGCCCGCGCCTCGAAGCGCAGCGGCGCCTGGATGAGCGCCTTCCGCTCGCAGGAGCGCCTCAACGGCGACGTGAAGCCGATCATCGTCAACGTGATGAACTTCGCGCGCGCGCCGGACGGCGAGGCGACGCTGCTCTCCTTCGACGATGCCCGCACCCTGTTCCACGAGTTCGGCCACGCCCTGCACGGCCTCCTGTCGGACGTGACCTACCCGCTCCTGGCCGGCACCGCCGTCTCGGGCGACTTCGTCGAACTGCCCTCGCAGCTCTACGAGCACTGGCTCGAGCAGCCGGAGGTATTGCGGGCCCATGCCCGGCATCACCGCACGGGCGAGCCGATGCCGGAGGATCTCCTGAAGCGGCTGCTCGCCGCGCGGACCTTCAACCAGGGCTTCGCCACGATCGAGTACACCGCGTCGGCCATCGTGGACATGACCCTGCACCTCTCGAGCGCCGGGGAGGCGGGCCTCGACGTCGCCGAATTCGAGGCGGACGCGCTGAAGCGCATCGCGATGCCGGCCGAGATCGCGATGCGTCACCGGACGCCGCACTTCGCGCACATCTTCTCGGGCGACGGCTACGCGGCGGGCTATTACAGCTATCTCTGGTCGGAGGTGCTCGACGCCGACGCCTTCGATGCCTTCCGGGAGGCGGGGGACATCTTTCACCCGGAAACGGCGGCACGCCTGCGCCGGTACATCTACGGGGCCGGGAACCTGCGCGACCCGGGCGAGGCCTATACCGCCTTCCGTGGACGCCTGCCGAGCATCGATCCGCTGCTGCGCCAGCGCGGGCTCGCGGCCTGATCGGCATGGTAACGGTTTCGTAAAGAAACAGCCTTAACGAATGCTTCCTGGTCATTCGGGAAGCACGGATCATGACGGATAAGGTGCTCGCGTCGTCGGCGGAAACCTCGCCCGACGCTCTGCTGAAGCAGGCGATCCTCGGAGCGCGTGCTTCGGCCGGGAAGGCTTCGGCGGGGAAGGCTTCGGCAGCCTCCGCGGAGCCGGCACGATCGGCGTGGCGCCTCGACCCCCGTCTTGCCGGGTTCACGGCGGCGGCGCTGGGTCTCGGCGTCCTGCTCGGCGCCGGGGCCGTCAGCCTGACGCTGCCCCGCGCGCCGGAAAGCGCCGAGGCACTGGGCCAGATCCGCCATCAGGTCGAGGCGATGCGAACCGAAGCCGATCGGCAGGTCGAGCGGCTGAGCAGAAGCCTGGCGCAACTCCAGGAGGGCGCGGAGGCTGCGCGCTCCGAAGCCAAGACCCGCAACGCGACCCTCGCCGAGCGCATCGGCCGGGCCGAGCAGTCGCTGGCCGCCAAGGTCGCCACGGTGGGCGACCGACTCGAACAGGCCGAGAAGGAACAATCCGGTCGCCTTGCCGCCCTGACGACGCAGATCGAGAAGCGCGCGGCCGCCCCCATCGCCGCGCCGCCGGCGGCCCAGGCGAGCAAGGCCGCCGCGGCCGAGCCCACGGAGACCGGCACGCTTCCGGACAAGCCCAAGCCCGCACCAACCGAGAATTGGGCCGTGCGCGAAGTCTATGATGGGATCGCAGTGCTGGAGGATCGCAAGCGCCGGCTGGTCGAGGTCGCCCCTGGCGATACCGTTCCGGGCATCGGCCGCGTCGAGACCATCGAACGGCGTGGCAAGGGCTGGGTCGTCGTGACCAAGCAGGGACTCATCACGCCCCAGACGTGGTGACGTCGCCGCGCGTCTAGGAGCTCTGCGCCTCGATCTCGGTCTCGGCGCTGCGGACCGGGAAACGCGGCTCGATCGTCATGGGATCGGCGATCATCGCGCCACGCGCCGCGCGGTTGCGGCCGTGGGTCAATGCCCGCGTCTGCGCCTCGGCGGACGGGTGCAGGATCGCCGCAAGGAAGGCGAAACCTTCGTAGTCGGAATCCAGGTTTTTGGCTTCGAACACAGGCATGATGGCCACCGGACCCGGGGTCCCGAGAGGCTCCCGGTGGGAGCCGCAGAACCTGTCATTGGCAGATAATGGGGATAACGGCAATAAGTTCCGGAACCCCACGAATGTTTACCATTAACTCATGTTTGCACTGCGCCGAAGATTAACGCGGTGCGGTCCCGCACGCGATTACAGTGTTCAGGTGGCCCGATAGAAATCGCCCGGGACGCCCGCCACGCCGGTCTCAAGCACGAACAGGTGCCCCGCCACCGGGTCGAGATCCGGTGACCGATCGCGAGAGCCCGTCGTCACATAGAGACGCGTCAGCTCGGAGCCGCCGAAGGCGCATTTCGTGACCAGCGGAGTCGGCATCCGCACCAAACGCTCGATCCGGCCCTCCGGATCGAACCGGGTGATGCGCGCGCCGCCGTAGTGACACACCCACAGGTGGGCCTGCGCATCCACGGTGAGCCCGTCCGGCTTGCCCCAGTCCGGCTCGAAGCGGACGAAGGGGCGCGCAGGCCCCACCACGCCGTCGGACAGATCGTGCACCCGGATCAGGCCCTCGGCCGTATCCGCCGTGAAGATCCGGGCGCCGTCCGGCGTGACGGCAGGGCCGTTCGACACCGTCACCGCACCCCCGAAGGATTGGAGCCGCCCGGCCTGCCAGCGATGGAACGCGCCTCGGGGTTCGGCCTCGCGATCGTCCATCGTGCTGAAGTAGAGGGCGCCATCCGGGCCGACCTGCCCGCTGTTGAGCCGGTCCCGGTCCGCGTGCCCTTCCGGCGCCACCACGGGCACACGATGGCCGGTCTGCAGGTTCAGGAGCGCGGCGCCGGACCGAAATCCGGCGACCACCGTGTCGGGATCGTCGGTCAGCAGGGCAAAGCCGAGCTTTTCCGCCTGCGGGAAGGTCTGCGTGGTTCCGGTCTGCGGGTGAAACCGCCAGATCGCCGGCGCCTCGACATCGACCCAGGTGAGCGTTCCGGAACGCGCATCCCAGGTCGCCTCCTCCCCGAGGACGCAGCGGCACGCGACCGCGACGGACGGGGATTGCGGATGGACGGTGACGGACATCGATTCGGGCTCCCGGGGAAGGGCGGGGATGGGCGGTGCGTTCCGGAGCGGGCGCTGGGCGCCCGTCGCGGTCAGGCGACGTCCTCGCGCAGGAGTTCGGTGTTGGCGGCAAAGGCCGCCATCGCCCCTTCCGCGGCGGCAACGACGGCGAACTGCACCCGGCGGGAGGCATCCCCCGCCACGAAGAGCCCGGGCACGTTGGTGGTCTCGTACTCCCCGGTCGGGACAGTCCCCTTGTCCGTCAGATCGCAGCCGAGTTGTGCGATCAGATCCGAGGGGCCGCAGGGGACCGGCATCAGGAAGACCGCGTGGCAGGCCCGGGTAGCGCCGTCCGCGAAGACGAGACGTTCCGCGCGGTCGCCGTTGCCCTCCAGGCGCGCGATGGCCGTCTCGATCACGTCGATGCCGTGGCCGTCCAGGCGCGCGCGGTCATGGTCGGAGAGCGCGGTCTCATGGGCATCGGTGCAGAGGGTGACGTCCCGGCTCCACACCGTCAGTTCCAGGGCGACGCCCTTGGCGGAGGGTCCGTGCGCGTAGGCGACGAGGGGCTGGTCGCGGTTCTCGTAACCGTCGCAATAGGGGCAGGAATGCACCCCGTGTCCCCAGTAGGTGTCGAAGCCTTCGATGGAGGGGAGCGCCTGATGCAGCCCGGTGGCGATGATCAGCTTGCGCGCCGTCTCCCGGGTTCCGTCCGCGAGGGTAACGGCGAATCCCGTGTCCCGTCGCTCCGCTCGGACGATGGCGACGTCGCGCCGCTCCACCGTGTCGTATCGCGCGAGATCGGCCTGCGCCTGGGTGCGAAGCTCGAAGGGCGGCGTCCCGTCCCGCGTGAAGACGCCCCACGTGCGGCGCGCGACGGCGTTGCGTGGCGTCCCGGAATCGCAGAGCAGCACGGTCCGCCGGCACCGGCCCAGGATGAGGGCCGCGTTGAGCCCCGCCGGCCCGCCGCCGACGATGATGACGTCGCGCATTCGTATCGCCCCCAGACCCGAACATGCACGATTAACGGTCGCGCGCGGGGGGATGTTCGTCGGTCGCGTCGCCGGACATGGAAAAGGGCGCTCGCGCGCCCTCGTTCCGTGTCGTCGGGACGTCGCGTTTCAGGCGGCGGTGGGAGCCTTCACGGGGATGCCCTTCTCGGACAGGAACTGATGCAGTTCGCCCGACTGGAACATCTCGCGGGTGATATCGCAGCCGCCGACGAATTCGCCCTTCACGTAGATCTGCGGGATCGTCGGCCAGTTGGAAAAGGCCTTGATGCCGTCGCGGACCGCCATGTCGTCCAGCACGTTCACGCCCTTGAACGGCACTTCCAGGTAGTTGAGGATCTGCACGACCTGGCCCGAGAAGCCGCACATCGGGAATTGCGGCGTGCCCTTCATGAACACGACCACGTCCTGGGACTTGATCTCGTTCTCGATCGTGGTTTTCGCGTCGGTCATGGGAGTCCTCATTCGTCTCAAGTCGTGAGTGTTCAGGCTTGAATTCAGGATTCTTGCCCAGATTTCAAGGTCGTCGACTCCGCGATCCGCCGCATGGCGGCATCGAGGTCGAACGGCGTGACGAGAAGTTCGTCAGGCCCCAGCGGACATCGGGACGGGAGATGAGGCAGAAGACGGTCGCCGTAGAGTGTCAGGCCCAGCGTTGCCTGTGCCTGAGCCAGAGACCAGATCTTATCCCAGTCCAGGCGCTGGCGCATCGATCGCTCGTACCGGGTGGTCGCGGCGATCTGGAACGTCCCGGCTTCCTTGCGCCAATGCTCGACCACAAGGGTATCGGGGGCGGACAGGCGCTTGAGGAGGTGGGCCAGGGTCTGCGCCAGCAGGCTCTCCACCGCGTTGATCTGAGACCGCCCCACGCTCTCGATCTCGTCGGCGACGTTCTCCCAGTCGAGGATGTTCGACAGGTCCGGCCGGCGCGCGAGTTCGCGCAGGGTCGAGGCCTGCTGCTCGGCCCAGGTCACGATGTCGTCGTCGTAGAGGCTCGGCTGGTCCATGCGGTCCGCCTCCGGAGGCGACCTCAATCCTGCGGGACGCCCGTAGTCAGCGCAAGGGCGTGGAGCACGCCCCCCATGCGCCCCTGGAGCGCGCCGTAGACCATCTGATGCTGGGCCACGCGGGTCTTGCCCTTGAAGGCGGCGGACAGGACGGTGGCGGCGTAGTGGTCGCCGTCGCCGGCCAGATCCTTGATCTCGATCCGAGCGTCGGGCAGCGCCTCCCGGATCATCGCCTCGATCTCGCGCGCATCCATCGGCATCGGGTTCACTCCTCAGGATCGAAAACGGGATTCTAGGCGGCGACGCCGGCCGGCTGACTCGCCATGTAGGCGGGGAGCCAGCCCTCGTGCGCCGCGCGCAGGTCCGCCACCGCGATGGCCTCGCCACGGGGAAGCGTCAGGCCGTCACCGCCGACGACGCCGACGACGCCGGCCGGGATACCCTGCGCCGAGGCGCTGTAGAGCAGGTCCGGCACCGTCTCCGGATCGACGGCGAGGAGGTAGCGCGCCTGGTCCTCGCCGAAGAGATAGGCATGGGCGAGCAGGCCCTCGGGCACCTCAGGCAGGGCGGCACCGCGGCCGCCGGCCATCGCCATCTCGGCGAGCGCCACGGCGAGGCCGCCATCGGAGAGGTCGTGGACGGTATCCACGAGGCCGGAGGTGATCAGGCCGCGCACGAAGTCGCCATTGCGGCGCTCGACGGCCAGATCCACCGGCGGCGGCGCGCCCGCCTCGCGACCGTCGATAACCGATAGATAGACGGACTGGCCGAGCCAGCCGGCGGTCTCGCCCACCAGGACGAGGAGGTCGCCGTCGCGCTTCAGGTCGATCGTGGCGTGGCGCGTCACGTCGTCGAGGACGCCGACCCCGCCGATCGTGGGGGTCGGCAGGATGCCGACGCCGTTGGTCTCGTTGTAGAGCGAGACGTTGCCGGACACGACGGGGAAATCCAGCGCCTTGCAGGCCTCGCCGATGCCCTTGAGGCAGCCGACGAGCTGGCCCATCACCTCCGGCTTCTCGGGGTTGCCGAAGTTCAGGTTGTCGGTGATGGCGAGGGGCTTGCCGCCCACCGCCGTGATGTTGCGCCAGGCTTCCGCCACGGCCTGCTTGCCGCCCTCGACCGGGTCGGCCTCGCAGTAGCGCGGCGTCACGTCGGCAGTCATGGCGAGCCCACGCGGACCGTCCTCGACGCGCACGATGGCGGCGTCCCCACCCGGCTTCTGCACGGTGTTGCCGCCGATGAAGTGATCGTACTGCTCGTAGACCCAGCGCTTGGAGGACAGGTCCGGCGAGCCGACCAGGCGCTTGAGGGCCTCGGCGCTGCCCACCGTCTCGGGCACGTCGGCGGCATTCAGCACCGGCTGGTGCGTGTTGGCAATGTGCGGCCGGTCGTAGAGGGGGGCCTCGTCGCCGAGCTCCTTGATGGGAAGATCAGCCATCACGACGCCGTCGTGCTTGACCACGAAGCGCAGGGTATCGGTGGTGTGGCCGATGATCGCGAAGTCGAGGCCCCACTTCACGAAGATCGCTTCGGCCTCGGCCTCCATGCCGGGCTTGAGCACCATGAGCATGCGCTCCTGGCTCTCGGAAAGCATCATCTCGTAGGCGCTCATGCCGGCCTCGCGGGCGGGCACCTTCTCGATGTGAAGTTCGACGCCGAGGTCGCCTTTGGCGCCCATCTCGACGGCCGAGCAGGTCAGCCCGGCCGCGCCCATGTCCTGGATGGCGATGACGGCGCCGGACGCCATCAGTTCGAGGCAGGCCTCCAGCAGCAGCTTCTCGGCGAAGGGGTCGCCGACCTGCACCGTGGGGCGCTTCGACTCGGAGGCATCGTCGAACTCGGCGGATGCCATGGTGGCGCCGTGGATGCCGTCGCGGCCGGTCTTCGAGCCGAGATAGACGATCGGATTCCCCACACCCGTGGCGGCCGCATAGAAGATCGCATCGGTGCGGGCGAGCCCCACCGCCATGGCGTTGACGAGGATGTTGCCGTCGTAGCGCGGATGGAAGCCCATGGCGCCGCCCACCGTCGGCACGCCGAAGGAATTGCCGTAGCCGCCGATGCCCGCGACGACGCCCGAGACGAGGTGGCGGGTGCGCGGATGATCGGGCGAGCCGAAGCGGAGTGCGTTGAGGGCCGCGATCGGCCGCGCCCCCATGGTGAACACATCGCGAAGGATGCCGCCGACGCCGGTCGTCGCGCCCTGGTAGGGCTCGATGAAGCTCGGGTGGTTGTGGCTCTCCATCTTGAAGACGCAGGCCAGGCCGTCGCCGATGTCGATGACGCCGGCATTCTCGCCCGGTCCCTGAATCACCCAGGGCGCCGAGGTCGGCAGGCCGCGCAGGTGCTTGCGGGAGGACTTGTAGGAGCAGTGCTCGTTCCACATGGCCGAGACGATGCCGAGTTCGGTCAGCGTCGGGTCGCGCCCGATCAGGCCGCGAAAACGCTCGTACTCGTCCGGTGTCAGGCCGTGCTGGCGAACCAGTTCGGGGGTGATCGGAACATCGTTGCGGAACATGCGACCCCTCTCAGGCCGGGCTCGCTTCCGGGTCCGGCCGTGACGGCTCTAGAGCGGAACGGCGCGCCCTGGCAACCATCGATCGCGGATCGGGCCACGCGCGCCCTCAATCCGCGGGCGATTCCGCCGCCGCGCGGCCCTTGGGCTGCTCCTCCACGTCGCGCCAGCGCCGGATCAGGGCGTGGATCGGCTCCGGCCCGGCCACGAAGGCGACGTAGTCGAAGGCCTCCGGATCGCGGCTCGACATCAGGAGCTGGAAGTGCATGCGGAACAGGTTCCACTTGCGCCGGGCGATGATGCGGGGCTCGATGAGGTCGTCGATCCGGACATGGATCTCGACCGGGCGGTGCGCCCGGGGCGCGGGCAGCTTCGAGGCGCTGAGCGGGTTGCGCTGGTGCACCGACAGCCAGTCCCACTTCGCCCGGACATCGAGCCAGCCGATGGCGTCGCACGCCGCGACCCGGGCGAGCGCGTCGCGGGTCTCGACGGCGCGGGGATCGAGGGTGATCCAGGGGATGACGCTGCCGATGCTGACGAAGGAGACCGGCGTACCGCGCCGGCCGAAATCCGGGTCGCGGGCGAGGATGCGGTCCAGCGCCTCGAGGCCGAGGAAGCTCGATGAGGAATGGCCGATCACGACGATCTCGGATGCCTTGCCTTCGGCACCGCGGATGATCGACGCGAAGGCGTCGAGCCGCGCGCGCATCCGGCTATCGCCGCCACCGGCGTGATCGTGGGTGAAGGCGGTGTCGTCCACGAGGTGAGCCACGTAGAACGGCTTGCCCCGCGTCATCCGCATCAGCAGGGCGAGGATCGCGTAGGCGAGGGGCGGGACGCCGAGATAGACCCACGGCCGGGTGGCCTCGGGCGCGAGGGCGAGGAGGCCGGTGGCCAGCGCGAGGCTGAACGCCACCAGGAACAGGTAGATGAGGTGGACCCCGATGATGACCCGGGCGAACCGCCGCGCCTCGCGCCGGAACGGCCGCAGGTATCCGGAGCGGATCAGCCGCCACCACAGGGCCGGCACCTGCCGCAACCGCCGCCCGTTCGAGCGGGGAAAGCGCGCCCGCACGATGTCGTCCCAGCGCAGCAGGGTGTAGCGCGTGGCCCGGCCGTCGAGGGCCACCGTCCAGTCGAGGGCGAGACCGTCCGGGGACCGCACGGGGTCATCGACCGTGATCGTCAGGCCGCGCCGGACGGCGGCCAGCCGGCTCTCACGCCGGAACAGGCCCCAATAGGTCTCCGGCTCGCGCGGGTCGAAGCCCGGCATGTAGAAGACCTGACGGGGCAGCGCCACGTTCGGCTCTGGGACTTGGGTGATGAGAGATCCGTCCGTTCAGGGGGTGGGACTGCGCCCGTCCCTACACGATGCGCGGGCGCGGGCACGAGTGCGAAAGCACATCAGGCCCGTGCGGCGGGCTCGTGCGCGAGGAATTCGGCGATGGCCCCGACGAAGCGCTCGCCATAGGCCTCGCGCTTGCGCTCACCGACTCCGTGCACGGTGCGCAGGGCGTAGAGGTCGACCGGCTTCGTGCGCGCCATCTCGATGAGGGTACGGTCCGGGAACACCATGAAGGCGGCGATGCCCTCGGCGCGGGCGATGGTGGCGCGCAGGCCGCGCAGGTGCTGGAACAGGGCCTCGGTGGCGGGGTCGAGGTCGAGGCTCGCATCCTCGCGGGCGGCCCCGCGCTTGCGGTCGCGGGGCTCGGCCACCTTCGGTTCGGGATCGGGCCGCATCTGGATGGCCTCGCGGCCGAACAGGATCGCCTCGCCCTTGTCGGTGAGCGAGAGGCCGCCGAAGCCGTCCCCGTTCTCGGTCACGGCGCCGGCGGCGAAGAGCTGGCGCAGCATCGCGCGCCAGGCCGCGATGGGCTTGTCGGCGCCCACGCCGAAGGTCTTGAGCGCCGCGTGGCCGTTGCGGCGGATCGTGTCGGATTCCTTGCCGTGGACCACGTCGCAGACATAAGCCGCGCCGAAGCGCTGGCCGGTGCGCACGATGGCGGAGAGGAGCTTCTGTGCCGGCACGGTGGCGTCGATCAGCGAGACCCCGCTGCGGCAGAGATCGCAGCGGCCGCAGGGCTCGCTCGCCTCGCCGAAATAACCGAGCAGCGATTGCCGCCGGCAGGTGGCGCCCTCGCAGAGCGCGATCATCGCCTCGAGCTTGCGCCGCTCCACCCGGCGGCGCTCGTCCGGCACCTCCTTCTCGTCGATCTGGCGGCGGCGCAGCGCCATGTCGTCGAGGCCGTAGATGGTGAGCGTGTCGGCGGGCAGGCCGTCGCGGCCGGCGCGGCCGATCTCCTGGTAGTAGCCCTCGACGTTCGAGGGCATGTCGGCGTGGCAGACGAAGCGCACGTCCGGCTTGTTGATGCCCATGCCGAAGGCGACCGTGGCGGTCATCACGACGCCGTCCTCCTGCAGGAAGGTGTCCTGGTTCTTCATGCGCGTGCCCTGGTCGAGGCCGGCATGGTAGGGCAGGGCGCGGAAGCCGTCCTTCGAGAGGACCTCGGCCAATTGCTCGGTGCGCTTGCGCGACGAGCAGTAGATGATCCCGCTCTCCTGGCGGCGTGGGCGCAGGAAGCGCTCGATCTGACGCGTCGGGTTGTCCTTCGGCGCGAAGGTCAGGCGGATGTTCGGCCGGTCGAAGGAATGGACGAAGGCCTTGAGTTCGCGGCCGACCGGGAACAGCCGCTCGGTGATGTCGGCCCGCGTCGCCTTGTCGGCGGTGGCGGTGAGCGCGACGGTCTGGACATTGCCGAGCGCCTCGCGGGCTCGGGCGAGGTCGCGATATTCGGGGCGGAAATCGTGCCCCCATTGCGAGACGCAATGCGCTTCGTCGACGGCGAGGCGCCGGACGCCGGCACCCCGCAGGGCATCCATCAACCCTTCCATCATCAGCCGCTCGGGCGAGACGAAGAGGAGCCGCAGGTCGCCGGAGCGGATCCGGCGCCAGGTCTCACGGGACGTCGCCTCGGCCACCGACGAGTTCAGGGTCGCGGCGGCCACCCCGAAACCGAGCATCTGCTGGACCTGATCGTGCATCAGCGCGATCAGGGGCGAGACCACGACGGTGAGCGAGGATTCCACCAGGGCCGGCAGCTGGTAGGTCATCGACTTGCCCGAGCCGGTGGGCATGACCGCGAACACGTCGGTCCCGTCGAGGACGGCGCCGATGACCTCGTCCTGGCCGGGCCGGAAATCGTCGTAGCCGAAGGTGGTCTTCAACGCGGCGCGGGCCTCGTCGAGGCGGCTTGTCATCGGAATCCTGATCGTCTGTCGAAGGGAAGGGCGGCGGACGCGGCCGCTGGTTCGGCGGGGCGCCGACCGGGAGTGGTCATGCCTCTGAACCATCCGGCGCGCCGAGGTCAATCATTGCACGGAGGTCGCATCCGCACGGGGCGGGGCGCCGAAACGGACTGCCCGAGGGCGGAACGCGCGCACGGGGTCGTGGCGGGTGGCCGGACCGCCTTTAAGGCGCCCGTAAGGGCCCTCGTCCATGCTGGGCGGAACGCGTTCGCCACAGACGGGCGCCGATCCGCAACCCCCTTCGCGAGCCAAACCGCGCCATGATGGTGATCCCGTTTCTCGGCGTATCGGGCGCCCTCGGCGCCGCCTTGGCGGGACGGCGCTCGCTTGCGCTCGCCCTCTGGGCGGTCTCGCTGCTCGCGCTGCTCCTGCTGTTTCACCAGCACGCGTCCGACGCGCTGAACCTGACCTTCTGAAAGCCTTCCGTGACAGATCTTCGTCTCACGCCGGACCGGGCGCAGGCCCTCAACGCCCTTGGCCTCGCCGGCTGCAGCGCCATCCTCCTCGTCGCCTTCGGCTATCAGGTGGCGGACGGGGAACTGCCCTGTCCGCTCTGCATCCTGCAGCGCGCCGCCTTCGCGGCGGCCGGAATGGGCTTCGCGCTGAATGTCTGCCTCGGAGCGCGGCCCGCACATTACGCCATCCTCGTCCTGGGTTCGGTGGCGGGCTTCGGCATCGCCGCCCGGCAGACCCTGCTGCACATCGCTCCCGGCACGGGGGTCTATGGCTCGGCCCTGTTCGGGCTGCACTTCTACGTCTGGTCCCTGATCGCCTTCGCCGGACTGATCGTGGCCGCCGCGGTCCTGTGCCTGTTCGAGTCCCAGTTCACCCCGCATGACCGGTCGTCACGCCCGGCACGGATCGGACGGCTCGGCCTCGCCAGCGTGCTGCTGTTCCTCGCGATCACCCTGGCCAATGCGGGATCGACCCTGGCCGAACGCGGCGGCGGCCTCTGCCCGGACAACCCGACCCGCTACGAGTTCTGGGATTCGCTGTTCGGCCGTTAGAGAGAATGTCAGCGTCCCGGCGGGGACGGATCGCTTCGCGCCCTGCTGCGTGATGCCTCGCGAACAGCATCTCGGTCGGCCCTCGGATAATCCCTATCGCAGGG
Source organism: Methylobacterium sp. FF17 (assembly GCF_025813715.1). Classification (NCBI taxonomy): domain Bacteria; kingdom Pseudomonadati; phylum Pseudomonadota; class Alphaproteobacteria; order Hyphomicrobiales; family Methylobacteriaceae; genus Methylobacterium; species Methylobacterium flocculans. Next base: position 3,790,551 of record NZ_CP107532.1, read on the forward strand.
CAATCGCGGCGGCGGACCCGGCCATCACGGTGGCGGAGCCGCGATTGAGAAGGCGGCGGGCACGGCGCGAGGTGAAGGCGCGCCGGGCCCGCTCCGCGGCGGCGACATAGAGCACCAGGACTGTTCCCAGCACGGCGACCAGGGTCGCCGCCATCATCATCAAGCCGAGTGGTGCGAGGTGAGGGAGATCGATGACGCTCGGGAGGAGAGCCAGGAAGAACAGGATCACCTTGGGATTCCCGAGGGTCATCGAAAGACCGCCCAGGAAGGCGCGCAGCGTCTCCTGACGCGGCTCCGAAGCGACCGAAGCTTCCTCCACCGAAGCGTTCCAGATCTTCCACGCCAGATAGGCGAGATAGCCGATGCCGGCGACCTTCAGAGCGATGAAGATGGGGGCCAGTGTCTGGGCCAGGAGCGCGAAGCCGCCCGCCGCGATGCCGAACCAGATCAGGTCTCCCGCGACCATCCCGAGGATGAAGCCGGCGATGCCGCGAGAGCCGGAAGCCAGGACGCGCGCGACGAGCGCCGCGATACCCGGTCCGGGCGATGCCGCGGCGCCGGCATAGATCACGGCGAAGAGGGCGAGGCTGGAGAGCGGCATCGGGGTCACGCGTTCAATCGCGGGCGATTTGCCCGTCGACAACCTTCACCAGATCGGCCCGTCCCTCAAGCTCGGCGAACAGCGCCGGGTCGGCCCCGGTCATCCAGACCTGTCCGGAGAGTGCCTCCAGGGCGTCGAACAGCCCCGCGCGCCGGCGCGGATCGAGATGCGCGGCCACCTCGTCGAGGAGGATGACGGGGCTCAGCCCGCTCATGGCCTGGACGAGGCGGGCATGAGCCAGAACGAGGCCGATCAGCAGCGCCTTCTGCTCGCCGGTGGAGGCGGTGGCGGCGGGCACGTCCTTGGGGCCGTGGCGCACCACGAGGTCGCTGGTCTGGGGACCGCTCAAGGTCCGCCCCGCCGCCCGGTCGCGCGCCCGGCCGTGGCGCAGGGCCATGCGGAAGCGGTCTTCGGCCTCCAGGGCCGGCCAGACGGCGACGAGATCGTCGAGGTCACCCTCCAGGCGCAGGGCCGCCCAGGGAAACGGCTGGGCGTCGTCGCGCCCCTCGGCGATCAGGCGGTCGAGGCGCTCCGTGGTCTCGCGCCGCGCCAGCGCCACCGAGACGCCGAGTTCCGCCACCTCGCGCTCGACGGCGTCGAGCCACTGTCCGTCGTTCGGCCGCTCCTCCAGCAGGCGGTTGCGCGAACGTAGGGCCCGCTCCAGGGCGTTGACCCGGGCCCCATGGCCCGCATCCACCGCCAGCACCAGGCGATCGAGGAAGCGGCGGCGGTCGCCCGCCGGCCCCCGGAACAGGCCGTCGAGGTCGGGGGTGAGCCAGACCACGCGCAGGAATTCCGAGAAGGCCACGGGAGAGGGCGCCGTGGCACCGTCGATCCGGCAGAGCCGGGCGGCGCGGCCATCGAAGCCGGGGGGCTCGTAGCCGGTCCCGATCCGGTGCTCGTCCTCCTCCCCCGCCAGGGTCATCGAGACGGCGAAACCGCCGGGACCACCGCTGCGCGGCATCGCCGAGAGGTCGGCGCGGCGCAGGCCCCGGCCCGGCGAGAACAGCGAGATCGCTTCGAGGAGGTTGGTCTTGCCGGCCCCGTTCTCACCCACCAGCGCGACGAAGCGGCGGCCGACCGCGAGGTCGAGGTCGGCGTGGTTGCGGAAATCGCGACAGATCAGACGGGTGAGGCGCACCCCGCCAGCCCATACCGGATCGTCCCCGACCTGTCTCGCGTCACCGTGCGCCGGCGCCGCGATTACACCCGCATCGGCATGAGCACGTAGAGCGCGGACGCGCCCTCGCGATCCTGGATCAGGGTCGGCGAACCCGGGTCGGCGAGCTTGAACAGGGCGGTGTCGCCCTCGAGCTGGCTCGTGATGTCGAGGAGGTAGCGGGCATTGAAACCGATATCGAGGGTGGCGGCCTCGTAATCGACGTCGAGCTCCTCGGTCGCGCTGCCCGAATCCGGGTTGTTCACCGAGAGTGCGAGGCGGCCCTCCTGGACGGCGAGCTTCACGGCCCGGCCCCGCTCCGAGGAAATCGTCGAGACACGGTCCACCGCGCGGGCGAACTGATCGCGCTGGACCGTGAGGAACTTGTCGTTCCCCGACGGGATGACGCGCTGGTAATCCGGGAAGGTGCCATCGATCAGCTTCGAGATCAGCACCACGCCGCTGGCGAACCTGAACCGGATCTTGGCCGCCGACAGGTCGATCTCGACGCTCTCGCCGCCATCCTCCACGAGCTTGATGATCTCGGCCACCGCCTTGCGGGGCACGATGATGCCCGGCATGTCGCGGCTGCCCTCGGGGGCATCGAGTTCGACGCGGGCGAGGCGGTGCCCGTCGGTCGCCACGGCGCGCATGCGCAGGGCGCCCTCGGACTCGATCGTGTGCAGGTAGATGCCGTTGAGGTAGTAGCGCGTCTCCTCCGTCGAGATCGCGAACTGCGTCTTCTCGATCAGGCGCTTCAGATCCGAGGCCGCGATGACGAAGCGGGTCGGCAGTTCGCCCGCCGCCAGATCCGGGAAATCGCCCTCGGGCAGGGCGCCCAGGGAGAAGCGCGACCGGCCGGAGCGGATGGTCATCTGCCCCGTCTCGCCGCTCGTCTCCAGGGAGACCTGCGCGCCGTCCGGCAGCTTGCGCACGATGTCGTAGATCACGTGGGCGGGCACGGTGGTCGCACCGGCATCCACCACGTCGGCGGGGATCGTCTCGGTCACTTCGATGTCGAGGTCGGTCGCCCGGAGTTCGAGGCCGCCGGTGCCGGCGCGCAGCAGCACGTTCGACAGGATCGGGATGGTGTTGCGGCGCTCCACCACGCGGTGCACGTGGCCGAGCGACCGAAGGAGGGCCGCACGCTCGACAGTGACTCTCATGGGCTGAACTCGTGGTCTCTCGTCCGGCCTCGTCGGGTCGGGCGCGGTGTCGCGCTCAACGTCCCGCCGACGCCCTGGTACCGTGGCCGTTGAACTTGGCGAAGGCTCCCGGCGAACGCAAGTGCGAGCAGCCGGGTATCCCTCGGATGATTCGAGGCGTCGCGCGCGACGCCCCGGTTCCCTCAATCCTGCAGCATCCGCTTCAGGAGCTCGACCTCGTCGTTGAGCACGTTGTCCTCGCCGATCAGCTTGTCGATCTTGCGGACCGCGTGCAGCACCGTGGTGTGGTCGCGCCCGCCGAAGCGGCGACCGATCTCGGGCAGGGAGCGCAGGGTCAGCACCTTCGAGAGGTACATGGCGATCTGGCGCGGCTTGACCACGGCGGCGGTGCGCCGCTCCGACAGGATGTCCGAGCGCGAGACGTTGTAGCGTGAGGCCACCAGCTTCTGGATGTCCTCGATCTTGATGCGCTTGGGCTCGCGGTTCTTGACGAGGTCGCGAATCGCGGTCTCGGCGGTCTCCATCGTCACGGCGGTGCCCGTGAGGGTGGCGTGGGCGAGCAGCCGGTTCACGGCGCCCTCGAGGTCACGTCCGTTGGCGGTGATCGCCCGGGCGACGTAGGTGGCCACCGTCGGCGAGACCTCGAAGTTCGGGTGCGAGACCTGGACGGCCGCGAGGCGCGCGGAAAGGATCGAGGCGCGCAGCTGCTCGTCGAGGGATCCGATCTCGACCACGAGGCCGCCTGCGAGGCGCGAGCGCACCCGCTCCTCCAGGGATTCGAGCTCGGTCGGCGGTCGGTCCGAGGCGACGACGACCTGCCGCCCGGCATCGATCAGCGCGTTGATGGTGTGCCCGAACTCGGCCTGGATCGACTTGCCCTGAATGAACTGGACGTCGTCGAGGATGAGGAGATCGATGGCGCGCAGGCGCTCCTTGAAGGCGAGCGCGTTCTGCGTCTTCAGGGCGTTGACGAAGCCGTACATGAAGCGGTCGGCGGTGAGGTAGATCACCCGGCGGCCGGCTTCACGGGCGGTGTGGCCGATGCCGTGGAGGAGGTGGGTCTTCCCGAGGCCGACGCCGGCATGGAAGTAGAGCGGGTTGTAGAGCGCGCCCTGGCCGTCGTGGCGGGCGACCCGCTCGGCGGCGGCGTGGGCCAGCGCATTCGACCGGCCGACGACGAAGCTCGCGAAGGTGAGCCGGTTGTCGAGCGGCGCGCCGTTGAGGTCGCCACCCGCGTCACCGCGCGTGGCCGCCGCCGGCTCGCTCTCGTGGGCGCCGCTCGACTCCCCGTGGGACGGCATGGGGGCGGCGGCCTGGAGCCGGGCCAGGGGACTCGTGGGGCTGCTGCCGGTCTTGGGAGCGCTCGGCATGGGACGGGCGGCGGCGGAGGGGCCGCGCACGGAGACGTCGAGGCGCGAAACCGACTCGACCTCGCTGCGGAACGTGTTCAGCACGCGGTCGAGATAGTGCGATTCGATCCAGCTCTTCAGGAATCGGGTCGGGACCGTGAGACGGGCGGTGCCGTCGACCACGTCCACCAGTTCGAGCCGGGCGAACCAGCTCGCGAACACGTCCTCACCCAGTTCCGCCCGAAGCCGGCGCTTCACCCGAGCCCAGGCGGCCACCGTATCGGGGCCGCTCACGCCGCTCATGCCCGTCTCGGCATGGCCGGACACGCTACCGTCGACATGCATCATCGCTCTCCTCGTGCCGAGGGCGGAGAGCCGCCAGCGGAACGTACGCACACTTGACTGACGTCGCGCCTCGCGAGGCATTCGCGAGACCCAGATTCGCAACCCTAAGTCAACTGTCTCGGGTCGCTTTTTGTCGATGGAAACAGCCTATCAACAATAAGCTACGGTTCTCCTAACAACGGGGTTTATGGGGACAGCAAAAATTGCGGCAATTCCGACCGAGGGTTCCGGGCGCGAGTCGAGCCGTCCATCCCACCTTGTGCATGAGTCGGCCTCGACTCGCGGATCAGTTGAATTTGTTGGTTCTTCGTGATGGAACGTTAAGCTACACAGGGCCCGAACCCGTCGCAACAAGACAGATCGAGATCAGCGTTAACGCTTCCTCACCAACGCGGCCGAGGATCACGCGGGAGTCCGCCACGATTTCCAAGATTCGAAAGTCGGACCCATCGAACGACGGGAGACGAAGCCGGCGGCCACTCCCCGTCTGCGGGCCTCTCAGACGGCGACAACAAAAAAGCCCGGCATCGCTGCCGGGCTTCATCAGAACGTCCTTGGGAAAAGCCTCAGGCGGCGAGCGCCTTGACCCGCGCGGCGAGGCGCGAAACCTTCCGGGAGGCGTTGTTCTTGTGCACGATGCCGTGCTGGGCGGCCCGCATGATCTCGGGCTCAGCTGCGCGGAGGGCGGTCAGCGCGTTCGACTGATCACCGGTGGCGATGGCCTCCTCGACCTTGCGGACGAAGGTGCGCATGCGGCTGCGACGCGAGCGGTTGACCGCGGTGCGCTTCGCAATCTTGCGGGTCATTTTCTTGGCCGACACGGTGTTGGCCATGGGGCATCCTCGTCACGTTTGAGGCGATCGCGACGAGCCCGCAGGCTGTGGTGTCGGTGGATCGCGTGCAGGTTGTTCGGGCAATGGCGAAGCCGACGATCGCGTTTGAGCGCGCCCGTCGGCGATGTGCGCTCTATAGACACGCGTTGCCGATCCGTCAACGGAACGTCATCGTGGTGTCGTCCCACGGGCGGGGGAGACCGGCGCCCGCGGCTGGGACACCGGATCCCGCGAACGATAGGAGCAAGCCGCGTGCGGAGCGAATCGGACAGGGCGCGGATCGAGTCTCATCGGCCGCTCTCCGGCATGGAAACACCGCGCTTCTCCGGCATCGCGAGCTTCATGCGGCTGCCGGTGGTCGCGCCCGCCGACGCGGTGGGGCGGGTCGATATCGGGCTGATCGGCATTCCCTTCGACGGCGCCACCACGAACCGTCCGGGCGCCCGCCTCGGTCCGCGCGGCGTGCGCGAAGCCTCCACGGGCACGCGAGCACGCAACGCCGCAACGGGCGTCGCCCCCTACGAGCTCGCGGCCTGTGCCGACCTCGGCGACGTGCCGGTGAACCCCATCGACGTCGCCGCGACCGCGCAGATCATCGAGGGCTTCCTGCGCCCTCTGGCCGAGGCCGGCCTCGTGCCCTTGTCGATCGGGGGCGACCACTTCGTGACCTATCCGGTGCTGCGGGCGCTGGGCCGGCACGAGCCCCTCGGCCTCATCCATGTCGACGCCCACAGCGATACCGATGACGGGCAATACGGCGGCACGTCGCTGACGCATGGCACGCCGTTCCGCCGCGCGATCGAGGCCGGGGTCCTCGATCCCCGGCGCATGGTGCAGATCGGCCTGCGCGGCAGCGTCGATGCGGCGGACGAACTGGACTGGGCGGCCGGACAGGGCGTGCGGATCGTGCCGATGGAGGCTGTCCTCGCGCGCGGCCTCCCCGATGTCCTGGCGGAGGCCCGCGCCGTCGTCGGCACGGGGCGCACCTATCTCAGCTTCGACATCGACGCCCTCGACCCGGCCTACGCTCCCGGCACGGGCACCCCGGAGATGGGCGGCTTCACCGCACGCGAGGCACTCCAGATCGTGCGAGGGCTCGGGGGTCTCGACCTCGTCGGCGCGGATGTGGTCGAGGTGGCGCCACCCCTCGACCCGTCCGGCATTACGGCGCTCGCCGGGGCGACGCTCGCCTTCGAGATCCTGTGCCTGCTAGCCCAGGCGGTCGACGCGCGGCGCGCCAACCGAGACGGTGCCGCACGGGCCTGACGGCCCCGTCGCGAATCGCCGGGCGAAGTATCCCGCTCAGCCCCGCGGCAGGGGCATCGCGCTTCCGCGCGCCACGACGTCCTGCGGGGCCGCGAAGGGCGCGAAGGCGGCGATGAGGTGAACGCCGATCACGGGTCCGAAGACGAGGCTCATCATCACCGCCATGATCAGGGCGACGTTGGCATCGCCCGACGACGCGCGTTTCGCCTTGGTCCGGCGGGGCGTCGTTCGGACGAGCTTCGAGCCGTCGGCGCGACGCAGGGTCAGGGTCCGGACCGGCGCCACGGCGAAGCGGAGGCGGGGGAGGGCATTCGAGAAGGTCATCGGCTCACCTCGTTCGACCGGCCATCGGGGCCGATCGCGGGCGAGCCCGATCAAGCGATCAGGCGCGGGTCACGCGGGCGGCCATCGGCGGCGCGGTCCATCGACTACTGTCGCTGGGCATTGGGTTCGGTAGTTCCTGTGGAGGCGCACGGCCGCACCTTCGGTGCTGCACGTGCGAACGACGCCGACATGATGCCGTCGCCGGGGTTAGTCAAGGCTTAACGTGTGAGGGCCCCCAAGGGTCCGCGCGCTTTTCCCCGGGGATCGATTCAGCGGCCCAGGAGTGCGGCGCAATGCGCGACGAGGCGGCGCCCGACCTCGTCCTTCTCCAGGGTCGGCCACGTCTCCACCGCGCCGTCGCGGCCGATGAGGTGAACCGTGTTGGTGGGGCCGCCCATGACCCCCCCGGCAGGGGAAACGTCATTGGCGACGATGAGGTCGCAGCCCTTCCGGGCGATCTTGGCGCGGGCGTGATCCAGCACCGAATCGGTCTCGGCGGCGAAGCCGACGACGAGGCGCGGCCGGTCCGTGCCGCGCCCCGCGATGGTGGCAAGGATGTCGGGATTCTCCACGAGGGCGAGGGGGGCGGGCGCCGCGCCGTCCTTCTTGATCTTGGCGGCACGCGTCTCGGCCGGGCGCCAGTCGCCGACGGCGGCGGCGAAGATCGCGAGATCGGCCGGGAGCGCCGCCTCCACCGCCGCCAGCATCTCGCGGGCGGTCTCCACGGACACGACGCGGACGCCGGCGGGGGCCGGGATCGCCACGGGCCCCGAGACCAGCGTCACCTCCGCTCCGGCCGCCGCCGCGGCGGCAGCGATGGCGTGGCCCTGCCGGCCGGAGGAGCGGTTGGCGAGGTAGCGCACGGGGTCGATGGGCTCGTGCGTCGGGCCAGAGGTCACGAGCACGCGCTTGCCGGACAGCGAGCCCGCCGCTTCGCGCCCGGCCAGGAACCCGAGACCAGACCCGAAACCAGCCCCGAGCCCGGACGCCGGGCGCGCCGCCGCGAGCAGGGCTTCCACCGCGTCGGCGATCTCGGCTGGCTCGGCGAGGCGCCCCGGGCCGAACTCCGCCTCCGCCATCGCGCCGTTGTTCGGCCCGACCACCCGCACCCCGTCCCCGCGGAGCGTGGCGAGGTTGCGCCGCGTCGCCGGATGTTGCCACATCCGCACGTTCATGGCCGGCGCGATCAGGATCGGCAGGGTGGTGGCGAGCAGCACCGTCGCGGCGAGATCCGAGGAATCGCCCGTGGCCATGCGCGCCATCAGGCTCGCGGTGGCGGGGGCCACCACGATGGCGTCGGCGTCGCGGGCGAGCTTGATGTGGCCGATATCGGCCTCCTCCGCCCGGTCGAACAGATCCGTATGGGCCCGCTCACCCGCGAGCGCCGCCGCCGCCAGCGGCGTCACGAATTCCTGGGCGCCCTTCGTCAGCAGGGGGCGCACCCGCGCCCCGCGCTCGCGCAGCCGCCGGATCAGGTCCAGCGCCTTGTAGGCCGCGATGCCCCCGCCGATGACGAGGAGGATGCGGCGGTCCTGGAGCGGGCGCGTCATGGTCCGAACCCCTGTGCAGAATCAGCGTGAACGAAGGGCGGCCCCAGACGGTCCTACCGGAACGCCATGACCAGGGCCCCGATGGCGATGCCCCAGAGGGCGAGCGTCGACCAGAGGGCGCGCCGGCGCTCCGCCCGGGCGAAGCGGTCGATCCGGTTGCCGTCGCCGGAGCCGGCCTCGTCGAGGCGCACCAGGATGCGGCGCAGGCGCTGGGCGAGGTCGGGGATGTCGGCGACCACGTCGGTGATGGTCAGCGCCGCGCGGCCCATGCCCTCGATGCGCCCGACGGGCCCGAGGTTGCGGGCGATCCAGGAGCGGACCACCGGCTCGGCCCCGGTCCACATGTCGAGCTGCGGATCGAGGGAGCGGGCGACGCCCTCCACCACCACCATGGTCTTCTGGAGCATCACGAGTTCGGTGCGGGTGCTCATGTCGAACAGGGCCGTGATGTCGAACAGCAGGGTCAGCACCTTGGCCATCGAGATCTCGTCGGCCTTGCGCTGGTGGATCGGCTCGCCGATCGCCCGGATGGCCTGCGCGAAATCCTCCACCGAATGGTGCGCCGGCACGTAGCCGGCCTCGAAATGCACCTGCGCCACCCGCTTGTAGTCGCGCAGGATGAAGCCGAGCAGGATCTCGGCGAGGAAGCGCCGCTCCGCGTGCCCGAGGCGGCCCATGATGCCGAAATCGACCGCCACCAGGGTGCCGGTCGGGTCCACGAACAGGTTCCCGGGATGCATGTCGGCGTGGAAGAAGCCGTCCCGGATGGCGTGGCGCAGGAAGGACTGGATCACCGAGCGCCCCAGGGCCTTCGGATCGTGCCCGGCGGCCACGATGGCGGCGCGGTCGTTGAGGCGGATGCCCTCGATCCATTCGCTCGCCAGCACGTCGCGGCCCGTCAGTTCCCAGTCGGGCTTCGGCACCCGGAAATCCGCGTCCTCCCGGGTGTTCTGCGCGAGTTCGGACATCGCGGCCGCTTCCAGCCGGAAATCCATCTCCATCATCACCGAGCGGGCGAGGATCTCCACCACCTCGCGGGGGCGCAGGCGCTCGGCCTTGGGCGAGAGGGCGTGCACCACGCGGGCCATGAAGCGCATGACCTGCAGGTCGCGCTGGAAGCGCTCGCGCACGCCGGGGCGCATGACCTTGATCGCCAGGACGCGCTCGGACCCATCGGCGTCGAGGATGTGGGCCTTGTGGACCTGGGCGATGGAGGCCGCCGCGATCGAGGGGCCGAACGAGACGAAGAGGTGCGCCACCGGCTTGCCCAGCGTCGCCTCGACGACGCGGATCGCGGTCTCCTGCGGGAAGGGCGGCACCCGGTCCTGCAGCGTCTCCAGGTCGCGGGCGGCGTCCATGCCGACGATGTCGGGGCGGGTCGCGAGGAACTGGCCGAACTTGACGTAGCTCGGCCCGAGCCGCGTCAGCGCCCGCTGCAGCGGACCGGCGCCGCTGCCCAGGCCGGGACGCTCCAGCATCCGCCCGGTACGCAGGGCGAGGTGCAGGTGCGGCGGCAGGTCGGTGGGGTCGACGAAGGACAGCGCGCCCTCGCGGGCCAGCACGAAGCCCACATGCGCGCCGCGGAACAGGTGGATGACGGCGCCGAGCATCAGGCGGCCCGACCCGTCACGAGACCTTCCACCCGGAATGGATCGCCACGATGCCCCCGGTGAGCGGCCGGTGGCTCACGTGGCGGAAGCCGGCGGCCTCGATCATCCCGGCGAACCGGCCCGGGGAGGGGAATTTGCGGATGGATTCCACGAGATAGCGGTAGGAATCCGCGTCCCCCGCCACGCTGGCGCCCAGCCGCGGGATCACGTGGAACGAGTAGGCGTCGTAGATCCGGTCGAGCACCGGGAGATCCACCTTGGAGAATTCGAGGCAGAGGAAGCGCCCGCCGGGCTTGAGCACGCGGTGCGCCTCGGCGAGCGCCACATCGATCCGGGGCACGTTCCGGATGCCGAAGGCGATGGTGTAGGCATCGAAACGCTCTGAGGGCAGGGGCAGCGCCTCGGCATTGGCGGTCACGAAGTCGATCCGCCCCGGGAAGCGGTTCCCCGCCCGCTCGGCGCCGACACGCAGCATGGCCTCGTTGATGTCGAGGACCGTGGAGTGGGTGTCCGGGCCCCCGGCCTCCAAGGCTCGGAAGGCGATGTCGGCGGTGCCGCCGGCCACGTCGAGGTGGCGGAACGGCCGGTTGCGCGGCGGGCGCAGCATCGAGATCAGGTGCGACTTCCAGGCGCGGTGAAGGCCCCCGGACATGAGATCGTTCATGAGGTCGTAGCGCTTGGCAACCGAGCGGAACACGTCGTCGACGCGGCCCTGCTTCTCGTCGAGCGCGACGCTTTCGAAGCCGAAATGCGTGCTCGCGCCGTCCGTGGCCTGATCGACCGACCGTTTCACCGAATTCATGGACATCAACCTCTCGCGCACGCTCAATAGCGAAACGTGGCCGGGATCGCCATGTGCCATCCTGTGTGAGGTGCGATCCGTCGCGAGTGGCGGATCGCGTCCCCTGACGTCAATCGGAGCCCCCGTCCCACCCATGCCCGAACTTCCCGAAGTCGAGACCGTCCGCCTCGGCCTCGCGGCCGCCCTGGTCGGGGCCCGCTTCGCCCGCGTCCACCTGCGGCGTCCCAACCTGCGGTTTCCCTTCCCCGAGCGCTTCGCCGCGCGGCTCGAGGGCCGCGCCGTGACGGATCTGGCCCGGCGCGCGAAGTACCTCGTGGCGGGTCTCGATTCGGGGGAATCGCTCATCCTGCATCTCGGCATGAGCGGGCGCTTCGACGTGGCCCTTCCGGACGGCCGCAACCTGTCACCGGGGGATTTCTACCTGGAGGGCGCGCTCGGCAACGCCAAGCACGACCACGTGGTCATGGCGATGTCGAACGGCGCGACGGTGACCTACAACGACGTGCGCCGCTTCGGCTTCATGGATCTCGTGCCCACCGAATCCCTAGGGACCTGCCGGCACTTCGCAGGCATGGGGATCGAGCCCTTGAGCGACGCCCTGACGCCACAGGCCGTGGCGCGCCTGTTCCGGGGCCGGATCACCCCCCTGAAGGCGGCGCTCCTCGACCAACGCCTTATCGCGGGCCTCGGCAACATCTACGTCTGCGAGGCCCTGCACCGGGCCGGTCTGCACCCGGAGACCCCGGCCGGCAGCCTCGCCAAGGCGGATGGCACGCCCACGCCCGGCGCCAAGCGCCTGACCCGGGTGATCGGCGAGGTCTTGAGGGAGGCGGTGGCGGCCGGCGGATCGACCCTTCGGGACTACGCCCACACGGATGGCGGGTCCGGCGCGTTCCAGCACGCCTTCCGGGTCTACGACCGGGTCGGGCAGCCCTGCGGGGCGAAGGGCTGCACCGGAACGATCGGCCGGATCGTCCAATCGGGGCGCTCCACCTTCTTCTGCGCCAGCTGTCAGGTCCGCCCCGCAAAATAAATCCGGGGGTGGCGATGCGATCCCGGCGCCGGCCGCCAAATGTTAAGCTCCGATTCGCACTCTCGATGCCTAAGATAGGGGCAATGTCGATCCGCAACATCGGAACGATTGATCCAGGACCCGCATGTATCCCACCGCCGACAACGAAGCGGATCGACTGAAAGCCCTTCGTGATCTGCGCATCATGGCCACCGAGCCGGAGCCGGAATTCGACGCCGTCTGTCGCACGGCGGCGGCCCTGTTCGGCATGCCGATCTCCTACGTCTCCCTGGTCGAAGCGGACCACCAGTGGTTCAAGGCCAAATGCGGCCTCGAACAGAACCAGACGGAGCGGAAAGGCGCCTTCTGCAACTACGCGATCCTCTCGGACGCGGTCTTCGTGGTGGAGGATGCGCGGGAGGATGAACGCTTCCGGGATGCGCCCCTGGTGACCCAGCCGCCGCAGGTGCGCTTCTACGCCGGCGCGCCGCTCCATGCGGAGAACGGATTGCGGGTCGGGATCCTGTGCGTCCTCGACACCGTGCCGCGCCGCTTCTCGGCCGAGGACCACGCCCGCCTCAAGGACCTGGCCTCCGTCGTGAGCGCGCAGCTCACCCTGCACCGGGCGAAGGCGCAGCTGCGCGAGCGCGAAGCGCATTACCGCCTGCTCGCCGAGAACACCTCCGACATGGTGGTGTGGGCGACCCTCGATACGGTCCGCCGCTACGTCTCGCCGGCCGTCCGCGCCCTGCTCGGGCACGAGCCCGAGGACCTCATCGGAACGAAGCCCCTCGATCAGGTCCATCCCGACGACCGGGACGATTTCGGCCGGCTCCTGCGCGACATGTGCGCGGGCCGACTCGACCGGGCGGTCGCGCGCCAGCGCTACCGGCGCAAGGACGGGACCTGGGTCTGGGTCGAGGCCATCTTCAACGTCACCTTCGACGCCGAGGGCGTCGAGCGCACCGGCTACGTGGCGGCCGTGCGCGACATCACCGAGCGCAAGGAAGCGGAGCACCGGATCGCCCACATGGCGCGGCACGATGCCCTGACCGACCTCGCCAACCGCACCCTGTTCCGGGAACGCCTCACCCAGGAGATCGCGCAGTCGCGCCGCCGTGCGGGCGGGTTCGCGGTGCTGTGCCTGGACCTCGACCGCTTCAAGGCGGTGAACGACACCTTCGGCCATCATGCCGGAGACATACTGCTGCGCACGGTTGCCCAGCGCCTGCGCGCGATCGTGCGGACCGAGGACACCGTCGCGCGCATCGGCGGCGACGAATTCATGGTGATCCAGACCGGCCCGGTGGTCGCGAGCAGCATCCGGACGCTGGCCCGGCGCATCATCGACACGATCTCGCAACCGATCGATCTCGACGGCGATCCCATCGTGGTCGGCACCAGCGTCGGCATCGCGGTCGCCCCGCAGGACGGCATGGACCCCGATCAGCTCTGCCGGAACGCCGACCTCGCCCTGTTCGAGGCGAAGAACGCCGGCCGCAACACCTTCCGGTCCTACGAAGCGGGCATGCGCTTCGGGACGCTGGGACCGGAAGGGCGACGCTCCCCGGGAACATCGCCGCCGGCCAGGTGAGGGCAATCCCCGGCCGACGGTACCCGCCCCGTCAGTGGAGGATCGTGCCTACCAACCGCGCGTATCCGCCCCGGTGGGCCGCCGCCCCTCGGGCGTCAGGGCGTTGATGACCTGAGGCAGCGCCTGGGAGAGTTGCGCGAGCAGGTCGTCGCGGTTCATGCCGGTGCGCTGCTCGAGGGCGCCGACCGTCTCCGGACCCAGGGCGTCGGCGAGCCGGTTCGGCGGGACCGGACGGTTCTCGCCGTGGCCGATCCAGGATTCCATGACGTCGCCGAGGCCGCCGCGCTGAAACTGCTCGATCAGCCCGTCGAGACCGCCCCGCCCGTTGGCGGGCTCTTCGTCGAGACGGGCATAGGGTCCGGCGCCGGGGTCGCGCGAACCGCCGCCGGACGACCGCTCGCCCGGCCCGTCGAGCATGCCCGACAGGTCGCTGAAGTCGCCCTCGCGCCCGCGCGGCTGATCGAGCGGCCCACCGCGGTCCTCGCCGCGATCCCAGGACGATCCGCCATCCTGGCCGAAGCCGCCGATATCCCCGTCGTCGCGTCCGCGCGGCTCGGGTGCGTCCCGGCGCTGCCCGCCGCCGAGGAGATCGCCGAGGCCGCCAGCACCCTTGGACATGAGGAGCATCAGCAGGGCCTGGACCAGGGGCGACATCGCCCCGCCGAGGGCACCGCCGCCCTGGCCGCCGCGCTCCGGCTGGCGCCCGCCTCCGAGCACCTGACCGAGAACACCGCCGATGACTTGATCGAGCAGACCCATGTTCGCTTCCTCCGTTGCGTGCGTGTCCGGATTGATGCGGGGATGCGGCGCCCGCGCAGGGACGCCGATCGATCCGTCGCCGTCAGTCCCGCCGGGTGCCGCCGGTGGCGGCGCGGTCCCGTGCGGGCAGGTGATCGAGGGGATTGGTCCGGGCGCCCCGCTTCGCGTCGCCGGCCATGACATCCGTGCTGGACGAGATGGCGCTCGGCGGTGCGACCTGTCCGGTCGGGCGCTCCGACGCGGTGCCGGCGCCATCGCGGCCCGGCAGCGTGCCGGGGGTCGGCTGATCGTTCGGGTTCGCCGCGCTCTGCGCGGCGGCGGGCTGCACCCCGAGCGATCCGGGCACGAAGCCCGAGATCGCCGTGATCGCGAGGCTGCCGAGGAAGAGGGCGGTGATGGCCGAGCCGGCGCGTGGCCGGAACGGCGAGCGGGAGGGGCGGGGCGCTGTCACGGAGTCGTCTCCAGGGTCGGGGCCGGCGTTGCCCAACCAAGCCCCGGTACGCCGGAAGGGTTCCGCCGTCCGGCCTCGCGATCAGCCGCGCTTGCGCCCGCCCCCGCCCTTGTATTTCGGCTTCTGCCCGCCGAGCCCCTGCGTCGAGCGCGCCTTCGGGCGCTCCTGCCAGACGGGTGCGCCCACGGGAATCTCGCGGTCCGTGCCCGGCCCCATGTTGTCGAGGGTCGGCTTCGCGATGCGGCTCCCCTTGGAGCCGCCCTTGGCGCCGTAGCGCCCGGCCTCCCGCTCGACGTCGCCCTGGCGCGCCATTGGATCGTCCGAGACCAGGAGTTCCGTCGCCTGGAGACGCTTCAGCTCGTCGCGCAGGCGCGCCGCTTCCTCGAAGTCGAGGTCGGCCGCGGCCGTGCGCATCCGCTTCTCGAGATCGGCCATCACGGCCTTGAAGTTGTGGCCGATCGTGACCGCGTCCTTGGCGAGGCCGGTGTCCACCTGGACGTGATCGCGCTCGAACACGCTGTCGAGGATGTCGGAGATGCCGCGCTTCACGCTCTGCGGCGTGATCCCGTGCTCCTCGTTGTAGGCGAGCTGCTTGGTGCGACGGCGCTCGGTCTCGGCCATCGCCCGCTCCATCGAACCGGTGACGTGGTCCGCGTAGAGGATGCAGCGGGCCTCGGCGTTGCGGGCGGCGCGGCCGATGGTCTGCACCAGCGAGGTCTCGGAGCGCAGGAATCCTTCCTTGTCGGCGTCGAGGATCGCCACGAGGGCGCATTCCGGGATGTCGAGACCCTCGCGCAGCAGGTTGATGCCGATCAGCACGTCAAAGGCGCCGAGCCGCAGGTCGCGGATGATCTCGATGCGCTCCAGGGTATCGATGTCGGAGTGCATGTAGCGCACGCGGACCGAGTTCTCGTGCAGGTACTCGGTCAGGTCCTCGGCCATCCGCTTGGTGAGCGTCGTCACCAGTGTCCGGTAGCCGGCCTGGGCGACCTCGCGCACCTCGCCCAGCAGGTCGTCCACCTGGCTGCGCGCAGGGCGGATCTCGATGACCGGGTCGACGAGGCCGGTGGGACGGATGACCTGCTCGGCGAAGACGCCGCCGGTCTGCTCCATCTCCCACTTCGCCGGGGTCGCGGAGACGTGGATCGATTGCGGGCGCATGGCGTCCCATTCCTCGAACCGCAGCGGGCGGTTGTCGAGGCAGGAGGGCAGGCGGAAGCCGTACTCGGCCAGCGTCGCCTTGCGGCGGAAGTCGCCCTTGTACATGCCGCCGATCTGCGGAACCGTGACGTGGCTCTCGTCGGTGAAGACGAGGGCGTTGTCGGGCAGGTACTCGAACAGGGTCGGCGGCGGCTCGCCGGGCTTACGGCCCGTCAGATACCGCGAATAGTTCTCGATGCCGTTGCAGGCCCCCGTGGCCTCGATCATCTCGATGTCGAAGGTGCAGCGCTGCTCGATGCGCTGCGCCTCGATCAGGCGGCCCATCTTCGTCAACTCGTCCACCCGCTGCTTCAGCTCGGTCTTGATGCCCTTGACCGCCTGCTGGAGGGTAGGACGCGGCGTGACGTAGTGCGAGTTGGCGTAGACCTTCACGAACTTGAGGTCGTTGATCTTCTTGCCGGTCAGGGGATCGAACTCGGTGATCGATTCGATCTCGTCGCCGAACAAGCCGATGCGCCAGCCGCGATCGTCCAGGTGGGCGGGCCAGAGTTCGATCACGTCGCCGCGGACCCGGAAGGTGCCGCGCGCGAAGTCCGACTGGATGCGCTTGTACTGCAGCGCCACGAGATCGGCGATGAGCTGGCGCTGCTCGATCTTCTCCTCCAGCGACACCGTGAACGACATGGCGGTGTAGGTCTCCACCGAGCCGATGCCGTAGATGCACGAGACCGAGGCGACCAGGATGACGTCGTCGCGCTCCAGGAGGGCCCGCGTGGCAGCGTGGCGCATCCGGTCGATCTGCTCGTTGATCGAGGACTCCTTCTCGATGAAGGTATCCGAGCGCGGCACGTAGGCCTCGGGCTGATAATAGTCGTAGTACGAGACGAAGTACTCCACCGCGTTGTCGGGGAAGAAGGACTTGAACTCCCCGTAGAGCTGCGCCGCGAGCGTCTTGTTCGGCGCCAGGATCAGGGCGGGGCGCTGCGTCTCGGCGATCACCTTCGCCATGGTGAAGGTCTTGCCCGAGCCGGTGACGCCGAGCAGCACCTGGTCGCGCTCGGCCTTCTTCACGCCCTCCACGAGTTCCGCGATGGCGCGGGGCTGGTCGCCCGCCGGCTCGAACTCGGACTTCAGGGTGAAGGGGACACCGCCCTCCGACTTCTTCGGCCGCTCGGGTCGGTGGGGCACCCAGGTCTGGCCGTCCCGGAACAGCGGGTTGCCTTCGGTGAGCAGGCGCGAGAGCGCGTCGACCGTGGCCGAGACGCCGTCGCTCGCGAGCGAGGTCTCGTCCGTGTCGAGCTGGCCCTCCGGCACCGGACCGTCCTCGGACGCCCGCAACCCCAGCGCTTGGGCGAGGCGCGGGTCGACATCGGCGGCCTCGGCGTGCATGAACCCCGCCTGAGGCGCCTCCGACATTCCCGGCCGAGGGGTCGGACGCTTCGAGCGTCCCGGGGCCTTGGCTGCCTTGGGGGCGGGCTCGGGCGTGGGCAACCGATTGCGGTTGAGGGCCGGGCTGAGCAGGGCCGCGAGGTGCTCGTCGAGCGGCTGCAGCTCGGGCTTCGACGCCTTGGAGTTCGGCGTCTTTGAGCCCGGAGTCTTTGAGCTCGGAGTCTTGGAACTCCGAGTTCTGGAACTCGGAGTTTCGGCGGACGCGGCGCGGGGGGGCTTCGGAGTCGGCATGGCACAAGTATGGTTCCTGCCCTCCACTTGGAAAAGGGCTTGGACCCGGAGGATGTGGCGCCGGTTCCGGTCCGCCCTCGGGGTCGGGGCGAAGGAGGGCGATTTGGCGCGCCTCGCCCGGGAACCGGCGGTGGTTGCGCTGGCCACTCAACCGAGCGCGATCCTGATCCTGTGCGACCGCGTCGACCCCGACCTCGCGGCCTTCGGCGAACGCTTCCTGCAGGCCCCGATCTGGCTGGTGACCGAGAACCCGACCCTCGCGGCCGAGGCTCCCGCCGGCGTGACCGTCTGGTGCGGGCGGATCGCCGACCGGCGCTGGCTGCGCTCGCTGGCGGCGTTCCACGGCCCGAGCCTCGTCATCGATCAGCGGGCCCGCGACCCGGCCGCGCAGGCCCGGGCCCTTGCGGTCCTCCTGCCCGACCTGGCCCGGGGGGGCGCCTACGCCCTGCGGGTCGGGAGCGGGCTCGGCACACGCCTCGCCGCCCGGCTCCATCCCGCGCCCGCCCTGGAGGGGCGCCTCGCGAGGCTGGGATGCCGGACGGCGCGGGCGGCCCGGAGCCCGCCGGGGACCGGATACCGGGTCGTCGCCAAGCCCGCCGGCCCGGCCACGGCGATCCGGCTCCTGGCGGCCTCGGCGATCCCCGGCTCGCTGGCGGCGACCGTCGAGACCACGACCTACCGGCGGGCGAACGCGGATTTGATCGACGCGCCGCCCTGGATCGTCGCGGGCGTGGCGGCCTATGCCGGCTGCGACGTCGTTCCGCCCGAGGCGCGCGTCCATCGCTTCCGCGACGCCGTCGTGTTCGGATACGGCCTCGTCCAAGTCGGTGACGCCGTCATCGAGGAGAGCCTGATCAACCGCGACCGGAGCGCCTATCTCGGCGCCCTGTCCCTTTCGGCGGACGGGACGGGGGAGGTCCGCCACACCCTGCCGCGCCCGCGCCGGATCGCCGGGCGCACGGTGCACCTCTGGCAGCTCTGGGCGGAGAATTACGGCCATTGGCTGATCGAGTGCCTGCCCCGCCTGCATGTGGCCGCACGCGCGGGGCTCCTCGACGGCGCGAAGGTCACCGTCCAGGCCGTGCCCGGGATGGAGCGGCTGTATCGCGACTCGCTCGCCGTCCTGGGGATCGGCGAGGACCGGATCGTCTGGCTCACCCAGCGCGAGGTGGTGTTCGAGGAGCTGATCTACCCGACCCCGATCACCCGCCAGCCCGCCACGAAGTCCCCCCTGGTGATCGAGGCCGCCACCGACCTGCGTGACCGCATCGGCCCACCGGCCGGGACATTGTCCGAGCGGATCTACGTGAGCCGGAACCGCGGCGGCCGGCGTCGCCTCGCCAACGAGTCCGAGGTGATCGCGCTCCTCGAGGCGCGCGGCTACCAGCTGGTGCACCCGGAGACCGAGACCTTCGCGCGCCAGATCCAGATTTTCGCCGCCGCGCGGTTCGTGGTGGGCGGGATGGGCGCGGCCCTGGCCAACCTCGCCTTCGCGCCGGCCGGCACGCGCTGCCTGATGCTGACCAACCAGGACATGATGGACGATTTCTTCCTCGACCTGATGGGGCTCAAGGAAGGCCACTACGTCTCCATCCACGGGACGAGCCTGTCCCCGGAACTCGGCATGCAATCCGACTACACCATCGACACAGATATCCTCCGGGCGGCCCTCGACCGCCACGGCTTCTGAGGATCGCCCGTCCGGCCACGTCTCGACTCGCGGCCGTACGGGGCTAAATGACCGGAGCCGACCGTGGCGTCCTCGCGTCGCGGCGACGATCCCTCGCCTCGATGACCGGACACCCGCATGGATCCCGAGCCCACCCCGAAGCCCGAACTCGACGCCGAAACCCTGGCCTTCGCCGGGCGGGTCTTCCAGTACGCCCGCCTCGGCCATGCCGACGAACTCGCCGACCTGTTCGGCCAGGGACTTCCGGCCAACCTGCGCAACGACAAGGGCGACAGCCTGCTGATGCTCGCCGCCTATAACGGGCAGGCCGAGGCCGCCCGGATCATCCTCGCGCATGGCGGCGACCCGGAGCTTGCCAACGACCGAGGCCAGACCCCGCTGGCCGGAGCCGCCTTCAAGGGCGACATCGCCATGGTCACCCTGCTCCTCGCCCAGGGCGCGCTGGTCGACGGCGCCGGCGACGGGAACCGCACGGCGCTGATGACGGCGGCGATGTTCAACCGCACCGAGATGGTGGACCTGCTCCTCGCCCATGGGGCGGACCCGGATCTGCGGGACGGCACCGGGCTCACCGCCGCCGAGATGGCCCAGTCGATGGGCGCCGCCGACACGCCGCTGCAGCTCGCCAAGGCGAAGCGGCCCGGAACTTCCGCCTGAAGCCGAGCAATCACGGCAACGCGGTCATACGGACGAGGGGAACGGGTATGGGTCTGGCACGCGTCATGGGCTTTGCCGCCCTTCTCGTCACGGCGCAGGTCCCGGCGCCGGCCTCCTCCGACGACTGGCCGATGTTCGGGCGCGACCACACCAACCAGCACTTCTCGCCGCTGACGCAGATCGACCGCGCCACCGTGAAGGCCCTGCGCCCGGCCTGGATCTTCCAGACCGGCATCACCGGCTACTTCCAGGCGGAGCCCGTCGTGGTCGGGACCACGCTCTACGTCTCCACCACCCAGAACCACGTCGCCGCCCTCGATGCCCGCGACGGCCGGGTGCTCTGGACCTACACCCACCGGCCGCGCACGGAGAAGATCTTCGGGCCGCCCTCGAACCGGGGCGTGGCGGTCTCGGACGGCCGGGTCTTCGAGGCGACGATGGACGGGCGGATCATCGCCCTCGACGCCAAGACGGGAACGCTGCTCTGGGACCACGAAGCGGTGCGCCCCGAGGAGGGCGAGTCCGAAACCGCCTCGGCGCTGGCGGACACGCTCGGCGCCAAGGGCGTGCAGGGATCGAGCCGGCTCGGGTTCAAGATGCCGCCCCTGGTGGCGCAGGGCCTCGTCGTCGTCGGGGTGGCGGGCGCCGGCTACGGCCTGCACGTGGAGGACGACAAGGGCGGCCTCGACGGGGGCGCCGTGGTCGGTATCGAGGGCGGCTACGGCCGGCGCGGCTGGCTCGCCGCCTACGACGCCGCCACGGGGGCCGAGCGCTGGCGCTGGTACGTCACCAAGGCGGATGGCTGGGAAGGGGACTTCGCCGCGACGACGCCCGACGGCGTTCCGCTCCACCGCGACATTCCGGCAGAGAAGGCCGCCGCCCCGGCCCACCGCGAGGCCTGGCGCGTCGGGGGCGGCTCGCTCTGGATGACGCCCGCCTACGATCCGGATCTCGGGCTGATCTATGTCGGGACCGGCAACCCGGCGCCGCAGAATTTCGGCCTCTCCCGGCCCGGGGACAACCTCTACACCATGAGCCTCGTGGCCCTCGACGTCCGTACCGGGCAGTTGCGCTGGCACTACCAGCAGGTGCCGCACGACGAGTGGGGCTACGACGTCGCGAGTCCGCCCTTTCTCCTCGACCAGCCGACGCCGCAGGGACCGGTCAAGGCCGTGGCGCAGGGCTCGAAGACGGGCTGGATCTACGTCCACGACCGGGCCACGGGCCAGTTGCTGACCCGTTCCGAACCGCTCGTCACGCAGAAGAACCTCTACGCGCCGCCGACCGAGGCCGGCACGGTGGTGAGCCCCGGCCCCCTCGGGGCGATCTCCTGGCATCCGGTGGCGTACGACGCGCGGGGCGGGACGGCCTTCGCCCAGGTCCGGCACGGGGCCACCACCTACGTGGTGCGGACCGTCCCGGCCACACCCACGCGCCCGGCCATCCGCTACACGGAAACCGCGGAGGCGAAGGGCGAGCCGAGCTTCAGCACCCTGACGGCGGTGGACCTCGCCGGGGGCGGCGCGATCAAGTGGTCGGTGAAGGGGGGCAGCCGGCTCTCCGGCGGCACCCTCGCCACCGCCGGCGGCCTCGTCTTCTCCGGCGAGGAGGACGGGCACCTCGATGCCCACGACGCCCGGACCGGCGCGGTCCTGTGGCGCTTCCAGTGCGGCGCCGGCATCGGCGGGCCGCCGATCACCTATGCGCTCGACGGCCGGCAATACGTGGCGGTGGCAGCGGGCGGGGCCTCCTTCACGAAGGGATCCGGCTTCGGCACCGGCGACGCCCTCGTGGTGTTCGCGCTGCCGGAATAGGCGCAATCGGGATTGGCCGCCTGTTCGGCTCGGACCGGATGTGACATGAGGCCACGGGCGGCGCGTCCCTTGCGTCGACCGGTCCATCGCCCCCCGAGTCCGCACGCCATCATGACGACCGACGCTCCCGAACCGCACCCGCCCGCAGACCGGGGCCCCCCGGTGGTCCGCACCATCGCGATGCCCGCCGACACCAACCCGGCCGGGGACATCTTCGGCGGCTGGCTGATGGGGCAGATGGATCTCGCGGCGGGCAACGTCGCCGCCCGCCGCTCGCGGGGACGCTGCGCCACCATTTCGGTGGAGGCGATGACCTTCCACCGACCGGTGATCGTCGGCGACGAGGTCAGCATCTATGCCTGGATCGTGCGCGTCGGGCGCACCTCGATGGTCATCCAGGTCGAGGTCTGGCGCCGCGAGCGCGAGGGCGAGGCCACCATGAAGGTGACGGAGGGGCTGTTCACCTTCGTGGCCATCGGGGCCGACCGCCGGCCCCGGCTCATTCCCCCCGAGCGGGAGACGGTCGAGGCGTGAGCGGCGCGGGGGTATCCCGGCGCGGGCTGCTCGCCGGCACCCTCGGCGCCTTCGCGCTCGCGGGGGACCGTGCCCGGGCCGGGACGCCCTCCTGGTCGGCCGACAGCCTCAACGCGGCGGCGGCGCGCAAGGGCATCGCCTACGGGTCGGCCGTGAACGGCGTCACGCTCCGCCAGCAGCCGGCCTACGGCCGGGCGCTGGCGCGGGAGGCCGGCATCCTCGTGTCCGAGAACGCGATGAAGCTGACCTATGCCTGGCGGAGCCCCGACGCCCTCGACTTCACCTACGCGGACGAGGTCGTGGCCTTCGCGGAGGGCAACCGCCAGCGCATGCGCGGGCACACCCTGGTCTGGCACGAGGGGCTGCCGGACTGGGTTCCGGCCCGTCTCGCGGGCGGCCAGGGCGAGGTGTTCCTGCGCCGCTGGATCGACGCCATGGCGGGGCGCTATCGGGGCCGGATCGAGGCCTGGGACGTGGTCAACGAGGTCTGCGGCCCCCATGACGGCCGCGCCGACGGGCTGCGGCGCACGCCCTGGCTGGAAGCGCTCGGCCCGCGCTACCTCGATCTCGCCTTCCGCATGCAGCACGCGGCGGATCCCGGGGCTGCGGGGGTCTGGAACGAGAACGACCTCGAACTCGACGCGGATTGGATCGACGCCCGCCGCGCCATGGTGCTGCGGACGCTCGAAGGCCTGCGCTCGCGGGGCGTCCCGATCCGCCGCCTCGGCCTCCAGGGCCACCTCTACGCCAAGCACCCGCTGAACCAGGAGAAGCTCAGGCGCTTCCTGCGCGCGGTGGCGGAGATGGGCCTCGCCATCGAGGTCACCGAATTGGACATCAACGACCGGGACTATCCCGCCGACCTGAAGGCCCGGGACGGGGCGGTCTCGGACCTCGCCCGCCGCTTCCTCGACGTGGTGCTGGACGAGCCGGCCGTGCTCAACGTGCTGACCTGGGACATCACCAACCGCAACACCTGGCTGAACACCAGCCCGCAGCGCCGGCGCACCGACGGCCTGATCCAGCGCGCGCTCCCCCTGGACGAGAACCTCGCCCGCACGCCCCTCTGGGCGGCGATGCACAAGGCCTTCTCGGACGCGCCCGACCACCGCAAGGCACGCGAGGCCTTGCGCCGGGCCTGAGGTCTCGCGCCGGGCCTGACCCCCTGCGCCAAGCCTGACCTCAGTTGCCGAGCATTCGGGCCTGCAGGGGCCGCTCGCCGCCGGCCTGCTGGCGCAGGAAGGCCGCCATCTCGGCGAGTTCCGGCGCCTTCGAACGGAAGGTCACGGAAAGCGCCAGCAGCGTATCGGCATGGTCGAGTCCGGGATAGATCCGTTCCTGCACCGGCACGCGGGCCTCGCGCAGGCGGGCGGCGAGGTTCTTCGTGTTGGATGGCCGCACGACCGTGTCGCCGTCGCCCGACGCCAGGAAGGCCGGGGGCGAGCGCGGACCCGCGAAGGTGATGGGCTGGGTGGCCGGTTTGTCCGGCGCCGCGCCGAACACCTCCGTGGCGGTGCCGGCATCGAGGGGCAGGAAGTCGTAGGGGCCGGAGAGCCCCGCCACAGCCCGGATCACGCGCGGGTCGACGCCGGCCCGGCGCAGGTAGCTCGGGTCGAGCCCCAGCATGACGGCGTTGTAGGCTCCCGCCGAGTGGCCCGCGAGCACGATCCGGCGCGGGTCGCCGCCATAGGCCGCGATGTTCGCCTGCACCCAGGCGACGGCGCGGGCCCCGTCATCGAGGAAGTCGGGGAACCGGACCTCCGGATAGAGCCGGTAATCCGGCAGCACTGTGACGAAGCCCTGCGCGGCCAGCGCCTGCCCCACGAAGGCGTAATCCTCCTTCGCGCCGTTCTTCCAGGAGCCACCGTAGAAGAACACCAGGACCGGGGCCCCCTCTGGCGCCGCCACGGGGGTGAAGACGTCGAGGCGCTGGCGCGGATGGCTCCCGAAGGCGGCGTCCTTCAGGCTGAGGCGGCCGCCGTCGTCCCGGGGGCCGATCGCGTCGAAGAAGGCGAGCGGCGAGCAGGCCGTGATTCCCAGCGCGACGAGCGCGAGGGTGGTGAAACCGGCAAGGACGGCGAGAACCCGGGTCATGCATCTCTCTGTTGGGGCGCGTGCCCCCTGTGACAGGGCAGGCGCGGCGGATTGATGGCGCGATCGGCGCGGTTTCGCGAATGGCGGGGAGATCAGGTCCTGAGGACCAGGCAGGCGCCGCCGACCCCGCGGATGCGGCCGCACAGGGTGTCGGCGGCCTCGCGGCTCTGGGCCGGGATACGGATGCGGTAGAAGGCGCGGGTGCCCCGGCTGCGCAGGCGTGTGCCGATGATCATGGGGCGAACATCGCCGATGACGCTTGTGTAGAGCTTCCGTGTCCGCGCGAAGCTCTGCAGCGCCAAGGCTTTGGAGAAGTTCCCGGCGAGTTGGATGCCCCAGGGCGCCGCCGGTCCCTCGTTGCCGCCGAGGGCGAAGCGGTCGCCGCGCGACGGAATGCGCAGGGCCGCCGTCACCTGGAGGCAGGTCTTCCCGGCATCCGGCTTGGTGCCCGCCGGCTTCTCACCCGCTTCCCCGCCCTCGGGCATCTCGATCCCGGCGCCGGGGCGCCAGTCCTCGGCGGGCGCGCCCGTGATCGCGAGCACGTAGTTGCGGGTCTCCGAGGGCAGGCCCCCGGTTCCGGCGAGCCAGGACGAGACCCGGCCCGGCCCGCCATTGTAGGCCGCCGCCGCCAGACCGAGGTTGCCGAACTGCCGGTTGAGGTCCGCGAGCAGGTGGGCCGCATGCGGGATCGCCTGCTCGGGGTCGAACGGGTCCGCGAGTCCGCGCTCGCGGGCCGTGCCGGGCATGAACTGCGCGACCCCCTGCGCCCCCACGGGGCTCACGGCGCCGACCCGGAAGGCGCTCTCGCGCCAGATCAGCCGCGTCAGAAACGGGACGGGCAAACCGCGCGCCTTGGCCGATCCCTCGATCAACCGGCACAGGGCCTGCTCCACGGTCTCGGTCGCCCCCTCGGCGGCCGCGACAGCGCGCCCGGGCACGAGCAGCACCAGCAGCAGGACGAGGAGGGCGGGGAAGTCTCGAAGGAACGCGATCACTCGCCGGTTGTAGAGCGCCGCCGCCCGCGATCAATGATGTCGATCAAGGTCGGAGGCGTTGCGCGCGGCGACGACGGAGTTCGCCGTTCGCCGGCACCCACGCTATAACCGACCGATAGAGCCTTTTACCCAACGTCAGCCCCGCTCCGAAACAGGCCTCGATGACCGAAACGCTGCTCGACGTTCAGGACCTGTCCGTCGTCTTCCACGGGCGGGAGCGCGAGACGCGGGCCGTCGACGGCGTCAGCTTCAGCATCCGGGCGGGAGAGACCCTGGCGCTGGTTGGCGAATCCGGGTCCGGCAAGTCGGTGACGGCCCTCTCGATCCTGCGGCTCCTGGATGCCGGGGCGACGCATCCGGGCGGGCGGATCCTGTTCAAGGGCCAGGATCTGCTGACGCTGCCGGAGCGGCGCCTGCGCGGCATCCGCGGGGCCGACATCACCATGGTGTTCCAGGAGCCGATGACCTCCCTCAACCCGCTGCACAGCATCCAGCGGCAGATCGGCGAGGTGCTGCAGGTGCATCGCGGCCTCTCGGGGCGCAGGGCGCGCGCGCGCATCCTCGAACTCCTCGACCTCGTCGGGCTGCGCGATGCCGAGCGGCGCCTCAACGCCTATCCGCACGAATTGTCGGGCGGCCAGCGCCAGCGCGTGATGATCGCCATGGCGCTCGCCTGCGAGCCGGACCTGCTGGTGGCCGACGAGCCGACCACCGCCCTCGACGTCACGGTGCAGGCCCAGATCCTCACCCTGCTCGCCGACCTGCAGAAGCGCCTCGGCATGGCGATGCTGTTCATCACCCACGACCTCGGCATCGTGCAGCGCATCGCCACGCGCGTCTGCGTCATGCTCTCCGGCCGGATCGTCGAGGCCGGGCCGGTGACCGAGATCTTCGCCCGGCCGCAGCACGACTACACCAAGCGCCTCCTCGCCTCGGAGCCGAAGGGGCGCGCGAACCCGGTGGCGGCGGATGCGCCCCGCCTGCTGGAGACCGGCCCGCTGAAGGTCTGGTTCCCGATCCGGGAAGGCTGGCTCCGCCGCACCACGAGCCACGTCAAGGCGGTGGACGGTGTCGCCCTCCGGGTTCGCGCCGGTGAGACCGTGGGAGTGGTGGGCGAATCCGGTTCCGGCAAGACGACCCTGGGGCTGGCGCTCCTGCGGCTCACCGGATCCGAAGGCCCCATCGTCTTCCTCGGCACCTCCATCGCCGGACTGCCGCCCGCCGCCATGCGCCCGGTCCGGCGCGACATGCAGGTCGTCTTCCAGGACCCCTACGGCTCCCTCTCGCCCCGCATGACGGTGGCCGATATCGTCGCCGAGGGCCTCGTGGTGCAGGGCGCGGTGAAGACCCGGGCCGAGCGGCAGGCGGTGGTGGCCAAGGCGCTCGCCGATGTGGGGCTCGATCCGGCGACCATGAACCGCTACCCGCACGAATTCTCCGGCGGCCAGCGCCAGCGCATCGCCATCGCACGGGCCATCGTGCTCAAGCCGAAATTCATCGTCCTCGACGAGCCGACCTCGGCCCTCGACCGTTCCGTGCAGGCGCAGATCGTGACGCTCCTGCGCGACCTCCAGCGCGAGCGGGGCCTCGCCTACCTGTTCATCAGTCACGACCTCAAGGTGGTGCGGGCGCTCGCGAACTACGTCCTGGTGATGCAGAACGGCCGGGTGGTGGAGGAGGGGGCGGCCGAAGCGATCTTCGCCGCGCCGCGGACCGCCTACACCCAGGCGCTCTTCGCCGCCGCCTTCGACCTCGAGAGCGCCGCCGACGCGGTCCCGGCCTGACGGAAAGAGCCATGGCGCGCGCCCTCCTCATCGTACTCGATTCCGTCGGCATCGGCGGCGCGCCGGATGCCGAGGCTTACGGCGACGCCGGCGCCGACACCCTCGGCCACATCGCGCAGGCCTGCGCCGAGGGGCGCGGCGACCGTCCGGGCCTGCGCGCCGGCCCCCTGTCCCTGCCGAACCTCGCCGGCCTCGGCCTCGGGCTGGCGGCGCAGGGGGCGACCGGGCTGGTGCCGCCCGGGCTCGCGATCCGGCAGCCTCCGGACGGGGCCTATGGCCACGCGGTCGAGCAGGCCGCCGGCAAGGACACGCCCTCGGGTCACTGGGAGATCGCGGGCGTGCCCGTGCGCACGCCCTGGGGGTACTTCCCGGTCACGGTCCCGACCTTCCCGGTGGCCCTCACGGAAGCGCTGGTCGCGCAGGCCGGGCTCCCGGGGATCCTCGGGGATTGCCATGCGGCCGGCACCGCCATCATCGAGCGGCTCGGGGACGAGCACATCCGGACGGGGCGGCCGATCTGCTACACCTCCGCCGACAGCGTCTTCCAGATCGCCGCCCACGAGGACCATTTCGGCCTGGATCGACTCTACGCCACCTGCCGCATCGCCCGCGGCCTCTGCGACCCCTACCGGGTCGGACGGGTGATCGCCCGGCCCTTCGTCGGCGACGCGGGACACGGGTTCCGGCGCACCGCGAACCGCAAGGACTACGCCGTCGAGCCGCCGGGCCGCACGCTCCTCGATGTCCTGGCCGAGGCCGGGCGCGCGGTGGTCAGCGTCGGCAAGATCGGCGACATCTTCGCGCATCGCGCCACCGGCCGGGAGATCAAGCCGGCCGGTAACGCGGCCTGCCTGGACGCCGCCCTCGATGCCTTCGCGACCCTGTCCGACGGGGGCCTCGTCTTCCTCAACCTCGTGGATTTCGACACCGAATACGGCCACCGGCGCGACGTCCCGGGCTATGCCGCCGAACTCGAAGCCTTCGACGCGCGGCTCCCCGGGATCCGGGCCGTCCTGCGGGCCGGCGACCTCTGCCTCATCACCGCCGATCACGGCAACGACCCGACCTGGACGGGCACGGAACACACGCGCGAGCAGGTGCCGGTCCTCGCCTTCGGCCCGGACCTCGCGTCCCGGTCGATCGGACGGCGCGAGAGCTTCGCGGATATCGGCGCGACGCTGGCCCGGCACCTCGGTCTGGCGCCCCTGGAGGCTGGGACGTCTTGGCTTTAGTCCGGCGAACGCGATGGAAGGGAGGCGAACATGCGGGACGCAGATGAGGGCAGGGCGCGCGAGACGGTCTCGCACCGGGTCGGCGAGGTGCTGGACACCCTCTCGGTCGAGGAACTCGACGCGCGCATCGCCATCCTGAAGGCCGAGATCGCTCGGATCGAGGCGGCACGCGCGGCCAAGACGGAAGCCCTCGCGCGGGCCGGATCGATCTTTCGCTTCTGATACCGGCACCCGCCGATCGATAACGGTCGGCGGAGGGTCGCCGCCGCGCGGGCCGACTCCGATGCGTCGGGCTCATCAAGGCCCGGTCGAGGGGATTTCCGACGACGGGCAGTGTTCACGTTTTCGAAAGCGGTCGAGCACCGCGGCGCTGCGTGAGACGCCTACGCAAAGATCCGGAAACAATTTCCCCCAAATAGAGGATGCTACTGTTCAGTCGGTGCGCTCTCATGTCGCTCTCACGTTACTTGAGGGAGCGATCATGCAGTCTAGGTGGACGATGGCCCCGTGGATGCGTCGGCGGATTGCACGCTACGTTCAGCGCGGCACCAGTGACCGGGTCATCGCTTGCCTCGTGGCACCGGCCGGCGCGCCGACCCCGCAGGACACGCCCGGCATACCGGCCTGGCAGAACGGTCAAGCCGACCTGTCCAACGTCATCCTGTTTCGCGCGCTGGGCAACCGCACCGCGCGGCCGGGTTCGAGACCGCACTGAGGCCTCCTCACTGGATCAGGCTGAAGCCTGAGATCAGGCGTGCCAGGTCGACCTGACGCGTGACGCCGGTCTTGGCGAAGATCGCCTTCACCTGACTGCGGATCGTCGCCAAGCTGACGTTCTGCTGCGCGGCGAGGATCGCGATGGTGGCACCGTCGGCGATTCCCCGGGCGATGCGAGCCTCGGCGGCGGTCAGGTCGAACAGGCCAGACAGCAGGGCGGTACCGGGAACGGGCCGCGGCATCACCGGCGTCGCCACCATCAGCATCGTCCCCCCGCCGAACACATCCTGGGCCGCGCCCCGCATGGGCAGGAGGTGCACGACGAGGGCCGGGTTCTCCGCATCGGCCGGAACCGGGATGGAGCGGGCGGCCCGGCCGGCACGGCCCGCGATCGCGTCCGCCAGCAGGGCATCGGCACCGGGATGGGACAGGATGATCCGCTCGCGCTGGTCGCGGACCACCCGGGGCACGAGGCCGGCGAACCCGGCATTGCGGTATTGCAAGCGGCCGGCGCCCGAGAGGATCGCGGCCGGAAGCCCTAGCATCTCCAGGGCCTGGACGGAGGCGTGGGCCCGCTCCAGCTTGAGCCGGGCCGAGAGCAGGGCGGCCCGACCGAGATGCGGTCGCAGCGCGTCGAGGGCGCGACTGGCCTCGCGCGGCACCGGCCCGTCCGCGAAGCGCCGCTCGATGCTGAAGATGAGCGTATCCCCGGTGGAGAGCGGAAACGCGGTGGCCGTGCCCCAGCCGAGGCCACGCGGGCGCAGGAAGTTCTGGATCAAGGCGTCTCGGGCGAGTTCGTCCGGCGTATAGACGTCCTGCTCGGTGATGAAGCCCGCGTGTCGCGCGCCCAGGAGCTTGGCGGTGCGCTGGCCCTGGCTGCCCCACCCGCCCGACGCGAAATCGGCCATGACCTGATCGAGGCTCGCCGAGTTGATCCAGCGATAGGCCATCAGATCCGCCGCAATGAGGACCGAACCTTGGGCGCCAGCAATCTCCGCGAGGTGATCGAGCACGGAAGGCCAGAGTTCCGGCAACACCGCCGCCTCGTAGATTAGATCCGTCAGCGTCTCGTTATCATCATTGATGTTGTTCCCGTCCACGGCATTTGATCCCAGGCCGAACATCTTATCGTCTCGTCAGTATATTGATCCTTATATTGACATCCGACACAAGGCCATCACCCGGGATAATTCGGCAATCGTTTCACCATCACGCCTCCGTGATTGCAGCAGAGGCATCTGTTCCGGTACGCGACGGCGCTCGAAACCCTTGCTCATCGTGCTAGGGAGGGGGCGATTGGAACCCCTCGCGCCCGGTCGAGCGAGGGTGGGGAGAGTGGCGTGCGACATTGGCGCGAGGGGCCGGAAGACCGGCGCAGCTACCATCACGGCAACTTGAAGGAGGCGCTGATCGAAGCGGCGCGCCGCTTCATCGCCGAGCGCGGCATCGGCGGCTTCACCCTTGTGGACGCCGCACGCCTGGTCGGGGTAACCCCGGCCGCCCTCTACCGGCATTTCCGCGGCCGGGAGGCGCTCCTCGAGGAGGTGGCGGGACGTGGCTTCGCCGATCTCGCCGAACGCCTCGCCCGGGCCCTCGGTGCGCGCGGGACCCCGCTGGAGCGGTTCACCCGGATGGGCGAGGCCTACCTCGCCTTCGCGGAGGAGGAACCCGGCTACTATGCGGCCATCTTCGAGACGCGGGGTCTCGCCGCCCCGCCGAACGCGGCGCCCGGCGAGCGCCCGAGCCCCTTCGATCTCCTCGTGGACGCCCTGCAATCGACCTTTCCCGAAGGGTTCGGCGGCGTGGCGCCGCGCTTCATCGCCCTGGAGGTCTGGGCGCTGTCGCACGGCCTCGCGACCCTTTCGGCCTCGGGGCACCTGCCGAAGGGGGCGGGCATGCCGGACAAGTACGAACTGCTCCGCGCGGGGGTGCTCGCCCTCGTCCACGGGGCTGGAGGTGCGCGGGAGCGGCCGTAACACGGACACGGACCGGCCCCTTGAAAGCCGGGCCGCGCATCCGCATGTGAATGTCGTTCACATTTACATCGGAGCCGTAGCCGTGAGCTTCTCCTCGACATCCCCCTTCGCCACCGGGAAGGCCTGCCGCAGCGGCCCCTTCCCACGCCGGTCCGTCGAGATCGGCGCGATCGTCGTCGCGTTCATCTACTGGTGGCCGCTGGCCGCCGCCTACGTGGCCTGGAAGGTCGCGGGCTATCCCGCCCTGTCCGAACTGCGTGGCTTTGCCGGTCGCGGCCTGTCCTGGAACTCGGGAGCGGCGCGTTCGCGCTTCGCCGCCGCGTTCGACGCCGCCAATGGCGGCGGCGTCACCGGCAACCGCGCCTTCGACGAGTACCGCCGCAGCGAACTCGACCGGCTCGACGCCCAGCGCCGCGCCCTCCAGGAGGAGAGCCGCGCCTTCGCCGAGTTCGTGGAGGAGCTGAAGCGGGCCAAGGACCGCGAGCAGTTCGACGCCTTCATGCAGAAGCGCCGCGCCGCCGACACCACCCGCTCGGTCTGATCGAGCGCGTCCGGCAGGATCGAGAGGGCTTCCGGCGCTTGAGCCGGGAGCCCTTTTTCGTGGACGGGCGGCACGCTGCGCCCTCGCTCGCGGCCGGGCGATGCTCTAGGAATTTCCCTTCGGTCACGCCTCGGTTTCCCCCGCCCAGGAACGGACCTCGGTTTCAGGGAGATCCAGCGATGCAGGCAGCGGCGAGCGTCCGGGTGGTGGACCACCCCCTCGTGCAGCACAAGTTGACGCTCCTGCGCCAGCGCGAGCGCTCGACCAAGGGCTTCCGCCAGATCCTCAACGAGATCGGCATGCTGCTCGCCTACGAGGTCACCCGCGACCTGCCCCTGGAGAGCGTGACCATCGAGACGCCGATCCAGGCGATGGAGGCGCCCCAGATCGCCGGCAAGAAGCTGGTCCTGGCGCCGATCCTGCGCGCGGGCGTCGGCTTCCTCGACGGCATGCTCTCCCTGGTACCCTCGGCCCGCGTGGCGCATGTGGGCCTCTACCGCGATCCCGAGACGCTGGAGGCGGTGGAATACTACTTCAAGGCGCCCTCCGACCTCGTGGACCGCACGGTCCTCGTCCTCGACCCCATGCTGGCGACCGCGAACTCGGCGGTGGCGGCGATCAACCTCCTGAAGCAGCGCGGCGCCCAGGATTTGCGCTTCGTCTGCCTGCTCGCCGCCCCGGAGGGCATCGCCCGGCTCCAGGCCGCCCATCCGGACGTGCCGGTCTGGACCGCCGCCATCGACAGCCACCTCAACGACCACGGCTACATCGTGCCGGGCCTGGGCGACGCCGGCGACCGGATGTACGGCACCCGCTGATCCGCCTCGCGGAGCGAGCACACCGTCCGACCTTGCCGACGGATCTTGCCAAGCGGCGGTCGACCCGCCCATGTGCTCCAAAACCCTGGAGGAGCGCACGATGACAGCCAGCCTGCCCGAGACCATGCGACAGATCCGATTCAACGGAGCCGGCGGGGCGGACGTGCTCGCCCTGGAGACCGTGCCGCTGCCGAAGGCGGCCCCCGGACAGGTCCTGATCGAGGTGGTCGCGGCCGGGATCAACCGGCCCGACATCCAGCAGCGGGAGGGCAAGTACCCGCCGCCGAAGGGCGCCACCGAGATTCCCGGCCTCGAAGTGGCCGGACGCATCGTCGCGCTGGGCGAGGGCACGACGGGCTTCGCGCCGGGCGATGAGGTCTGCGCCCTGACGATCAGCGGCGGCTATGCCGAGTTCGCCGTCGCCGAGGTGGGGCAATGCCTGCCGAAACCCCGCTCCCTGTCGCTGATCGAGGCCGGGGGCCTGCCGGAGAACTATTTCACGGTCTACAGCACGGTGATCGAGCGCGGGCGCCTGAAGGCCGGCGAGACTTTCCTGGTCCATGGCGGGTCGAGCGGCATCGGCTCCACCGCGATCCAGATCGCCAAGCACCACGGCGCCCGCGTCTTCGCCACCGCCGGCTCGGCCGAGAAGTGCGACTTCTGCCGTGAACTCGGGGCGGATGCGGCGATCAACTACCGCGAGGCGGACTTCGTCGAGGTCGTGAAGGGCCTCACCGACGGGAACGGCGTCGACGTCATCCTCGACATGGTCGGGGCCCCCTACCTCGCCAAGAACCTCTCGGCCCTCGCCATCGAGGGACGTCTCGTGCAGATCGCCTTCATGCAGGGCTACAAGGTCGATGCCTTCAGCATGACCCCGATCATGATGAAGCGCCTCACCTTCACGGGCGCGACCCTGCGCGCCCGGCCCAAGCCCGAGAAGGCCGCCATCGCGCAGGGGCTCGCCCGAGACGTCTGGCCCCTGCTCGAAGCCGGGACGATCCGCCCGATCATCCACGCGACCTTCCCGTTGGAGGAAGCGCGCCGGGCGCACGAACTGATGGAATCGAGCGCCCATCTCGGCAAGATCATGCTCACCACGGGGCGCTGAGCGTCATCCCCGCGAGCCCTTCTGGAACTCCGCTCTCGACCGTCGCGTTTCAGACCCGAGCATCATGCCGGAGCGCTCTCGCTCCGGCAGCATCGCCGGTCGCCGAGACCGGTCAAGCGAGGATCGAATGGCGGACAATCTACACGGTCAGGAAGCCCGGCAGGGCAAGCGCGGCAAGCCGGTTCTCTACGTCCTCATCGCCAGCCTGGTCCTGCTCGCCATCGCCATCACCGGGCTGATGACCTGGCAGGGTGCGAACTCGCCCAAGGACTATGCCAGCCAGAGCCAGGATGCGTCCCGCAAGGAAGTGACGGGTTCGGTCTCGGGCAAGTCGAACGCGACGTCGACGTCCAACACCGGCGGCACGCCGGCCGAGAACCCGGCCTACCCGGCGCCGGCCCAGCCCTCGGCCAACGGCAACAAGCAGTAAGTCGAACGCATCACCCGTGTCGCCCCGCCTCAGCGGGTCGGCACGGGGGTTTCGCCGCGATAATCGTAGAAGCCGCGCTTGGACTTGCGTCCGAGCCAGCCGGCCTCGACGTACTTCACGAGCAGCGGGCAGGGGCGGTACTTCGAATCCGCCAAGCCCTCATAGAGCACCTGCATCACCGACAGGCAGGTATCGAGGCCGATGAAGTCGGCGAGTTGCAGCGGGCCCATCGGATGGTTCGCGCCGAGCCGCATGGCCGTGTCGATGGATTCCACCGAGCCGACGCCCTCGTAGAGCGTGTAGATCGCCTCGTTGATCATCGGCAGCAGGATGCGGTTGACGATGAAGGCCGGGAAATCCTCCGACATTGTCGAGATCTTGCCGAGCTTGGCGATGAACGCCTTGGCCGATTCGTAGGTCGGATCCTCGGTGGCGATGCCCCGGATCAGCTCCACGAGCTGCATCACCGGAACGGGATTCATGAAGTGGATGCCGATGAAGCGCTCCGGCCGGTCCGTCGAAGCGGCCAGGCGCGTGATCGAGATCGACGAGGTGTTGGTGGCGATCAGCGCATCCGGCTTCAGGGACGCGCAGAGCGTGCTGAAGATCTGGCGCTTGGTCGATTCGTCCTCGGTCGCGGCTTCGATCACGAGATCGCACGGCGCGAGGTCGTCGAAGCTCTCAGCCCCCACGATGCGGGCGACCGCCGCGCGGCGCTGATCGTCTCCGATCGTCCCCTTGGAGACCTGCCGGGCAAGATTGCCGTCGATGGTGGCGAGACCGCTATGGATGCGGCCGGGGTCGCGGTCGTTCAGGCGGACGTCGAGACCCGCCATCGCGCACACATGGGCGATGCCGCTGCCCATCTGGCCGGCGCCGATGATGCCGACCGTTCTGATATCGATGCCCATCGCCTGCACTCGCACCCCTCGGACGTGACATGACCGGCGGCCGGACCCCCGTCCGGCCTCCTCGGACGCCCGCGTCGCTTATAACGTTGCGCGGCGGCGGTCTCCTAGAGCAATTCCATGCCGGGACGCCGCCGTCTTGAGGCCGGCCCCGGCGTGCCGGGACCGGCTGACATAAATCGCTTCAGGCCTTCGACTTGGCGATCTCGGCTTGCAGGTCCGGCACGACCTGGAACAGGTCGCCCACGAGGCCGTAATCCGCGACCTGGAAGATCGGGGCGTCCTCGTCCTTGTTGATCGCGACGATGACCTTCGAATCCTTCATGCCGGCGAGGTGCTGGATCGCGCCGGAGATGCCCACCGCCACGTAGAGGTCGGGGGCGACCACCTTGCCGGTCTGGCCGACCTGCCAGTCGTTCGGGGCGTAACCCGCATCCACGGCCGCGCGAGAGGCGCCGACCGCCGCGCCGAGGGTGTCGGCGAGCGGCTCGATCAGCTCCTTGAACTTGTCGGCCGAGCCGAGCGAACGCCCGCCCGAGACGATGATGCGCGCGGCGGCGAGTTCCGGACGGTCGGATTTCGCGATCTCCTCGCCCTTGAAGCTCGACCGGCCGGCCTGGGCGGCGGCCGAGACGGGCTCGATCGGTGCGGCGGCGCTCCCCTCGGCGGCCGGCTTGAAGGCGGCGGTCCGCACGGTGATGACCTTCTTGGCCTCCGTGGCCTGCACGGTCTGGATCGCGTTGCCGGCGTAGATCGGCCGCTCGAACGTGTCGGGCGAGACCACCGTGATGATGTCGGAGATCTGGGCCACGTCGAGGAGCGCGGCGACGCGCGGCAGCACGTTCTTGCCCGTGGTGGAGGCCGCCGCGATGACGACGTCGTAGGGCGCGGCGATGGCGGCGATCAGGGCCGCCGTGGGCTCGGCCAGGGCGTGGTCGTAGGCGGCGTCCTCGCCGATCAGCACCTTCTCGATGCCTTCGAGCTTGGCGGCGGCTTCCGCCGCCGGGCGGCTACCCGAGCCGAGCACCAGGGCGTGGACCGGGCCACCGAGTTGCGTGGCGGCAGTGAGGGCCTTCTGGCTGGCGTCGCGCACCGCGCCGTTGTCGTGCTCGATGAAGAGGAGAGTGGCCATGATGGGGTGAGATTCCTCGAATGGGCCGGAGCCGGATCAAGGGGCCCGTCGCCATCCCGGCGCCGGACCCCGCTTGTGGAGCCGCTGCCTAGAGCACGCCGGCCTCGACCTTGAGCTTCTGGACCAGGACCGCGGCCGATTCGACCTTGACGCCCGCCTTACGGCCGGCGGGCTCGACGGTCTTCAGCACCTTGACGCGCGGCGTGACGTCGACGCCGAGGGCGTCGGGCGACATCTCCTCCAGCGGCTTCTTCTTGGCCTTCATGATGTTCGGCAGCGAGGCGTAGCGCGGCTCGTTGAGGCGCAGGTCCGTCGTCACGATCGCGGGCAGCGTCAGCGTGACGGTCTGCAGGCCGCCGTCGATCTCGCGGGTCACATCGATGGAGCCCTCGCCGAACTCGACCTTGAAGGCGAAGGTGCCCTGGGGCCAGTCGAGGAGCGCGGCCAGCATCTGGCCGGTCTGGTTCGAATCGTCGTCGATGGCCTGCTTGCCGAGGATGACGAGGCCGGGCGCCTCCTTCTCGACCACGGCCTTGAGGATCTTGGCCACCGCCAGGGGCTCCACAAGCCCGTCGGTCTTGACCAGGATCGCCCGGTCGGCCCCCATGGCGAGGGCGGTCCGCAGGGTCTCCTGAGCCTGCTGCGGGCCGATGGAGACGGCGACGATCTCCGTGACCTTGCCCTTCTCCTTCAGGCGGATCGCCTCCTCGACGGCGATCTCGTCGAAGGGGTTCATCGACATCTTGACGTTGGCCAGATCCACGCCTGACCCGTCAGCCTTGACCCGGATCTTGACGTTGTAATCGACCACCCGCTTGACGGGCACCAGAACCTTCATGGCGTTCACAATCCTCCGCGCGGACACTGTTGTTCGACCGGGCCGGCGCGGCGGGTCTCCGTACAACCGGAGATCCTGAACCCTGGTCATTGAGGCGGCGGACCGTAACGGCCTCATTTCCGCCTTGTCAACGCGCGCCGCACTGCCGCGCGGCGCCGCGCGGTCAGCGGTTCTTGCCCGGAACCCAGAGCACGTCGTCGGCGCCGTTGGCATTGGCCGTGCGGCTCGCCACGAACAGGAAATCCGAGAGGCGGTTGAGGTATTGCAGGGCTTCGGCCGAAACGACCTCGCCCTCGGTGGCGGCCAGCGCCACGGCGAGGCGCTCCGCCCGGCGGCAGACCGTCCGGGCGAGGTGGAGGGCGGCGGATGCGGGCGAGCCGCCCGGCAGCACGAAGGACTTCAGCGGCGACAGGTCGGCGTTCAGGGCGTCGATGTCCCGCTCGATCCGCTGGACCTGCGCGGCGACGATGCGAAGGGGCTCGTACTTCGGCGGCTCGACGCCCTCCGGGGTCGCCAGATCCGCCCCGAGGTCGAACAGGTCGTTCTGGATCGCCCCCAGCATGGCGTCGAGGCCGGGTTCGGCATGCAGCCGGACGAGGCCGATGCAGGCGTTGGTCTCGTCCACCGTCCCGTAGGTCTCGATGCGCAGATCCGCCTTCGAGCGCCGCTCGCCGCTCGCGAGTGCGGTGGACCCCTTGTCGCCGGTGCGGGTGTAGATGCGGTTGAGCGTGACCACGATGTCGTCCGATCCCGATGAGGCCTGATGGGCGCGAAGCTAGCGCGATTCCGTCCGAGAGGAAGCCGCAGGAACGCGAAGGGCCAGTCACACCTGCGCGCGACTGGCCCCGACCTTCGAAGACCCGAGGGGGATCAGAACGTGTAGCCGAGCTTCCCGCCGAAATTGGTCAGGCCGCGATTGTTGGCGCAGAGGCCGGCATTCGACATGTGCTCCACCGTCGCCATGATGCTCCAGTGCTCGGTGAGGCGGAAGCCGAGGGCGGCGGCCTCGCGGAACAGCGGGTTGCAGCCCAGCGTGTTGAAGCCGTCGGGCGCCGTCGCCTTCGGACCGGTATAGCCGTTATGCGCGCCGGCGCCGAAGAAGCCTTCGAGGAAGACGATGTTGTTCAGGGTCTGCGGGAAGAGGTCCACGCTCCAGGTCGCGCCGATATAGGCGTAGCTGGTCCGCCCGCCGAAATTGTAGCTGCCGCCCACGGTCGGACGGGGCACGAAAGCCTGCCAGAAGGGATCGACGCTCACCAGCGGCTTGGCGAAGAGGATTTCGCCGTTGATGTTGCTGGTGTTGTGCTCCGCGCTGCCGGGGTCCTGGACCGACCCGCCGATGCGGACCTCGGAGACGATGCTCAGCGGCTTGACCGGGCTGACATAGGCGGCCGGCGAGACGGACCGAAGGTCGGCGGCCTGGACCGGCACGGTCGCGGCGAGGGCGACGGCAGTGGCGGCGAGGCGGAGCGAGTGGGCTGGCATGAAGCGGTTCCGGTTGAACCGGTCCTGTCTAGCATGCGGCCCGGCGTCCCCGGCAGGCATCGTGAACCGATTCGGGCCTTCCCGGCGCCGATAGCCGCGAGGTGAGCCCCCGCGGCCACACCCGCCCCGAGTTCACCGACGCGCCTCGCCCGGGGGGATTAAGCCGATGCGAGCCGAAATCCCGGTCAGGCCGAACGCCACCAGACCACGCCCATGATGAGGATGATCGCGATGAACTGCAGCAGCACGCGCAGGCGCATCAGCTTCTGCGAAACGTTGGCGCTGCCGCCGCGCATCATGTTGACGAGGCCGAGGAGCAGGATGACCGCCACCGCGACGCAGGCCAGGAGGACGAGGGTATTGGAAGAGATCACGGCGTCGGGTCTCGCGGCTGTCGGGTCGTTCGAGGTACCATCCATATGGGCGCGATGCCCGCCGGAGCCCATGGGGCAGGGCGGCGCATCGCACCCGATCCGCGTCAGTTCCGCCGCAGCAGGCGCTCGAAATAGTCGAGCTCCTCGCGCGGGCGGCTCGGGTCGCCGAGCTTGCGGCGCAGCTCCTCCATGATGCGCCGGGTGCGCTGCACGGCCGATTCGTCCGCCGTCGGCACGCGGGCATTGCCGCTCGTCATGTCCCGGCCCTTGGTCGGCCGGCCGAGGGGGTCGTCCTCGCGGCTGCCGGCCTGGCCCTGCTGGCCCGGCTGCTCGCCGCTCTCACCCTTGCCCTCGCCTTCGCCTTCCGCCTCCGCCATCTCCTGCATCTGCTTCTGCATGCCCTCGGCGCCGCGCTTGAGCCCCTCGAGGGCGCGGCCCTGCGCATCCACGGCGTCGCCGTCCTTGCCCTGGCCGAGGGCGCCCTCGGCCTCGCGCATGGCCTCTTCCGCCTCGGACAGGCCCTCCTCGCCCTGCATGCCGAGTTCCTTCATGCGGCGCTGCAGGTCCTGCAAGCGCTCGCGCAGGGCCTGCTGGCGCTGTCCGCCGCCCTGGCCCTCGCCCTTCTCGCCCTTCTGGCCTTGACCCTGCTGACCTTGGCCCTGCTGACCTTGGCCCTGCTCGCCCTGCTGGCCCTGGCCCGGCTGGCCGGGCGGTCCCTTCTGACCCGGCTGGCCCTGCTGGCCGCGCTGGGGGTTCTGGCCGCGCGAGCCCTGGCGGGGCTGGCCACGCTTGTCCTGGCCTTCCTTGTAGGTCTCGTCCCGCAGGGCCTGCTGCTCGCGGGAGAGCGCGTCGAGTTCGTCGGCCTGCTTGCTCATCTCGCGGCCGTTCGGGTCGGGCTTGCCACCCGGCTCCGCGGTCTGGAGGTTCTCCAGGATCTCGCGGAGCTGGTCGAGGAGCCGCTGCGCCTCCGCGGTGTCGCCGCGCTTCATGGCCTCGGCCATGTCGTTGAGCATCTTGTTGAGGTCGTCGGGCGTCACGGTCTTGGCGTTGGGGTTCGGCGGCGCCTTCTCGGCCTGCGGCTTCCCATCCTTGCGCTGGCGCTCGGCCATGCCCTTCATGAAGGCGTCGAGCGCCTTCTTCAGATCCTCCGTGAGCTTCTTGATCTCCTCGTCGGGCGCATTGCGCTCGATGGCCTGCTTCAGGTTGTCCTGGGCCGCGCGCAGGCTCTTCTCGGCGTCCGTGAGATCGCCATCCTCGATCTTGAGGGCCATCTGCCAGAGCAGGTCGGCCACCTCCATCAGGGCCTCGTCGTTGTGCGCCACCCGCAGGCGGCGCGACGCCGTCTTGAGGCCGAGGAAGACGCTCGGCTGCGGGGTGAAGCGGTCGGGCGCGATCAGGAGCGCGTCGAGGGCGGTCTGCACCCGGCCACGGCTCTCGTCCGGGGCGGTGATGAGCCGCCGGCGCTCCTCGGCGAGGGCCCGTGCCAGGGGCTGGGCGAAGACCCGGGCCGGCAGCGTGACCTCGGCGGCCTGGGTGCGCCCCTCCTGGCCGGCTTCGTCCTTCACCACGAGGGTCAGGCGCACCCGCGCGCCGGACCACGGATTGTCGGTCAGATCCACCAGGGTCTTGGTGTCCTGCTCGCCCGTGGCATCGGCGGGCAGGGCCAGGGCGATTCGGGGCGGCGGCACCAGCGCGCGCGCGTTGGCGAGGGACTCCACGATCCCCTCCGCCGAGGCGATGCCGTAATCGTCCTTGGCCCGGTAGGTCAGGTTGAAGGTGCCGCGGGCGTTGGCCTCCAGGGCGCCGATGCGGCGGACCTCCGGGACCGTGTCGGGAATCGTCTCGATGACGAGGTGCCGGGTCGCGTCGCCCGTGGTGATGGTGAGGTCCGCCACCCCGCCGGTGAGCTGGAAGCGGTCCTCGCGCAGGTCCGTCTGTGGGCGTTCACCGGCCGGGGGTTTCCCACCGATCGAGGGCTTCCCACCGGTCAAGGGCTTCCCGCCGGATGATGCGTCCTTGCCGGGCAGCGGTTTCAGGCCGGCATTGGGCGCGAGTACGGCCTCGCCTTGACCGGCGATGCGGATGATCAGAGTGGAATTGACCGGCGCGCGCAGGTGCGGCGACTCGCCGGTCATCGCCACCACGAGAGGCGGCAGGCGGGTATAGAGCGGCGGGTCGATCCAGCCGTCGACGCGGAAGCTGGGGCCGCCCGGGGGCGGGGCCTGCCAGGCGAAGGCGCTCGCGATGCGCGGACGCCATTCCGCCCCGGCGACGAACAGGCTCGCGGCCGCCGCCACCAGCAGCGCCGCCCGCAGGGCGAAGGGGTCGCGGCGCGCCATGGCGGGGCGGGGGGGCCCGGCCTTCAGGATCGCCACGGAAACGGCGGCGCGCGCCTGATGCAGGGCCCAGAGAGCCCGCGTCGCCGGATCCCCGGTGCCCAGGGCCAGCGTGTCCTCGATCGACGAGGCGGGGTGGTGAACGGCGCGTCCGGACTCCGCCGCCTCCCGGTCGATCCGCGCCAGGGTCTCACGGCGCGAGGCCCGGCGCAGGCCGAAGAGGGGCAGCAGCACCGCGACGAAGCCGACGAGGAAGAGGGCCAGCCCGATCATGCGCCCGAGGGGCGGCAGATCGAGCCAGAGGCCGAGCCAGGACAGGGTGAGGAAGGCGAGGATCACCGCGATCCCGCGCCAGAGGATGGGCCAGGCCCGCTCCCAGAGCCCGGCCGCCTGAGCGCGGGCGACCAGACGATCGAGCCGCTGGCGCAGGTCGTCCCCGCCGGCGTCGCGCGCCTGTCCGCTGCGCGTGTGGGTGCTTCCGGAGGTCGCCGGGTCGGCCTCGCCCATCGTGTCTGGCTCCTCGCGCGCCGCATCGGCGCCGCGCCTGCCCTGAGGCTAGCATGGTGGCGGCTGCGTGCGGCGGGGTCAAATCACCCCAGGGGTGCGGCGCCGGTGGCGGGTATCCGGATGAACCGAGCGCGCTGCTCAGGTGTTGCTGCCTCGATCCGGAACACGTGAAAGGATGCCCGCCATGGTGGATGCCAAGCCAATCGTCGATGCCCTCGTGCGCTCGCGCCGGGGTGGCCTCGCGGCGGCGACGGCCCTGGGCGGCCTCGCCCTGGTCGCCGGGCTCGCCGCCCGGGCGCTGCGGGGGAAGGCGGAGCCGGCGCCAGTGCAGGACCCGGCCCAGGCCCCGTCACTCCCCGCCGTGGACGAGGACGAGGCCCGCCTCATGCTCCGCGCCATGGTGGCGGTGACCCTCGCGGATGGGCAGATCGACAAGGACGAGCGCCAGCGCCTCGACGCGGCGGTGCAGGCCTCCGGAATCGCGCGCGATGCGGCAGCCTGGCTCGCAGCCGAGATCGCCGACCCGGCCGACGTGGACGAGATCGCCGAGCGGGTGACGAACCCGGAGCAGGCGACGCGGATCTACTCGGCCGTGCGCCTCTCGATCCTCGCCGATACGCTGCAGGAGCGCGAGTTCCTGAAGACACTCGCCGCCGCCCTCGACGTGCCGGGGGAGGCGATCAGCCGGATCGAGGCCGAGATCGACGCCTGATCCGTCAGGCGGCCGGGGTCAGCCACTCCGGCACCCGGTCGAGGGCGATCAGGTCCTCGTAGGTCTGGCGCGGACGCACGATGGCGGCGTCCGCGCCGCGCACCAGAACCTCCGGCACGAGGAGACGGGAATTGTAGGTGCCGGCCTGGACTGCCCCGTAGGCGCCGGCACTCATCACCGCGATCAGGTCGCCGGGGGCGACCTCGGGCATCTCGCGGGCGAGCGCGAGGTAATCCCCGCTCTCGCAGACCGGCCCGACCACGTCGGCGACGAGGCGCGGTGCGTCGGGGGCCGGCTCCCGGACCGGCCGGAGGGCGTGGTAGGCGTCGTAGAGCGTCGGGCGGATGAGGTCGTTCATCGCCGCGTCCACGATCACGAAGGTCCGTCCCTCCGTGCGCTTCACGTAGATCACCCGGGTCACCAGAATGCCCGCGTTGCCGGCGATCATGCGGCCGATCTCGAAGACGGGGCGCAGGCCGAGCGGCGCGAAGTGCGGTCGCAGGATCGCCGAGAGGGCGGCCGGCTCCGGGGGCGGCGCGTTGTCGTCGCGGTAGGGGATGCCGAGACCGCCGCCGAAGTCGATGTGGTGGAGGGCGTGCCCCTCGGCCATCAGTTCGCGGGCGAGACCGGCCAGCAGCCCCGCCGCATGGTCGAAGGGCGCGAGATCGGTGATCTGGCTGCCGATGTGCATGTCGACACCGGTGATCGCGAGGCCCGGCAGGCCGGCCGCATGGGCATAGACCGCCCGCGCCCGCGCCAGCGGAATGCCGAACTTGTTCTCGGACTTGCCGGTGGAGATCTTCGCGTGCGTTCCGGCATCGACGTCGGGATTGACCCGGATCGAGATCGGCGCCGTCAGGCCGAGGCTGGTGGCGACGGCGGAAAGTTGCGCGAGCTCGGGCTCGCTCTCGACGTTGAAGCAGTAGATGCCGGCCTTCAGGGCGGCGGCCATCTCACCGTGCGTCTTGCCCACGCCGGAGAACACGATGCGCTGGGGATCGACCCCGGCCGCGAGGGCACGACGCAGCTCGCCCTCCGACACGATGTCCATGCCGGCCCCGAGCCGGGCCAGGGTGGTCAGGACGGCCTGGTTCGAGTTCGCCTTCATGGCGTAGCAGACGAGGGCGTCGTCCCCGCCGAAGGCCTGCGCGAAGACGCCGTAATGCCGCTCGAGGGTGGCGGTGGCGTAGCAGTAGAACGGCGTGCCGACGCGGGCGGCGAGCTCGGTGAGGTCGACATCCTCGGCCTGGAGGCGGCCGTCACGGTACTGGAAATGGTGCATCGGCCTGCCTGCTCGCGCTCGGGCCCGCTGGCGCGCGCTCGGGCCCTTGAAGATGTCTCACTACCAAGTCTCACGCACCCCGACCCGGGGTCGGGGCCGGCGAGGTCCGGCGGATCGCCGCCGCGCCGTCACACGGGCGACCCGGCATCCGCACGTCCGGGATCGCGCTCCTAGAGGAGGGGATCGAGCAGGAAGGGCTGCTTCGGGATGACGTAGCCGCGCTTGGCGCCGCGCGTCGTCTTCACCGGCGCCTCGGCACCGGAGCCCGGCACCGCGAGGGTGTCGAGTTCGTCACCGGCGCGCACCGCTTCCGGCTCCGGAGCGGCCGTCCCGCCGCCGAGCCCGATGCTCTGGGGCAGCGCGCGCGGACTGGCCACGCCGGCAAGTCCGGTTCGCGGCGCGGTACGCGCGGCCTCCGTCCCCGGCGGCGGCTCCAGCGCGCCGCGCCGCCCGCAGGCCGAGGCCGCGAGCGCGATGAACCCGATCACGGCGATCGTGGACAGGGAGCGGGAACGGAGAAACATCAGCGCATGCGGCCCGGCATTGGATACGTGTCACCATAGCGCCTGCGCCGCCGCGATGCGAGCAGAACGGCGACGCTGTCCCGCGCGGCGTTCGGACGGGCCTCAGCCCTTCTTCTTGCCGTCCGTCTTCTGGTAGACGTCGATGGCCCGGCGGCAATTCTCGGACAGCTTGGTCCAGTTGGTCTGGAAGCACTTGTCGAGGGCCGGATCGTCCGTCGACAGATTACCGCAATAGGTCAGGTAATCACCGGTGCAGTACTTCTTCAGGGTCTCGTTGCCGCGCTTGGTCTGCGGGGCGGCGCCGGCCGGCTGGGCGGCGGGCTGCGCCAGGGCGGGGGCGCCCGCGAGGGCGGCGGTTGCGGCCAGAACGAAGGCGAGCGACGTAAGCTTAAGGGCCATGATGGGGCGCGGTCCGTCTCAAGGTCAGAAGGAATGGGCGATCCGATGAAGCGCCGACATGGTCGAAACATGGCGCGCGGATGGTCGCCGCATGGTCAGGCCGCTTTCTATGCCGCGTTGTCCGTTTCGCGCAACGTGCCCGGCGTATTCCGGCGCACATGACGTGAACGCCGCGTGTGCCGGGACGACGCGCGGGCGCTCAGTTCGAGCGGGCCGGCATCGGGAAGGCCGCGACCGGGGGCAGGCGCTCGCGCTGGATGAGCTGGTCGGCCACGTCCGAGATCC
Source organism: Methylobacterium sp. FF17 (assembly GCF_025813715.1). NCBI lineage: Bacteria > Pseudomonadati > Pseudomonadota > Alphaproteobacteria > Hyphomicrobiales > Methylobacteriaceae > Methylobacterium > Methylobacterium flocculans. The sequence continues at coordinate 3,835,388 of NZ_CP107532.1, forward strand.
GGCGGCGCAGGTCGGCCTCGCCCTCGCGGCGGGCCATGACCTCGGCCAGGGCATCCTCGGCGGCCGCGAGGCTGGCGCGCAGGGTCTCGCGCTCGGCCACGAGGGCGGCGGTGAGGTCGGGAACGCCGGCCTCGCTGGCGCCCGGCGCGCCGGTGATCTCCGCGGCCTGCGCTGCCCCGTGCCCGGTTCGCGCGGCGAGCAGGTCATCGAGCACGTCCCGGTGCGCCTCCTCGAGCACCTGGAGGGTGGCGATGCCCAGCGCCGCCTCGCGGCGCACCGTCTCCAGGTCGCGTTCGGTGGCACCGAGGGTCTCGCGCGTGGCGGCGATCTCCCCCTCGCGCGCGCGCAGGGTCTCGTCCCGGGCCTCGACGGTGCGGGTCAGGGCGGCGGCTTCCAGGGTGCGGGCACCGATGGCGGCGAGGTCCGCGTGACGATGGGCGGCGATCGCCTCGACCTTCCGCTCGAGCCGGCGCTGGGCCACCGCGAACTGCGCGCGCAGGTAATCCTTCTCGGCGGCGACCTCGGAGACGGAGAGCGGCAGGCGCGCCTCGATCCGGCGCTGGGACAGGCGGGTCGCCCGTGCATTCACCGCCGGCAGCAGCAGCAGGGCGAACAGGCTCGCGGCCAGGAAGCCGAGGGCGAAGATCATCACGGTTTCGATCACGCGGACACGCTCATGCACCAATCCGGGCCCGATAGGGGCGGCGGACGCACCACCCGCCGGAGGCTCCCTGTCTAGCCCATTTCCGACACGATGGGGCAAGGCGTCCGACAGGATGTCCGGCAGTGCAGCGGCGGGACCACAGCGGTCGCGGCCGACCCGGGCGGTCCCTCCGGGCAACCCTCAGAACGGGTTCCAGGTCGCCCTGTCGGTGAACTTCAGGTAGCCGATGTTGATCCCGAGCCGGGCGCCGACCCCGGTCCGGATCGGAACCACCACGATCCGGTCGGCGGTCACCGCGGTCATGCCGAACCCGCCCACGAGGTAGGCCGAGCCGTCGACGCCGCCGAAGCGGCGATAGAGGCTGCCGACGCTCGGCAGGTTGTAGATGAGCATCATGGTCCGGTCGCCGTCCCCACCGAGGTCGAAGCCGATGGAGGGGCCCTGCCAGTAGATCCGGCGCTGTCCGGCATTGCGGGTGTAGAGGGTGCCCTCGCCGTAGCGAACGCCGCCGACGATCGCCCCGGATGCCTCCTGGCCCAGGATGTAGCCGTTGGGCTCGCCCCAGCGCCGGGTGGCCTCCTCCACGAGTTGGGCGAGGCCCCGCGACATCGAGCCGAAGAAGCGGTGCCCGTTATCGACGAGTTCCTCGGGCCGGAACGTGCCCGGCCGGCCGTCCCCGGCCGCGAGGGCGCGGGGCGATGTCCCGAGCAGCAGGCTGGCGGCCAGTCCGGATGCAAGGCCAGCGACGAGCGCGCGGCGGCTCGGCGCCGGGGGCAGGGGGCGGGTGGTCCGTGTCGTCGACGTCATGCCTCGTTCCTCCTCCCGATCCCGCGCCGTCCGGTAGCACTCCGCTAACCGCGTTCCCGCTACGGACGAGGGGTTCCCGGTCGCGGCGCCCGGCGGATGTCTCCACCGTGCTATCCGCGACCATGACGCGAAACAAAGCAACATGTGGTTAACGCGCCGTCACCTGCTCACACGCGGTGCCCCCGCCCTCGCGGGCATGGGCGGCGGGGCGACGCGCGCCGCGCCCCTGCCGGAGCTGCGGACGGGCCCGCTCGCCCTCAACGGATTCGACGTCGTCAGCTACTACCTCGACGGCCCGGTTCCGGGGCGGGGGGCCTTCGAGGTGGCCTGGAACGGCCGGACCTGGCGCTTCGCGGGCGCCGGAAACCGGGAGGCGTTCCGGCGCGACCCGGCCCTCTACGCGCCCCGCCTCGGGGGGTTCGACCCGGTGGGCGTCGCTGCCGGCCGCCTGGTCGACACCGATCCGCTGACCTTCGCCCGGCTCCCGGGCCCCGAGGGCGTCGAGCGGCTCTACCTCCTGCGCAACGCCGAGCACCGCGCGCGCCTGCTCGCCGAGCCGGACATCGCGGCGCGGGCCGAGGAACGCTGGCCGGCGCTGAAATCCCAGATCGAGCGGGATTTTCCCGAATAGGACGGGCTGACCCTCAGACCGGGCTCGCGTCGCGCGGCGGGGCCCGCTCCGGGGTACGGGGGCTGCGCTCCGGCAGGACCAGCTCCGTCGCGTAGCTGGCATGCCCCAGGGCGGCGAAGGGCCCGTTGCGATAGTTCCGGGTGTAGTGCCCGTAGGTCATCGGCCGGCCGGCCGGGGCCACGACGCAGCCGCCGGCCACGGTGAGGATGTGGTCTCCCGCCGCCGTGTCCCACTCCATCGTGGGGCCGCAGCGCACGTAGATATCGGCCTCGCCGGCGGCGATCAGGCAGAACTTGAGGGCGGAGGCGGCGGACCGGGTCGCCCCGACCCGGAGCGCGCCGAGGCAGGCCTCGGTCTCCACGTCGCCGTGGCGGCTGCTCTTCAGGGCCACGAGGCCCCGGGCCGGCCTCGGGCGCACACCGATGGGCACCGTCCCGCCGACCCGTCCCGCCGCGACCGTCGCCTCGAAGGCCCGCGCCCCCGCGCCCCAGACCCGCCCGAGCCCCGGCGCCGCGAGGGCGGCGGCGATCGGGCGGTCCCCGGCGACGAGACCGATATTGACGCTGTATTCCGGGTTGCCGGCGAGGAAGTCCCGCGTGCCGTCGAGGGGATCGACGAGGAAGAAGAGCGGCGCGGGCGGATGATCGTAGGACGATTCCTCGGCGATCACCGGGATGTCCGGCCAGCGTCGTCCGAGCTCGGCGATGATGAAGGCCTCGGACTCCGCGTCGGCCTGGCTCGACGGCGACCCGTCCGGCTTGAGCACGTGCGGGCAGTCGCCGCCATGGTGTCGTCTCAGAATCTCGCCCGCCCGGCAGGCAATCTCCATCAGGGTGGCCGCAATACGGTCGCGCGTCGGCGCATCGATCGACATGATGCGGGGAGGATGCCCGTCCCGCCCGGCCTTGTCGACCCGGAGGACGACGCCCCGGACGCTTTTCAAAGCAATCGGCGCCGTCTATCGGTGCCTCTGACGACCGGACGCGGCCTGCGAAGCGCCTTCCACGATACGCCTGCCAAAATACGCCTGCCGACAAACGCCCGCGCGGAGCGCACCATGATCCCCCTCGACCTCGACGCCCTCGACCTGTCCGCCCTGCTGTGCTCGCGCGTCTGTCACGACGTGATCAGCCCCGTGGGCGCCATCGTGAACGGGCTGGAGGTTCTGGAGGACGAGAGCGACGCCTCGATGCGGGAATTCGCCCTGGAATTGATCGCCAAGAGCGCGCGCCAGGCCTCGGCCCGCCTGCAGTTCGCCCGCATCGCCTTCGGTGCGGCCGGCTCGGCCGGCGCCTCCATCGATCTCGCCGATGCCGAGAAGGTCTCGCGCGGCATGTTCGCCGACGACAAGACGCAGCTCGCCTGGAGCGCGCCGCAGGCGCTCTACCCGAAGAACAAGGTCAAGCTCCTCCTCAACCTCGTGGTGATCGCCCAGAGCGCGATCCCGCGCGGGGGCCTCATCGACGTGGTGGTGCGCGGCGACGGCGACGCCCCGACCCTGACCCTGACCAGCAAGGGCTCGCACGCCCGCATCCCGGCGCATGTGGAGGCGATGATCGCCGGCACGCCCGAGAACGGCACCGTGGATGCCCACGGCATCCTGCCGTTCTATGCAGGCCTCGTCGCCCGCGCGGCGGCGATGGACGTGCGCTTCACCCTCGAGGGCGACACCGTGACGATCGCCGCGACCCCGACGGCCGCCGCAATGCCCGAGACGCCCGCTCCGGCCGGCGGTCCGGAGGACGACCGTCCTTCCGATTCCGAGCCGCCCGAAACCGCCCTGGCCTGAGGCCGCCTGGCCCGGGACGACCGGGCCTGAGGCGCCCGCCTCCGGCCGCCCATGCGGCCGGAGGCGGGATCGGCAAATATTACCCCGAACTCGCACTTTGTCGGAGGGCTGAAACTCTTCTCTAACCGGTTCAGGCTCAAGGTCCGCCCTGCACAGACTGTAGTGCGCGTCTGGACTGAGTGCCTCTCATGGATGACTTGTTGCGTGAGTTCCTGACCGAGAGCGCCGAGCATCTCGACACGGTCGACACCGAGCTCGTCCGGTTCGAGCAGGACCCGAACAATCAGACGATCCTTCGGAATATTTTCCGCCTCGTCCATACCATCAAGGGCACCTGCGGCTTCCTCGGACTGCCGCGCCTCGAAGCCCTGGCGCACGCCGCCGAAACCCTGATGGGGCAGTTCCGCGACGGCATGCCGGTGACCGGCGCGGCCGTGAGCCTCATCCTCGTGACCCTCGACCGCCTCAAGGCGATCCTGGCCGACCTCGAGGCCACCGGCAGCGAGCCCACCGGCAGCGACGACGACCTCATCGGCGCTCTGGAGCAGATGGCCTCGGCCCCGATCGTCCCGGCAGCGCCCGTGGCCGACATCAAGCTGCCCGACCCGGTCATGCGCGAACTGAAGCCCGGCGAGGTCAGCCTGGAGGACCTCGAGCGCGCCTTCATGGAGGCCGAGGGCCCCGATTCCTTCGACGCTCCGGTCGCCGCAGCCGCGCCCGAGCCGGTGGCACCGGCGCCGGCGCCCGCGCCGATGGCCGCGAAGGCGCCCGAGGTGCCGGCGAAGTCCGCCGATGCGCCCGCCGCCCCGGAAGGCGAGGGCGGTGTCGCCAAGGTCCAGACGATCCGCGTCAACGTCGATACCCTCGAACACCTCATGACGATGGTGTCCGAGCTGGTGCTGACCCGTAACCAGCTCCTCGAGATCGCCCGCCGGCACGACGATTCGACCTACAAGGTTCCCCTGCAGCGCCTCAGCCACGTGACGGCGGAGCTGCAGGAAGGCGTGATGAAGACGCGCATGCAGCCGATCGGCAACGCCTGGCAGAAGCTGCCGCGCGTGGTCCGCGACCTCTCGTCGGAACTCGGCAAGCAGATCGAGCTCGTCATGAGCGGCGCCGAGACCGAGCTCGACCGCCAAGTCCTGGAAGTCATCAAGGACCCGCTCACCCACATGGTGCGCAACTCGGCCGATCACGGCATCGAGTCGTCCGCCGACCGCAAGTCCGCCGGCAAGCCGGTGCGCGGCACGATCCGCCTCTCCGCCTATCACGAGGGCGGCACGATCACGATCGAGATCTCGGACGACGGCAAGGGGCTCGACCTCGTCGCCATCCGCCGCAAGGCCGTGGAGCGCAAGGTCGCGAGCCAGCCCGAAGTCGAGCGCATGACCGACGCCCAGGTGGCGAAGTTCATCTTCCATCCGGGCTTCTCGACGGCCGCCGCCGTCACCTCGGTCTCGGGTCGCGGCGTCGGCATGGATGTCGTCAAGACGAACATCGAGCTCATCGGCGGCGTCATCGACATCAATACGCAGCTCGGGCGCGGCACCACCTTCACCATCAAGATCCCCCTCACCCTGGCGATCATCGCCGCCCTCATCGTCAAGGCCGGCGCGCAGCGCTTCGCGGTGCCGCAGGTGGCGGTGCTAGAGCTCGTGCGCGTCGACAAGGCGACGGCCCAGAAGGTCGAGCGCATCAACGGCTCGCCGGTCCTGCGCCTGCGCGAGCGCCTGCTGCCGATCGTCACCCTCACGGGGGTGCTCGGCCAGGAACAGGCGATCGACGCCGTGGACAGCGGCTTCGTGGTGGTCGCCCAGGTCGGGCGCCAGCGCTTCGGCATCCTCGTGGACGAGGTCTTCCATACGGAGGAGATCGTCGTGAAGCCGATGTCCTCGAAGCTGCGCCACCTGCCGCTGTTCGCCGGCAACACCATCCTGGGCGACGGCGCGGTGGTGCTGATCGTCGATCCGAACGGCATCGCGCAGCAGGTCAGCCAGGGCTCGCAATCCGGTGCGATCCCGGTGGAGGCCGAGGCCGAGGAGGTCGAGGCCACCGACGCCAAGGCGACGCTGCTCGTCTTCAAGGGCGGCAAGGACAGCTACAAGGCGGTGCCGCTCTCCCTGGTGACGCGCCTGGAGGAGATCGAATCGGCCAAGGTCGAGTGGGTCGGCGGCCGTCCGCTGATCCAGTACCGGGGCCGCCTGATGCCGCTGGTGCCCGCCGATCCCTCCATCGAGATCCGCAACTCCGGCACCCAGGCGCTGGTGGTGTTCTCCGACGGCGAGCGGGCGATGGGCCTCGTGGTCGACGAGATCGTGGACATCGTCGAGGAGCGCCTCGACGTCGAGATCGCGACCGACCGCTCGGACCTCATCGGGTCGGCCGTCCTGCGCGGCCGCGCCACCGAGATCATCAACATCGCCCACTTCCTGCCGCTCGCCTACGACGACTGGGCGCGCGGCCCGAAGAAGCCGGACCGGCGCAGCTCCACCCTCCTGCTCGTGGACGATTCCGCCTTCTTCCGGGACATGCTGACCCCCGTGCTCAAGGCCGCCGGCTACGGCGTGATCACGGCCGCCAGCGCCGACGAGGCCGTGGCGGCACTCCTCTCCAACGGGCGGATCGACGTGGTGGTGTGCGACCTCGAGATGCCGGGCCGTAACGGCTTCGACCTCGTCGGCGCGATGCGCAAGGTCGAGGGCCGCGTGGCCGGCCTGCCGGTCATCGGGCTCACGGGCTCGATCGGGGCGGACGCCATCCAGCGGGCCCGCTCGCTCGGGATCACCGACCTCGTCGCCAAGTTCGACCGCAGCGGCCTGATCTCGGCCCTGGCCGAGCTCGACGCCGCCAGCCTCGCCGCCGCCGCCTGATCGGCCCCTTATCCGGAGTTCATGCCATGATACAGGCCGCCAACAGCAACGCCGACACGCTGGCGACCCATGACTTCGTCACCGTGTTCGTGGGCGAGACCATGTTCGGTCTCGCCATCGACCGGGTCCACGACGTCTTCATTCCCGCCGGCGTCACGCCGGTGCCGCTGTCGCCCCCCGAGATCGTCGGGCTGCTGAACCTGCGCGGACGCGTGGTGACGGCGGTCTGCCTGCGCCGCCGGCTCAGCATGGCCCCGCGCACCGAGGACGGCGCGCAGATGGCCATCGGCCTGGAGCAGGGGGGCGAGACCTTCGCGCTCATCGTGGACGGCGTCGGCGAGGTGCTGAAGCTCGGCGCCGACACCCACGAGCCGGTTCCGATCAACCTCGATGCCCGCTGGCGCGACCTCACCCTGGGCGTCCACCGCCTCGACGGCCGCCTGCTCGTCATCCTCGACGTCGACGCGATCCTCGCCTTCGCGACGAACAACCTCGCGGCCGGCGCGGCCTGATCCAGCAGAGGGAGAAGAGACCGATGAAAACCTGCCTCATCGTCGACGACTCCGCCGTCATCCGGAAGGTGGCGCGCCGCATCTTCGAGACCATGAACTTCCAGGTCGGCGAGGCCGAGGACGGCGAGAAGGCGCTCCTGGCCTGCGGCGAGGCGATGCCGGACGCGATCCTGCTCGACTGGAACATGCCGACCATGGACGGCTACGATTTCCTGCGCGCCCTGCGGAAGGTTCCCGGCGGCGAGCGGCCCAAGGTCCTGTTCTGCACCACCGAGAACGACGTCGGCGCCATCGCCCGCGCGCTCCATGCGGGCGCCGACGAGTACATCATGAAACCGTTCGACCGGGACATCGTCACGGCGAAGCTCGCCCAGGTCGGCTTCCTCGAGGAAGCCGGCGCCACCTGACACGGCCTCCGACCGGGCCCGCCCGGTCTCGAAGGCGCGCCAACCCCTCCGTCGCCTCGTTCACAGCGTGATCCCCAACCATGGCAGCCACGGCCCCGAGCTATCCGCAGAGTTCAGCGCTGCCCAATCCGGCTTCGGGACACCGCGTGCGCGTCCTGATCGCGGATGATTCGGCCGTGGTGCGGGGCCTCGTCACGCGCTGGATCGCGGAAGCCGGGCACGAGGTCGTGGCCACCGCCGCCAACGGTCGGATCGCCCTCGAGGCGATGTCGCGCCACGACCCCGACGTGATCCTCCTCGACATCGACATGCCGGAACTCGACGGCACCCAGGCCCTGCCGCTGCTGCTGGCGAAAAGCCCCGGCGTCCAGGTCATCATGATGTCGACGCTGACCACCCGGAACGCCGACATCTCCCTGCGCTGCCTCGCGCTCGGCGCCGTCGACTACCTCGCCAAGCCCGAGAGCAACCGCGGCGTCACCACCTCCGACACCTTCCGCACCGACCTGATCGAGCGCGTCCGCCTGTTCGGCAGCGCCCGGGCCCGCAAGCGCGGACCGGTCGCCATCGCGCCCTCGCCGGGAACGCCGGCACCGGCCCCGGTCTCGGCCCTGCGTCCGACCGCGCCCCTGGTGCTGCGCCCGAAGGCCCGCGCCGGCGTGGCGCCCCGCGTGCTCCTCGTGGGCGCCTCGACCGGCGGTCCCCGCGCGGTGGGCGAGGTGCTGGAGAAGATCGGCAGCGCGACGCTGCGCCAGTTCCCCGTCCTCATCGTCCAGCACATGCCGCCCGTCTTCACCGCGGTGTTCGCGGAGCATCTCGGTGCCCGCACCGGCCTGCCGGCGGCCGAGGGCAAGGCGGACGAGCGCCTGCAGCCCGGACGCATCTACGTGGCGCCCGGCGGCCGGCACATGGGTCTCGCCGGCGCCCGCCAGGACGTGACGATCCGCCTACACGACGGGCCGGTGGTCAATTTCTGCCGTCCCGCCGTCGACGTGCTGTTCCAGGACGCGGCGGCGATCTTCGGCCCCTCCGCCCTCGCGGTCGTGCTCACGGGCATGGGGTCGGACGGGACCGGGGGCGCCCGCGCCCTCGTGGAAGCCGGCGGCGCCGTGCTGGCGCAGGACGAGGCCACGAGCACGGTCTGGGGCATGCCGGGCAGCATCGCCAAGGCAGGCCTCGCCCAGGCGATCCTGCCGCTCGGCGAGATCGGCGCCGCCCTGCGCACTCTTCTGACGGGGCAGGGCGCATGACCGATCTCGAGTTCGATTTCCTGCGCGCCTACCTCAAGACCCGCTCCGGCCTCGCCCTGAGCGTCGAGAAGCGCTACCTCATCGAGAGTCGCCTCGGGCCCGTCTGCCGGCGCTTCAACCTCGCGAGCCTGGGCGCGCTGGTCACGGCCCTGAAGGGCACCCGCGACCTCGCCATGGAGCGGGCGGTGGTGGAGGCGATGACCACCAACGAGACCTTCTTCTTCCGGGACCGCACGCCGTTCGACCTGTTCCGCGACGTGCTGCTCCCCGAGGCGATGGCCCGCCGCGCCGGCCAGCGCCGCCTGCGCATCTGGTGCGCGGCGGCCTCCACGGGCCAGGAGCCCTATTCCATCGCGATGATGCTGCAGGAGGCCGCCCCGCGCCTCGCCGGCTGGCAGGTCGACCTCGTCGCCACCGACCTGTCGACGGAGGTGCTGGAGAAGGCGAGGGCCGGGCTCTACAGCCATTTCGAAGTGCAGCGCGGCCTGCCCGTGCAGGCGCTGATCAAGCATTTCGAGCAGGTCGGCGAGCAGTGGCGCATCTCCGCCTCGCTGCGGCAGATGGTGGATTACCGGCCCCTCAACCTGCTGCACCCCTTCGACGGGCTGGGCACCTTCGACATCATCTACTGCCGCAACGTGCTGATCTACTTCGACGCCCCGACCAAGGGCGACGTCCTCGCCCGCCTGAGCGGCAGCCTGGCGGCGGACGGCGCCCTGCTGCTCGGGGCCGCCGAAACCGTGATCGGGCTCACCGACCGGCTGATGCCGAACCCGGATCACCGGGGCCTGTACGTCCAGGCCTCCGCGGCGCGCGCGCCCGTCGTCCGGCAGGCGCCGGCCGGCATCCTGACACCCGTGGCGGCGCCCCTGCGGCGGGCGGTCGGGCTCTGACGGACATCCTGTGATCGTGACGGCCGTGGCGCGGGCCCCCTCCCGCACCACGGCCCTGCCTTGGGCCAGGTCACGGCGCCGCGCTCCGAACGCCGCACCGGCCAAACGAAAAAAGCCCCGCTCGCGCGGGGCCTTTTTCGTGGTCGGAAGCGGGAATCCGGTCAGACGGCGATGCGCTCCTCGCCTTCGCCCGGCTCGCGCAGCACGTATCCGCGTCCCCAGACGGTCTCGATGTAGTTCTTGCCGGAGGAGGCGTTGGCGAGCTTCTTGCGCAGCTTGCAGATGAACACGTCGATGATCTTGAGTTCGGGCTCGTCCATGCCGCCGTAGAGGTGGTTGAGGAACATCTCCTTGGTCAGCGTCGTGCCCTTGCGGAGCGAGAGCAGCTCCAGCATCTGGTACTCCTTGCCCGTCAGGTGCACCCGCGCGCCCGAGACCTCCACGGTCTTCTGGTCGAGGTTCACGATGAGGTCGCCGGTGGTGATCACCGACTGGGCATGGCCCTTCGAGCGGCGCACGATGGCGTGGATGCGCGCGACGAGCTCGTCCTTGTGGAAGGGCTTGGTGAGGTAGTCGTCGGCGCCGAAGCCGAGGCCCTTCACCTTGTCCTCGATCCCCGCCATGCCCGACAGGATCAGGATCGGCGTCTTGACCTTGGCCACGCGCAGGTTGCGCAGCACCTCGTAGCCCGACATGTCGGGCAGGTTCAGGTCGAGCAGGATGATGTCGTAATCGTAGAGCTTGCCGAGATCGATCCCCTCCTCACCCAGGTCGGTGGTGTAGGTGTTGAAGCTCTCGGACTTGAGCATCAATTCGATGCTCTGCGCGGTCGCGCTGTCGTCCTCGATCAGAAGTACCCGCATCGTCGGTCCCCAGCCCAGCCGGCCGTCTGCAGCGTACGGGCAAGCCCCCGCCGTTCGTCCGCCACCGGCCCGCGGCGGACGCTCCCTCGTCACTGACGTGAAACGCTATTCGTTAATCGTTAACAAACCCTGATTCACCAACGCAAGCACGCAATTGAAACCGGCTTCCGGCCACGCTCCGAAGCGTTGACGGTCTGTTCTTGCAAGGCCCCTCGGGGTCTCGCCCCGGCCGTTCCGCGATCGCCATCAAGTCGTTTGGCGCCAACGTGTTACCCCACGCTGTCACCCCGGCGCCACGGCACCGGATTGTCGGGGACCCGGGCCGCGAAATCGGCCGGACCGCGACAAGACACCGGACGGTAGTGTTAAGAAGGGTGGCAAACAAGAGATTGAGGGAGCCGCCGATGACCGACCGCGATCCTGGCGGTGCTCGCTTGCGCCTGGCTGGCGCCCGGCGCGCCCTGGCGGACGTGCCGGTGCTCGAGACCTACGGCCGCGTCGTCGCGATCCGGGGCCTCCTCATCGAGGTGGCGGGTCCGGTCTCCGCCATGTGCCTCGGCGGCCGCCTCGACATCGCCGTCGAGAACGGGCTCGGCGCCGTGCCCTGCGAGATCATCGGCTTCCAGGGCGACCGGGCGCTCGCCATGCCCTTCGGCTCCCTGGAGGGCGTGCGGCGCGGCTGCCCCGCGATGGTCCGCGACGAGGCGGCCGGGGCCATCCGGCCCTCCTCGGCCTGGCTCGGCCGCACCATCGACGCCCTCGGCCGACCCATCGACGGGCTCGGGCCCCTGGCCCCCGGGCCGGTGGTCTACCCCCTCCGGGCCGACCCGCCCCCCGCCCATGCGCGCAAGCGGGTGGGCCCGCCCCTCGACCTCGGCATCCGCTGCATCAACACCTTCCTGACGATGTGCGCCGGCCAGCGCATGGGCATCTTCGCGGGCTCGGGCGTCGGCAAGTCGGTGCTGCTCTCCATGCTCGCCCGCTACACCGCCGCCGACGTGGCGGTGATCGGCCTCGTGGGCGAGCGCGGCCGCGAGGTCCAGGAGTTCCTGCAGGACGACCTCGGGGCGGCGGGCCTCGCCCGCTCCGTCGTGATCGTGGCGACCTCCGACGAGCCGGCGCTCATGCGCCGCAACGCCGCCTACGTGACCCTGGCGATGGCCGAGTATTTTCGCGACCAGGGCGCGCAGGTGCTCTGCATGATCGATTCGATCACGCGCTTCGCCATGGCCCAGCGCGACATCGGCCTCGCGGCCGGCGAGCCGCCCACTGCCAAGGGCTACACCCCCACGGTGTTCAGCGAGCTGCCGCGCCTCCTCGAGCGCGCCGGGCCCGGAACGGGGCAGGGGGCGATCTCCGGCCTGTTCACCGTTCTCGTGGAGGGCGACGACCACAACGAGCCCGTGGCCGACGCGGTGCGCGGCATCCTCGACGGGCACATCGTGATGGAGCGCGGCATCGCCGAGCGCGGGCGCTACCCGGCGATCAACGTTCTGCGCTCAGTCTCGCGCACCATGCCGCGCGCCTGCGACCCGGCCCACCTGCCCACCGTGCGGCGGGCCCGGCGCCTGCTTTCGACCTATGCCGACATGGAGGAACTGATCCGCCTCGGGGCCTACCGGGCCGGCGCCTCGGCGGAAGTGGACGAGGCGGTGGCCCTGATGCCCGAAATGGAGGCTTTTCTGGGTCAGGGTAAGGAAGAAGCAACTTCGATCGGCGAGGGTTACCGTCGCCTGGCAGAGATCGTCAGCGTCCCGTGAAGGGGCGCGCGGCTCTGCGCGAAGCCAGGCCCGGAACGCCACGCGCGGCGCGCCGGCGATCCGTGCGTGGCGTGGAGTGGACCCTTCGATGAAATCGCGTGACACGTTGATCCGGCTGCGACGCTTCCAGGTCGACGAGAAGCGTCGGCGCGTGACGCAGATCGAGATGATGAAGGCGGATTTCACCCGCATGGCGCTGGAGCTCGACCGCGAGGTCGCCCACGAGGAGAGCCGCGCCGGCATCACCGACCCGGCGCATTTCGCCTACCCGACCTATGCCCGCGCCGCCGCGACGCGGCGGGACAACATGCGCCAGTCGGCCGCCGCCCTGGAGGGCCAGCTCGCCGAAGCGAAGGCCGAACTCGGCGAGGCCTTCGAGGACCTGAAGAAGATCGAGATCCTGGACGACCGCGAGCGCAGCGCCGAGCGCGCCGCGGAAGCCGCCCGGGACCAGGCCGCCATGGACGGTATCGGCCTCTCGCGCATCCGCGCCTGAACCCGTTTCGTGCCGACCTCGGGCGAGGCCGGCACGAAACCGTCATGATCCCGTGGGATGAGGCAATCCCGCCGGGGCCGTACGGAACCTTGCTTGCGACGCGACGCGCCGTGGTGCAGGGAGGGCCCGAACCAGGGGCTCGTCCGAACCGTCATGAAGAAGATCAGCGATTTCATCTGGCCGATCATCGGGCTCGCCGCCGTGATCGGTTCGGGCTACCTGCTCTACAAGGAGCTTGCCGGCATCTCGGTGGAAGAGATCAAGGGCAGCTTCGCGGCGATCCCCCTGCACCGCTTCCTGCTCGCCGGCCTCGCGACGCTGGTCGCCTACGCCGCGCTGGCCTGGTACGACCGGATCGCCCTGCTGCACCTCGGCGTAACCCACATCTCGTGGTTCTTCGTTTCGGTCTGCTCCTTCACCACCTACGCGCTCTCGCACAATATCGGCGCCTCGGTGTTCTCCGGGGCGGTGGTGCGCTACCGCGCCTACACGGCCAAGGGCCTCTCGGCGGCCCAGGTCGCGGTGCTGGTGGCCCTCTGCTCCTTCACCTTCGGCCTCGGCACGATCCTGCTCGGCGGCTTCGTCCTCACCGTCCTGCCCGACACCCTGACCCGCCTGAACGGCTACCTGCCGGCGCTCCTGACGGACCCGGCCACCGCGCGCATCCTCGGCGCCGGCCTGCTCGGCTTCGTCGCCCTCTACGTGGTAGGTTCGCTGCTGCACCTGAAGCCGCTCACCATCCGCAAGTTCAAGCTCGAATATCCCCGCCCGCGCATCATGAGCCGCCAGCTCATCGCGGCTCCGTTGGAGCTGCTGGGGGCCGCCGGCATCATCTACTTCGCGCTCCCCGAGGCCGGAAACCCGGGCTTCCTCGTGGTGCTCGCCGTGTTCCTCGCCTCCTTCTCGGCGGCCCTGGTGTCGAATGCGCCGGGCGGCCTCGGGGTGTTCGAACTCGTCTTCGTCGTGGCGATGCCCGACATCGCACGCCCCTCCGTGATCGCCGCGCTCCTCGTCTTCCGCCTGTTCTATTTCTGGCTGCCCTTCCTCATCTCCGTCGTGGTGGTGCTGCTCTACGAGCGCAACCGGCTCGCCTCGGCCCTGAAGACCCAGCCGACCGACACCGCGCCCCCCGAGGCGCCCCTGACCGCGCCGGGTCTCGATGCGCACGCCCTGGAGCGCCGCATGGAGAAGAAGCCGGTCTGACCACCAGGGGACTCCCGCGGAGACGCGGGACTTTCCGACACGCGCCGGTATCCGTCTCGCCGGACAATCCCGGCTCCGGTAAGCCGGACGCATCGACAAGTCTCAAAGGCCTGCGGCCTGACCCGAGCGGGGTCCGGCCGCGGGCCTTTTCGCATGGTCGTGACCCCGGGGATCTCCGCGCCCGATCGTGACGTGGGCGACCGCCCGCGACCTACTCCCGCCCGCGACCTATTCCCGCGCGAGTTCCTCGACCGCCGTGGCCATGGGCGCCACGGAGGGACGGATGAAGCCGCGCGTGGGCGCGCCGAGTTCCAGGATCATCAGGATTCCTCCCGAGATCGCCAGCGCGCAGAGCAGGAGGGCGGCGATAACGGTGGTGTTGCGCGGGGCGAAGAGGCCGAAGCTCGCGAACAGGAGGGAGAGCCAGAAGATCATCAGGACTAGGAAAGGAAGGGGCACCGCCAGGCTGTTGCGCTCCACCAGCAGCCAGCGCGCGTCCGTCATCTCGTCCACGAGCCGCAGAGCCTGGGCCTGGACGCGGTGGGCCCGCTCGTCGGTGGGATGGAGGTCCACGATCCGGTCGCTGATGGATTCCAGCCGATGCAGGTTCTCCAGGCCGACGCCGCCGTCGGACGCGGTCGTCGAGAGTTCCGCCACCTTGGCGCGTGCGTAGACGTGGATGTCCTCGCGGATGCCGGCGGTCTCGGAGCCGTAGCGCTGGAGGGCGCGGTCGAGCTTGATCAGGTCGACCGCCAAGGTCTGAACGGCCTTCGTCCGCAGCGTGAACGATGCCCCCGCATTCGAGAGCATGTGGCTGAGCACGAGGGCGGCCAGGGTACCGACCACCGCCATGGAGACCGAAATGGCCGTGCGGGTCTCGGTCGTGAGGTGCGGCGCCGGAAGCCGGCGCGCGATCCAGACTCCACCGAGCGCACCGAGGAAGATGGAGCAGAAGGCCAGCGAACTGACGAAAATCGGGGTCATCGGCTACCGTCGGAAGGTCGTCGTTCGCGCGCCTTCGGGGCGGCGGCCGGGCAGGGCGGGACGGGGCGCCGGCTGATGTGCCGAGAGGCTCCGGGTCAGACCGATCCCACGGTGCGCAGCCGCGCGCGCGGGTGGATCTCGGCCTGGCTCATCACCGGCGTCTCGCGCCGGAAGCGCTCGATGATCGAGCGCACGAAGGGCCGGGCCTGCACGGAGGTGACCAGCACCGGCATCTCGCCCATGCGGGCGGCGGTCTCGAAGCGGTCGCGCACGGTGTTGACGAATTCCGACAGCTTGGAGGGCTGCATGGCGAGGTAGCGCTCGTCGCGCTCGCCCGCGATCGATTCGAGGAAGGCCTGCTCCCAGGCCGGCGACAGGGTGATGATCGGCAGCATGCCGTCCGGCCCCTGGTACTGGGCGCAGATCTGGCGGCCGAGGCGGGCGCGCACGTGCTCGACGATGTCGCGCGGGTTCTTCACGTGTCCGGCGACCTCGGCGATGCCCTCCACGATCGCCCCGAGATCGCGGATCGAGACGCGCTCGGCCAGCAGGAACTGCAGCACGCGCTGGATGCCGGTGGTGCCGATCTGGCTCGGCATGACCTCCTTGAGGAGTTCGCCGTGCTCCTTCGAGAGTTCGCGCAGGAGCTTCTGCACCTCGACATGGTTGAGGAGCTCCGAAACGTGCGCCTTGATGATCTCGGTGAGATGCGTCGAGACCACGGTGGCCGCATCCACCACGGTGTAGCCCTTGAGCTGGGCCTGATCCCGCAGCGAGGCGTCGATCCAGGTGGCGGGCAGGCCGAAGGTCGGCTCCAGCATGTGCTGGCCCGGCAGCTGCACCTGTCCGCCCATGGGGTCCATCGCCATGAACTGGCCGGGGAAGATCTGGCCCGTGCCGGCCTCGATCTCCTTCACCCGCACCACGTAGGCGTTGGCGTCGAGCTGGACGTTGTCGAGGATGCGGACCGAGGGCATGACGAAGCCGAGGTCGGCGGCGAGCTGGCGGCGCAGGGCCTTGATCTGGTCGGTGAGCCGGTCCTGGCCCTCGGGCCCGTTCACCAGGGCGAGCAGGGCGTAGCCCATCTCGAGCTTGAGGTCGTCGAGCTTGAGCAGATCGGTGACCGTCTCCTCCTTGGCGGCCTGGGCGGCGGCCACGGCGCCGGCATCCATCGGCGCGCCGTCGGCATCGAGCGGCGGGGCCTCGCGGGCGACCTTGGCGAAGTGCCAGGCGGCGTAGCCCGAGGCGCCCGCCAGGGCGATGAACGGCAGCATCGGCATGCCGGGCAGGAGCGCGATCAGCACCATCACGCCCGACGACATGCCCAGCGCCTTGGGATAGTTCGCCAGCTGCTTGCCGAGCGCCTTGTCGGCCGAGCCCTTCACGCCCGCCTTCGAGACGAGGATACCGGCGGCCGCCGAGACGATGAGGGCGGGCACCTGGCTCGCCAGGCCGTCGCCGATGGTGAGCAGGGTGTAGGTCTTGGCCGCCGCGCCGAAGGGCATGCCCTGCTGGGCGACGCCGATGACGATGCCGCCGATGACGTTGATGAAGGTGATGAGCAGCGCCGCGACGGCGTCCCCGCGCACGAACTTCGAGGCGCCGTCCATGGCGCCGAAGAAGGAGGATTCCTCCTCGAGGGCCGCGCGGCGCGCCTTGGCGACCTTCTCGTCGATGAGCCCGGCCGAGAGGTCGGCGTCGATGGCCATCTGCTTGCCCGGCATCGCGTCGAGGGTGAAGCGCGCCGCCACCTCGGCGATACGGCCGGAGCCCTTGGTGATGACCACGAAGTTCACGATGATCAGGATCGCGAACACGATGATCCCGATGACGAAGTTGCCCCCCATCACGAAGTTGCCGAACGCCTCGATGACGTGGCCGGCGGCGGCCGTACCCTCGTGCCCGTGGCCGAGGATGAGGCGGGTGGAGGCGAGGTTGAGGGCGAGGCGCAGCAGCGTGGCCACGAGGAGCAGGGTCGGGAAGACCGTGAACTCGAGCGGGTTGTCGATGAACAGCCCCGTCATCATGATCAGCACCGAGATGATGATCGAGACGGCCAGCAGCAGGTCGAGCAGGAAGGCCGGGAGCGGGAAGATGAGCACCGTGAGGATGCCCATCACGGCGGTGGCGAAGAAGAGGTCCGTGCGCTTCGAGAGCGCGGTCAGGTTCGCGCGGTTCGGGATCGCATAGGCGGCGAACTGCCCGAAGCCTCCTCTCGCCGTCGGCGTCGCAACGGCCGTCTCGCTCATCGTCATCCCCGCCGCGCCCGCAAAGGGCCCGGCAAGATTTGCCGGGTAGAGGGTTAGCGGAGCGTTAACGCGGGCCGCTCGGAGGGCGTCCCAGGACGGGATGGCCGCGCGAAACGCCACTTTCCGCCGAACGGCGATAAACCCGCGTCGTCGGGGCCTGCGCGCACGGATCCCGACCGGGGGTCGGGATCCGTGCGACCCGGTCTCAGGCGAGGTATTTGCGCGTCACGACGGCGGCGGTGAAGACGAGGGCGGCTCCGCCGGCGAGGAGGCAGATCATCAGGAGGCGGCGCGGCTGCTGCGAGGATTCCGGCTTCACCGGCTGGACGATCATGGTGAAGAACTCGACCTGGCGCTCGGACATGATCCGGGCGCGCTCGCTCGCGGCGAGAACCTTCTCGAAGTACTTCTGCGCATCGAGGCGCTCGGCGTCGAGGGCCTCGAACCGGGTGAGCGAATCCGCCAGGATCCGGCGCTGCTCGGGATCCTCGGTGGCCGATTGGCGCTCGATCCGGACGATGTTCTCGTCGAGGTCCTTGAGCTGCGCCTTCATGTCCTGGATGCGGCGGGTCTCGGGCCCGAGATCGCGCTGCGACTGGATGAGCTGGATGGCGAGGTTGATGCGCGTCGTGCGCAGGTCACCGATGACCTTGAGGTTGCTCTCGTTGGTCTTCTGCGCGTCGAGCACGCCGTCCTTGTTGCGCAGGGCCGCGACGTCGGTGCGGACCTTCCGCAGGCGCTCCTCGGCCCGCTTCAGCTCACGCCCGCTCTCGGCCAGGGCGTCCTCGCGGGCGCGGGTGCTGAGCGCGTTCACCATCCGCTCGCTCTCCGCCAGGATCGCCTTCGAAAGCTCGAGCGATTCATCCGCGTCGAACGTGTTCACCGTCAGGGTGATGATGCCGCCGCTGGTTTCGATCGCGGTGTGGACGCGCTCGTGCCAGAACTTCACCAGCTTCTCGATGGGCAATTCCGGGTCGAAGCGCGAGAAGATGTCGATGCTGGACCGCGAGAACATCTGCCGCAGGGGCAGGGCCTTCTCAAGCGCTTCCACCATGGGGCGGCTGAGGATGTAGTTGGTGGTGATGAGGCTGTCCTGCGCCACCATCTGGCCCATGGTCGAGCCGGAATTCGTGCCGACCTGATCGGGGCTCGCCTTTTCGACGTTGCCCAGGGCGGGCCGCAGGGCGAAGCGCGATTCCACCACGAAGCGGTCGGAGGCCAGGAACCCGTAATAGGTGACCGCCAGGACGGTCGGGATCAGGAAGCAGACCACGAAGAGCAGCGGGATCAGCGGATCCGTCTTCACGTGGCTCTGGTAGGAGCGGATGCCCTTCTTGCGATCGGCGAAGCGCGAGACGCGCGCGATCTGGCGCAGGGATTCGGCGACGGCGTTCGAGCGGTCGGCCGTCGTGAGCTTCTGCCCCTGGGGATTGCGGATTTCGACGGTCATGAGCCCTGGTGTTCCGAGTCGTCCGGCGGACCCGCGCCGGCCCCACGCGCTCCCTGCACCGGCGGCACGGCGAAACCATGGCCGCCGGGAGGCTCAGGCGTTCAGGCGGCGATAGACCTCGATGGCATCGTCGATGTTCTCGTACACGATGGCGCGCCCGTTGATGAGGACGATGCCCTGCTGGCACCAGGTGCGCATCACGTCCATCGAGTGCGAGACCATGATGACGTCGGCATTCTCCCGGCGCGCGCTGAAGGCCTCCTCGCAGCGCTTCTGGAAGCGCCCGTCGCCCACCGCGGTGGTCTCGTCGATGAGGTAGCAGTCGAACGGGATCGCCATGCTCATGCCGAAGGCGAGCCGGGCGCCCATGCCCGAGGAGTAGGTCCGGATCGGCACGTCGAGGTAGCTGCCGAGCTCGGAGAAATCCTCGACGAAATCGAGCACCCGGCGCGGATCCTCGCCGTAGATCCGCGCGACGAAGATGATGTTGTCGCGCCCCGTCATCAGCGGATGGAAGCCGCCTGCGAAGCCCAGCGGCCAGGAGACGCGCCGGTTCCGGATCACCCGGCCCTTCGAGGGCATCTCGGTGCCCGCGAGCAGGCGCAGGGTGGTGGACTTGCCGGCGCCGTTGATCCCGAGGAAGCCGTAGCTGATCCCGGGCTTCAGGGTGAAGGACACGCGCTCGAGGATGGTTCGGCGGTGGCCTTCCGTCCGGTAGATCTTGGTTACGTTGTCGAAGCGGATCACGGGGACGTTGGCTCCTGGTGCCCCCCGGCCGCAACCGGGGGTCGACAGGGTCCGGCCCTAGGTGGGGAAAGCGGCGAATCTGAGGATACGCCGTGGCGGGCGAGCGGGCACGCCGCGCCCGGCTTCGCCCGAAACCGCCCGAGAATCGACAGCTTTGCGGTTCAGCCCGCTTGCACGCCGCCGGAACGGCTTGTACACGACGGCCTCCCGACGCAGACGCGACCCCGGGCCGCCCCCGGGCGGTGGCGAGACGCGGCGACGGGACTGGAGGGGTGGCCGAGTGGTTGAAGGCGCACGCCTGGAAAGTGTGTATACCGGAAACGGTATCGCGGGTTCGAATCCCGCTCCCTCCGCCAGCTTGACGTAACGCCACCTCGGACCCACGGTCGGTTCATCGCCGTGCGGACGATGGTCGATCCGCCGTCTCAGAAGGCGTACCGCACCACGCAATACGGCATCCGTTCGGCCAGCAGCGCCTTGAACCGCGCCAGCCATTTCCCCTTCCAGCCGGTCCGGTAGCGCAGGTTCGCGCCGCCGCCTTCCGAGACCTTCGCCTCCTGGATGTCCGGGCGCCAGAGCAGGTCCTCCGCCTTCGGATGCCAGCCGAGGTTGACCGCGTGCAGGTCGGCGTTGTGGGTCAGGAGGATGATTTCGGCCTTCAGCTGCGCGCGGGCGGCCGGGCCGAGGGCGGCGTCGAGGGCGTCGAACAGCGCGCGCCAATCCGCCTCCCAGCCCTCGTAGAGGATGACCGGCGAGAAGTTGACGTGGACCTCGTAGCCGGCCGCCACGAAATCGTCGATGGCGGCGAGGCGCTCCGGGATCGGCGCGGTGCGGACATCGACCACGCGGGCGATGCGCTCGGGCATCAGCGAGAAGCGGATGCGGGTCTTGCCCTGCGGGTCGTAGGCCAGGAGGTCGCGGTTCACCGCCTTCGTGGCGAAGGAACCCTTGGCGTTCGGGATGTCCCGGAACAGCCCCACGAGGTCGCGCACGGTCTCGCTCACCATCGCGTCCACCGAGAGGTCGCCGTTCTCGCCGAGATCGTAGACCCACAGGGCCGGGTCGATGCTGTCGGGCTCCGTCAGGGGGCCCTGGCGCGCCGCGTGTCGCGCGATGGCCGCCGCGATGGCCTCCACGTTGACGAAGACCGAGATCGGGTTCGCGAACCCCTTGCGGCGCGGCACGTAGCAGTAGGCGCAGGCCATGGCGCAGCCGTTGGAGGTGGAGGGCGCGATGAAATGGGCGCTGCGCCCGTTCGGCCGCATCGTCAGCCCCTTCTTCACCCCGAGCACCAGGGTGGAGCGCTTGATCCGCACCCAGTCCTCCACCGAGCCGGCATTGCCGTGCAGGCTCGGGATGTTCCAGTGCGAGGGCACGACCCGGCGCTCGGCCCCCGGGAACCGGTCCAGGATCTCCTGCCCGCGCGGGTAATCCGGCACCGCCGGCTCGTGGTAGATCGTGCAGATGTCGAGGAGGTCGCGGGGCTGTGCCATAATCCTCGTGAGCCGGATCCTGGTGGGCCGGATCCTGATGGGCCGGGCCCCGGGGGAGGGGCGTGTCCGTCCGGACGCGCCGGCCCCGAACAACCCTAGAGGCGCGTCAGAAGTTCAGCCTTCTTGGCGGCAAACTCGGCCTCGGTGAGCACGCCCTTGCGCTGCAGCTCGGCCAGGCGCTCGAGCGTGGTCAGGACATCGCCGGCCGGACCTGCCGGACCCGCCGGGGCGGGCGAACTCGATGGACCGGCGCCGAAGGGCTCGGGCTCGAAGGGGCGCGTCTCCGGGGCGGGACGCTCGGGCTCCGCGTCGTCCACCCGCTGGAGCGCCGCGAGATCCACGGGGCCGCCGGGCCCGGAGAACCGCAGATCCGTGCCTGCGCCCTGCTGCTGCGCCACGCCGCTGATCGCGTGCTCGCCCGTGTCGTAGAGGGCGACCCGCCCCCCGGTCTCGACCGCGAGGCGGCGATGGGCCGGAAAGTACGCGTAGCGCGTACCGTCCTGCGATCCGGACGTGGAGGGGGAGCCCCAGGCGGCGGGCCAGAACGTGTCCCCGCCCCGGGGGCCGGACGACCAGCCGCCGGCGGGAAGCGCCGAGGCGAGGGCGGTGCAGAGCGCGTCGACCCGGGCCTTGAGGCCGGTGTTGAACATGTCGCCGATCATGGTCATGCCGGCGCCCGACCATTGCCCGAAGCCGCCGAGCTCGGGATGGTTGAACTGCGCCATCCCGCCCTGTCCCGCCTCCAGCGCGCGGACGAGGTGGCGCACGGCGTCGAGGCTGAACCCGTGACGATCGGCGATCGTCTCCGGGCCGTGGGACGGTTCGGTCATGGGGCGGTCTCCTCGCGGTCGCGGGTGCAGGCGGACGGCACGTGTATCGTCTCGGGCCTGCACCTCTCATGCCGCAATCCGAGCCGGGCCGGAAGCGGGCGGGCGGGCCTCTCCGCCGTTGCGCGGCGCAAAAAAGATTTCCGCGCCGGGGGGACCTTCCGATGAAGCGTGAGCGTTCCTGTCCGGGTTTTCTGAGTCCGGGCGTCCGCCGACGCCCGCGCCGACCCACGCGTTCAAGCGCCTCCGGAGCGACCATGGCCGACACGACGAACCCCTCGGACCGCGCGAGCCAGCAGAGCCGCGCCAAACGTTCGCGCATCAAGGAAGGCTCCCCCTATCCGCTCGGCGCGAACTGGGACGGCCTCGGCGTGAACTTCGCGCTGTTCTCGGCCCATGCCACGAAGGTCGAGCTCTGCCTGTTCGACGACGAGGGCGTGAACGAGATCGAGCGGATCGAGCTGCCGGAATACACCGACGAGATCTGGCACGGCTACCTGCCGGATGCCCGCCCGGGCACGATCTACGGCTACCGGGTCCACGGCCCCTACGAGCCGAAGGCGGGCCACCGCTTCAACCCGAACAAGCTGCTGATCGACCCCTACGCCAAGGGGCTGGTGGGTTCGATCACCTGGAACCCGGCGCTGTTCGGATACCAGATGGAGACCGGCGACGACCTGACCTTCGACGATCGGGATTCGGCGCCCTACACCCGGCGCTCGCGCGTCATCGACCCCGCCTTCACCTGGGGCCGGGACCGCAAGCCTCACGTGCCGTGGGAGAAGACCATCTTCTACGAGACCCATGTGAAGGGCTTCACCAAGCTGCATCCGGCCGTGCCGGAGAAGCTGCGCGGCACCTATGCGGGCCTCGGCACTCCGGCGGTCCTCGACTACATCAAGTCCCTCGGCGTCACCTCGGTGGAGTTGCTGCCGGTCCACGCCTTCGTGCAGGACGATTACCTGCAGGAGAAGGGGCTGGTGAACTACTGGGGCTACAACACCATCTCGTTCTTCACGCCCGCGCGGCGCTACTCGGCGGTGCCGGACTTCGCCTTCTCCGAGTTCAAGGAGATGGTCGCGCGCATGCACGGCGCCGGCCTCGAGGTGATCCTCGACGTGGTCTACAACCACACGGCCGAGGGCAACGAGAAGGGTCCGACCCTGTCGTTCAAGGGTGTCGACAACGCCTCCTACTACCGGCTGATGCCCAAGGAGCCGCGCTACTACATCAACGACACCGGCACCGGGAACACCTTCAACCTCTCGCACCCGCGCGTGCTGCAGCTCGTGACCGACAGCCTGCGCTACTGGGCCACCGAGATGCGGGTGGACGGCTTCCGCTTCGATCTCGCCACCATCCTCGGCCGCGAGCCGCACGGCTTCGACGAGGGCGGCGGCTTCCTCGACACCTGCCGTCAGGACCCGGTGCTGAACGGCGTCAAGCTCATCGCCGAGCCGTGGGATTGCGGTCCGGGCGGCTACCAGGTCGGCGGCTTCCCGCCGGGCTGGGCCGAGTGGAACGACCGTTTCCGCGATGACGTGCGCGGCTTTTGGCGCGGCGACGAGGGCATGCTGCCCGACCTCGCGGCCCGCCTCACGGGGTCGGCCGACAAGTTCAACAAGCGCGGCCGCAAGCCCTGGGCGTCGGTCAACTTCCTCACCGCCCATGACGGCTTCACGCTCAACGACACCGTTTCGTACAACGAGAAGCACAACCTCGCCAACGGCGAGGACAACCGCGACGGCCACTCCCACAACCTCTCGAACAATTACGGCGCCGAGGGGCCGACGGACGATCCGGAGATTCGCGCGGTGCGGCTGCGCCAGATGCGCAACATGCTCGCCACCCTGTTCCTCTCGCGCGGCACCCCGATGCTGCTCGCCGGCGACGAATTCGCCCGGACCCAGAACGGCAACAACAACGCCTATTGCCAGGACAACGAGATCTCCTGGCTCGACTGGGAGGGCGTCGGCCCGGAGGAGCGGGACCTCGCCGAGTTCACGCAGCGCCTGACCCTGCTGCGCGAGGCCCTGCCGATCCTGACGCGGGGGCGCTTCCTCACGGGCGCCTACGACGAGGAGTTCGGGGTCAAGGACGTGGCCTGGCTGCGCCCCGACGGCGGTGAGATGTCGCCCGAGAACTGGACCCAGGGCGATGCCCGGGCGCTGGCGGTGCTCCTCGACGGGCGGGCGCAGGCCTCGGGCATCCACCAGCGCGGCGGGGATGCCACCCTGCTCCTGCTCTACAACGCCTACCACGACCTCGTGACCTTCACCCTGCCGGAATCGGTGGGCGGGGTCGGCTGGACGCGCCTGCTCGACACCAACCTGCCCGACAGCCAGGACGTGGTGAGCAAGCCCATCGGCGCGACCTACGACGTCACCGGCCGCTCGATGCTGATGTTCGTCCTGAAGCCCGAGGAGGTGGACGGGGTCGACGCCACGGAGATGGAGCGCTCCTACCAGCACGTGATGCAGGCGTTCGAGCGCGCCAACGTGAACAGCGTGCGCTTCGAGACCCGGCAGCGCTGACGACACCCGCGATCCGCCGCGCGCCGGGATGGTGCGCGGCGGATCACGACACGGTTAGGTGGTGCAGCGGGAAACGATGGGAGGCCGGCGCGTTTGCAAGGACGCTTCCTCGAAGACACGTCCTTGCCGGCCCCCGCCAGCCCCCACTGTCAGCCCCCGGGTTCCCATCCGAATGATTGCACGCCGATGATGATGCCCGACGCGTCCGTGACGGGGCCCGGGGCGCCCGCGCCGCCGGAGGGCGAGGCCCCGGATCCGGCGACCGCCTTCTTCTTCGCCTCGGTCGCGGCCTCGCGCATGCCGATGGTGGTCAGCGACCCGCGCCTGCCCGACAACCCGATCATCGTGACCAACGACGCCTTCCTGGCGATGACCGGCTACGCCCGCGACGAGGTGGTGGGCCGCAACTGCCGGTTCCTGCAGGGCCCCGAGACCGACCGGGAGGCCGTGCGCGAGCTCGCCCGCGCCATCGCGGCGCGCGAGAACGCCGCCACCGAGATCGTGAACTACCGCAAGGACGGCACCCCGTTCTGGAACGCCCTGTTCGTCTCGCCGATCTACGACGCGGCGGGCACGCTGGTGTACTTCTTCGCCTCGCAGCTCGACGTCTCGCGTCGGCGCGACGCGGAGGAGGCGCTCGGCCAGGCCCAGAAGATGGAGGCGCTCGGCCAGCTCACGGGCGGCATCGCGCACGACTTCAACAACCTGCTCCAGGTCATCGTCGGCTACGTCGACATCCTGGGCAGCGGGCTTGCCGACCCGCAGGCCGACCCGAACCGCCTGCGCCGGGCCACCGACAACATCCGCACCGCCGCCGAGCGCGCCACGACGCTGACCCAGCAATTGCTGGCCTTCGCCCGCAAGCAGCGCCTCGAGGGGCGGACGGTGAACCTCAACGCCCTGGTGCAGGGCATGGGCGAGATGGCGGCCCGGACGCTCGGCGAGGCCATCACGGTCGCCTTCGACCTCGACCCGGACCTGCGGACCTGCCGCATCGACCCGACGCAGGCCGAGGTCGCCCTCCTCAACGTGTTCATCAACGCCCGCGACGCCATGCCGGAGGGCGGCCGGCTCACCATTGCGACCCGCAACCACAGCATCGCGCCGGGGCAGGGCGGGGGCCTCGCGCCGGGCCGCTACGTCACGGTGAGCGTCTCGGATACGGGCAGCGGCATCCCCGCCCATGTGCTGAACCGGGTGATGGACCCGTTCTTCACCACCAAGGAGGAGGGCAAGGGCACCGGGCTCGGGCTCTCGATGGTCTACGGCTTCGCCCAGCAATCGGGCGGCGCGGCGCGGATCGAATCGATCCTGGGGGAGGGCACCGTGGTGCAGCTCGCCTTCCCGGCCACCGACCTCGCGGAGGTGGAGATCCCCGTCGAACCGCCCGAGGTCGAGGAGCGGCCGGGCACGGAAACGATCCTCATCGTGGAGGACCGCGAGGATGTCGCCGAGCTCGCCCGGACCATCCTGCGGGATTTCGGCTACACCACCCTGGTGGCCCAGAACGGCCGCGAGGCCCTCGACGTGCTGGACGGCGGTGGCACGGTGGACCTGATGTTCACCGACCTCATCATGCCCGGCGGCATGAACGGGATCATGCTGGCCCGGGAGGCCCAGGCGCGGCGCCCCGGCCTGCGGGTGCTGCTCACCACCGGCTACGCGGAGGCGAGCCTGGAGCGAACCGATGCGGGGGGCTCCGCGTTCGACCTCCTGAACAAGCCCTACCGCCGCACGGACCTGATCCGGCGCGTCCGGGCGGTCCTCGACGGACCGGCCGTGACCGGCTGACCGGCCCCCGGCCACGGGCAAGCGAGGTGCATCATGGCCCAGGGCGACAAGGCGAAGTACACCGACAAGCAGGTCCGCAAGGCCGAGCACATCGCGGAGTCCTACGAATCCCGGGGCGTGCCGGAAGCGGAGGCCGAGGCGCGGGCCTGGGCCACCGTCAACAAGGCGGATGGCGGCGGCAAGAAGCCGGGCGGCTCCGGGCGCGCGCCCTCCACCCGCACGGCGGAGGAGCGCTCGGCCTCCGCCCGCAAGGCCGCCGCGACCCGCAAGCGCAACGCCGCCGCGAAGGCCCCCGCGCGGCACGCCTCCTGACGCGCCGCCGTCAGCCGCGCGCCGGCCGCTCCGGCGGAATCGCGTAGGTGCCGGTGGCGTGGCAGACCAGGTCCGCGCCGTCCGGCCCCGTGATCCCGACCTCTCCGACCGCCAGCCGGCGCCCGAGCTTGAGCAGGCGGGCGGTGCCGAGGAGCCCGTGCGGCCCGGGTTTGCGCAGGAAGTTGACATTCAGGCTCGTGGTGACGGCGAGCGCCACCGGCCCGAGGCTCGCGAGGATCGCCGCGTAGAGCGCGTAATCGGCCAGCGCCATCATCGACGGACCGGAGACCGTCCCGCCGGGGCGCAGATGGCGTTCGTGGTGGTCCATGCGCATCCGCGCGAAGCCGGGGCCGACCGCGACGAGGTGATAGGTCTTGCCCCCCGCCGCCATCTGCGGAAACGCCGCGTCGAGGAAGTCCACGGTCTCGGCCAGCGACAGGGCCTGGGGGAACGGGTCGGACGACGGGTCGGGCAAGCGCTCGGACATGCCTCACCTTGCAGCACGGCCGATCCTGCCCGACAAGATGGGGGATGCGCCCAACCGCCGTCTCCCCGCACCACGACGCCTACGACCCCGCCCTGATCCGCCGGGTGCTCCGCGAGACCCGGAGCATCGCCCTGGTCGGCGCCTCGGCCAATCCCGCCCGGCCGAGCCACCACGTCATGGCCTTCCTGCTCGGGCGCGGCTACCGCGTGATCCCGGTCAATCCCGGGCTCAGTGGGCAGACGCTGCTGGGCCAGCCCGTGATCGCCCGCCTCGCCGACCTGCCCGAGCCCGTCGACATGGTCGAGATCTTTCGCAGTTCGGATGCGGCGGGTGGGGTGGTGGACGAGGCCCTGGCCCTTCCGCAGCCGCCGCGGTTCATTTGGATGCAGATCGGGGTGCGGGATGACGCCGCCGCCGCGCGGGCGGAGGCCAAGGGGTGTGTGGTGGTGATGGACCGGTGCCCGAAGATTGAGATTTTTCGGTAGTCTCGCAAACCGCAAACTAAAGCTCCTCCTTAAAAATTGAAATTCCTTATATTAAATCTATTTCATAGATTATATTCTATATAAAATTACCGTACACTGGTGTATATTTGTCTTTCGTCAAAAGAATTATTTAAATTACTTAAATTCTTTCTAAGTGCACGATAACGCTGACTTTCGCTCGGTACACGATGATCGCTACGCGACATCGCTCCAAACGCGCGATCATCGTTTCGAAATTCATTGACTCATCAATTGTATCAGAACATATCGTGAACATGCTAAGCGGTGGAATGGACAAGGATACGGAGCTAGGTCACAACCTAGCATTATTACAGCGAACGGCTGGAGTTTAATAGAAGCCGTTTCACGGGAGAAGACATGATCTGGGAGAACCTAGTCGTGGATCGGCTGATTATCCACGAAGTCCACAAACGCAATATCGATCGAAAGCCAGTCGCGGCGAGTTACGGCGCGGACCTTCTAAAGCTTGGAAGCGACGGCTTGGCGATATTCGCGGATCGTGTTGTTTCTGCGATCGGTAGCCATTCCCAAAGCATGGAAATGACGATCAAGAAGCACAGTCCAGGATGTCTGATAGAAAAAGTACACGGCATGCTTGGGCTTAACGATACAGATTTTATAAATACTTCGCGAATATTTGCTGATAAGCTTACGGACGCACAAATCGCGATCAATCTACCAGGAGGGCTACTCATAGTATTCGATGGCTCCGTCGGTGCCTCTGACCGCCGGCTCATTGGCGTAATTAAAGCTGAGACACACAGTGGCTTCCAGCGCACAGATAACTTGACCGCTCAGTTTGTCAAAGATCTATTTCTTACACCCCAAGCTAAGCTTTATAAGCTCGGCGTTTTTGTTCACGACGGAGTAAGCAGTGAAAGAAATTTGCCTGAAGGTTGGGAGATTACAGTCTTCGACAGCTTGATGACCAATAGCAATCGAGATGGGGCCGCGCAGTATATCTATGAGAGCTTCCTAGGCTGCGAACTACCGTCCACCAGTTCGAGGCTAAACCGAATTTTTTATGAGGGAACACGAAAATTTATCGATCGCCTTGACGCTCCTCCAGAGCAAAAAGCCGACTATGTCTCCGGTCTCTACGTTTATCTGAAGGTTAATCAGTCAAAAACTATCAGTATCGCGAGTTTTGCAGATACTAGTTTTCCGACAGAAATGCGTGACAGCTACGAAAAACATATGAGAAGCAAAGGTTTTCCGTCCACGCTAGTAGAGAAAAATCTTACCGAGATTAACAACAAGCTTCGGCGCCGTCGGTTATCATTTAATCGAAATATCCAATTGGTCGGACCAGCTGAAGCTTTCGAAGAAATTGTTACAATACAGTCAACAGAAATCGAAGTCGCTGTTGGAGAAGGGAAATCCGAGCGTCGTGCTGCTACGTCGATTGTGATTCAAGGTAACATGCAAGAACGAGAATGACTGAAGAACAGTTTCTTGCTCGCTGGAAAAGCGAGCGCGGTATGTATGAGGCTTGGGGGCAGCATGTTGCCTCCAAAATAATTGAAGGTATCGGAAAAGTTGCGCCTTTTCCCGCTGATCTCTTTATCCGTATTCCACCTAAACCACGGGCGAAAACAGAAGCATCAATCTTAGAAAAGGCATTTAGGCGCAATAAAAATTATACGAATCCATATGCCGAAATTACCGATAAAATCGGAGTTCGTTTCGTTGTATTGCTTGGACGGGACATCGACTTAATTTGTCAAATTATTGAAGAATGCGTCCATTGGACATGTTCACGCGATCGCGATTTTCAACGCGAACAAGAGGAACGTCCAATACACTTTGAGTATGCTGCTGTCCACTTTGTTGTTAGGTGTCGCTACGAAACGCGTATTGGCAATCACTTGGTAATGGCAGAAACGCCCTGCGAAGTGCAAGTTAAGACAATTCTTCAGCACGCGTACAGTGAGCTTACTCACGACACGCTCTACAAGCCTTCTGTAATAGCTTCCGCTGGAATGAAGCGTGAGGCAGCAAAGAGCATGGCACTCTTAGAGGCAACGGGAGACTATTTCGAAAAAGTCGTAACTCTTGTCGAAGCCGCAACGGAACCTGCAAAAGGTCTCTCGTTGCATATAGGAGAAATCTATCGGAATTTTATTGGGCGCCCACCCGAGGTAACGCGAGCCGAGGGCCTGATCCTAGAAGCTTACGATGACAATATCGGTACTAACGCCTCTGAACGAGTAAAAGCTCTTTTAATTGCAAAGCCTTATATTTGTAAAAAAATCCAAGCGCGCGCAGCTAACGGGCTACTCTATCGCCAACCATCGATCCTCATTGTATATCTTATGGTGGCAGAGCTGCCATCCAAGGCTAAGACTGAATGGCCATTTGTGCCAGATGAATTGAGGCCCATATATACCGACCTTGGCATTTCCTTCGACGGATATTAAATTATTAAGCAAAATCTTACATCTATATTTCCACCTTTCGCGTCTCACTCATCATCGCCACAGCCATAAAACTTACCCCAGCCGCAACCGCCAAATACAGCCCCACCCAACCCACACCACCCCACTCACTCAACCGCTGCGCCAGGTACGGCGCGGCGGACGCCCCCAAAATCCCCGCGAGGTTGTAGGTCACGCTCGCCCCGGTGTAGCGCACGCGGGTCGGGAAGAGTTCGGGCAGGAGCGCCCCCATGGGGCCGAACAGCCAGCCCATGGCGAACAGGCCCAGGCACAGGAAGCCGAGGACGAGGCCGCCCTGGCCGCTGCCGAGCATCGGACCCATCAGCAGGCCGAGGCTGGCGGTGAAGACGAGGCCGGAGAGGAGGACGGGGCGGCGTCCGTAGCGGTCGGCGGCCCAGCCCGAGAGGGGGATGCCGAGGCCCATGAACAGCACGGCGACGCACTCGAACAGCAGGAAGGTCGGCCGGGTGAAGCCCAGCGTCGAGACACCGTAGCTGAGGGCGAACACGGTGGAGAGGTAGAACACCGCGTAGCAGGCCACCATCGCGAAGGTGCCGAGCAGCGTCGCGCGGATGTACCTGGTGAAGATCACGGCCAGCGGCACGCGCTCCGGGGCGGCCTTCTCCAGGGCGGCCTTGAACACCGGGGTCTCGGTGAGCTTGAGCCGGACATAGAGCCCGACGCCGACGAGCGCGGCCGAGGCCAGGAACGGGATGCGCCAGCCCCAGGCCTGGAAGTCGGCCGGGCTGAGCGCCAGGGCCAGTCCGAGGAAGCCGAGATTGGCGGTGATGAAGCCCACCGGCGCCCCGAGCTGCGGGAAGATGCCGTAGAGGGCGCGTCGCCCGGGCGGGGCGTTCTCCACCGCCAGCAGGGCCGCGCCGCCCCACTCGCCGCCGAAGCCCACGCCCTGCCCGAAGCGCAGCACGCAGAGGAGGAAGGGCGCCCACCAGCCGGCGGTGGCGTAGGAGGGCAGGCAGCCGATCAGCACCGTCGACAGGCCCATGATCATCAGCGAGGCCACCAGCGTGGCTTTCCGCCCGACCCGGTCGCCGAAATGCCCGAAGAACGCCGCGCCCATCGGCCGCGCGATGAAGGCGATCGAGAAGGTGGCGAAGGCCGCCAGCGTCTGCACCGCCGGATCGCCCGGCGGAAAGAAGATCGGCCCGATCACCAGCGCGGCGGCGGTGGCATAGACGTAGAAGTCGTAGAACTCGATCGCCGTGCCGACGAAGCTCGCGATGAGGATGCGCGCGGCGGGCACGGTCTCGGGCGTCGGTGTCTGGGAAGTCATCGCTTCGGAAGTCATGATCGGGCGGGTCGCATGCTGGCTCATGGCCGGGGCCATAACCCAAGCGTCACCGGCAGGATAGCGCTGGTACGCGGTCGACCTGCACCTTCCCGCTTGCGGGGAGGGGTCAGGGGTGGGGGTGCCGGCCCCGGTCGAGGGGCGCGCGCGCCCGCCGCTCCGACCTCCGCACGCGAGAACCAAAAGCCCCGGGAGGACGCGTGCCCCCGCCTTGACCCCTCCGTGCGTCCGGCATAAAGAACTCACGTTCGTTACAACGAATGGCGCCCGCTTCCACCGTCCCCGGTCCGGGCGTAGAAGACGCGGGTTGCGGGCCTGCAGCGGCCCGGGAGGAGTTGCCATGACCGATCGTCTGCCCGGCTTCAACACGCTGGCCATCCATGCCGGCGCGGCGCCCGACGCGACGACCGGCGCGCGCGCCACGCCGATCTACCAGACCGCCTCGTTCGTGTTCGACGACGCGGAGCACGCCGCCTCGCTGTTCGGGCTCCAGGCCTTCGGCAACATCTACTCGCGCATCACCAACCCCACCAACGCGGTGCTGGAGGAGCGCGTCGCCGCGCTCGAAGGCGGCACGGCCGCCGTGGCGGTGGCCTCGGGCCACGCCGCCGAGTTCCTGGTGATGCACGCCCTGATGCAGCCCGGCGACGCGTTCGTCGCCTCGACCCGCCTCTACGGCGGCTCGATCAACCAGTTCAACCATTCCTACAAGAACTTCGGCTGGAACGTGATCTGGGCGGATGCCGACGATCCGGCCGCGTTCGAGGCCGCGATCACGCCCAACACCAAGGCGATCTTCTGTGAATCGATCGCCAATCCCGGCGGGGTCGTCACCGACATCGCGGCGCTCTCGGCCATCGCCAAGCGCCACAACATCCCGCTCATCGTCGACAACACGATGGCGAGCCCCTACCTGATCCGCCCCTTCGAGCACGGCGCCGACATCGTCGTGCACTCGGCCACCAAGTTCCTCGGCGGGCACGGCAACTCCATCGGCGGCCTCGTGGTCGATGGCGGCACCTTCCCGTGGGCGGGGGACGCGCGCTTCCCCATGATGTCGGCCCCGCGCCCGGAATATGCCGGGATGGTGCTGGCCGAGACCTTCGGCAACTTCGCCCTCGCCATCGCGGTGCGGGTGCTGGGCCTGCGCGACCTCGGCCCGGCGCTCTCGCCCTTCAACGCCTTCCTGCTCTTGTCCGGCATCGAGACCCTGCCGCTGCGCATGCAGCGCCACTGCGACAACGCGCTAGCGGTGGCCACCCACCTGCAGACCCACCCGGCCGTGGCCTGGGTGAGCTATCCGGGCCTGGAGAGCGACCGCTACCACGCGCTCGCCCGGCGCTATTCGCCCAACGGCGCAGGCGCGGTGTTCACGATCGGCCTGGAGGGCGGCTACGAGGCGGGCGTGAAGCTCGTCTCCAACCTGACCCTGTTCTCGCATCTCGCCAATATCGGCGACACCCGCTCGCTGATCATCCACCCCGCCTCCACCACCCACCGCCAGCTCACCGACCCGCAGCGGATCGCCGCCGGGGCGGGGCCGGAGGTGGTGCGCCTCTCGGTCGGGCTCGAGGATCCACAGGATCTGATCGAGGATCTCGACGCGGCGCTGGGGGCCTGAATGGCCCGCGTGTTAACGCTTCCTTTACCAACCCGGGCCGAGGCTCATGCGGCGGTGACCGGAGGGCGCGATGTCGGCCTTGTATGGTTTGGAACAGATCGACGACGGCGTGCTGCTGGTCCTCGTCTTCGTCGCGCTGATCGCGCTGGCGGTGGTCTGCGCCCCGTCTCCGCCGACGCGCCGGCTGACCGCCCTCGCCAGACGCCCGCGCGACACCGCCCGTTATTGACGCCACTCCCGGGTGGGACTAGGCCCCGCCTTTTCCCCAGCGCGAGATCGTCCGGCCGCCGATGACGCAAGACCAGCCCGATCTTCCCGTCGTGCTCCTCGTCGAAGACGACGGCCTCCTGTTGATGGAAGCCGCCGACACCCTCGCGGATGCCGGGTTCGAGGTGCTGGAGGCGACCCACGCCGACAACGCCCTGACGGTCCTGGAGACCCGCGACGACGTCGGCGTGCTGATGACGGATGTGGACATGCCGCGCGGCTCGATGGACGGCTTCGCCCTCGCGCGTCTCGTCGCCCATCGCTGGCCGACGATCCCCGTCCTCGTCGTCTCCGGCATGGGCACCCCCGGCCCGCACGACATGCCGGACGGCGCCCGCTTCATCCCGAAGCCCTACGAGCCCTCGACCCTGGTCCGGACCCTGCGCGCCTTCACCAACCGCGCCGCCTGACCGCCCGCACGCCCTGTCCAGACACGGGAGGCCCCATGGCCACCGACACCGCCACGCACCGTTTCGCGACCCAGGCCATCCATGCCGGCGCCGCACCCGACCCCGCCACCGGCGCGCGGGCCCAGCCCATCTACTTCACCAACGGCTTCGTGTTCGAGGATACCGAGCAGGCGGCCGACATCTTCGCCATGCGCCGCACGGGCTTCTCGTACTCGCGCGGCTCGAACCCGACCGTGGCCGCCCTGGAGCGCCGCGTCGCCGCCCTGGAGGGCGCCAAGGCCGCCGTGGCCGTGGCCTCGGGCCAGTCGGCCGTGCTCATGGTGCTGATGACCCTGATGCAGAGCGGGGACGCCTACGTCGCCTCCTCGCGCCTGTTCGGCGGCTCGCTCGGCCTGATGAACCGCCTCGACGGGCGCTACCACCTCAAGCCGCAATTCACGCGCGGGCTGACACCGGCGGATTTCGAGGCGCAGATCACGCCCGAGACCCGGGCGATCATCTGCGAATCCATCGTCAATCCCTGCGCCACGGTGATGGATCTGGCCGGCATCGCCGAGGTGGCGCACCGGCACGGGCTGCCCCTCGTCGTCGACAACACCCTGGCCTCGCCGGCCCTGATCCGGCCCATCGAGCACGGCGCCGACATCGTCATCCACTCCACCTCGAAGTTCCTCGGCGGCTCGGGCCAGACCATCGGCGGCGTGATCTGCGACGCGGGCCGGTTCGACTGGGCGGCGGTGCCGGGCCGCTACAACCTGATGAGCGAGCCCTGGGACGATTACGACGGGCTCGTGCTCACCGAGCGCTTCCCCGACTTCGCCTTCGCCTCGGCCTGCCGGGTGTTCGGCATGCGCGAACTCGGCCCCGGCCTCTCGCCGATGAACGCCTTCCTCACGCTCACCGGCATCGAGACCCTGCCGCTGCGGATGGAGCGGCACTGTTCGAACGCCAGGACGGTGGCGGCCTTCCTCCAGGAGCACCCGGCGGTGGCGTGGGTGAGCTATCCGGCCCTGCCGGGCCAGGAAGGCGAGGCGCTCGCCGCCCGCTACGTGCCGCAGGGTCCGGGCTCGATCTTCACCGTGGCGCTGAAGGGCGGCGAGCCGGCGGCGGTCAAGTTCATCATGAGCCTGAAGCTGATCTCGCACCTCGTGAACATCGGCGAGATCAAGTCGCTGGCCATCCACCCGGCCACCACGACCCATCGCCAGCTCAGCCCCGCCGACAAGGCCGCCGCCATGGTCGGGCCCGAGACGGTGCGCCTCTCGATCGGGCTGGAGAATGCCGAGGACCTGATCGCCGACGTCGCGCAGGCCCTCGGCCAGCTCGGCTGAGACCCGCTCTCCCGGATCCCGGCCCGGGGTCGGGATCCGCCGAGTCCAGCGGCCTCGAGTCCCGTCAGGCGAACTGGAGCTGCTGCGACGGCTCCTCGCCGCCGAGGAGGTCGGGCCGGTTGCGCAGGAACCAGGGGACGCGGCTCGCCGGCATCGGCTTGCCGTAGAGGTAGCCCTGGACGTTCGTGCAGCCCTCGGCCCGGAGGAAGGTGGCCTGCTCCAGGGTCTCGACGCCCTCGGCGGTGACGGCGAGGTTCAGGCTGCGGCCGAGTTGCAGCACGGCGGTGACGATGGCGGCATCGTTGGCATCGCGCTCCAGGTCCCGGACGAAGCTCCGGTCGATCTTGATCTCGTCGACCGGAAACTGCTTCAGGTGCGTCAGCGAGGCGTAGCCGGTTCCGAAATCGTCGAGCGCGATCCGGATTCCCGCGCCGTGCAGCGTGTCCAGCACGGCGTTGACCCGCTCCGCATGCCCGGCGAGGAGGACCGTCTCGGTGACCTCCACGCCGACATGGTCGCGCGGAACGCCGCTCCGTTCGATATCCTCGAGGATGCCGCCCGCGAGGTCGCCCTGTGCGAACTGCGCGGCCGAGAGGTTGATGAAGACCCGGCCGGGATCGAGGTCGCGCCCGAGCCAGCCGGCGATATCGGCGAGGACCTGACGGCGCAGGGCCGACCCCACCGCGATGCCGATCTCCGGATCGTCGAATACCGTCGAGAAGGCATTGGGCATGAGCAGCCCGCGGGTCGGATGCTGCCAGCGCGCCAGGGCCTCGAACCCGATCACCGCCCCGGAGACCAGATCGACCTTGGGCTGGTAGAAGGGCACTAGGCCGCAGCCCTCGTCCAGGGACGCGCGCATTTCGCGGGTCACCCGCACGCGCTCCTCGATGTTCGCGCGCAGGGTCGGGTCGAACAGGGTCGCGCAGTTCCGGCCGGACGCCTTGGCGGCGTAGAGCGCCAGGTCGGCATCGGTGAAGAGGTCCGCCGCGTTGCGGGCATGCTGCGGATAGAGCGCGAGGCCGAGGCTCGCCCGGGGCGAGACGATCCGCCCGCCGATCGGCATCGGCGGGTGCAGGGCGTCCAGGATGCGGTTCGCCAGGGCGCCGAGGCTGCGCTCGCAATCCGCTCCGGTCTGGTTCCGGTCCACGATGATGACGAACTCGTCGCCGCCGAGGCGCGCCACGAGGTCACCGGGGTCGATGGCGCCGCTCAGGCGCCGGGCGACCTCCTTGAGCAGCGCGTCGCCGGAATCGTGACCCAGCGTATCGTTGACCTCCTTGAAGGCATCGAGATCGAGGAGGATGAGCCCGACCCCGGCTCCGTCCGCCGCCGCCCGGTGCAGGGAGGTATCGAGGGTCGCCTGGAAGAGCGCGCGGTTCGGAAGCCCGGTGAGGACGTCGTGGTGGGCCGCGAGGCGGACCTGCTCCTCGATGGCCTTGCGGCTGGTGATGTCGACGAGACTGGAGACGAGGCAGCCGATTCCCTCGACCTGAACCGTTTCGATCGAGAGCAGGATATCCCGGTGCTCACCCGACAGGATGGTGATGCGGGTCTCGTGGTCGCGGACCGCGCCGTTCCGGTCGAGCAGCTGCTGCATCCGGAACCGCTCGGACCCCGCAACGAAGTCGCGCGTGCGATAGTGGGCCAGCGTGTCCCCGTCGCGCACGCCGAAGAACCGGTTGCCGGCATCGTTGGTGCTGATGATCTGGCCGTCGCGGGCATGCGCGACCACAATGGGCACCGGGACGGCGCGGAACATCGTCTCGAACAGGGCGCGGCTCTCGGTCAGTTCGCGGTTGACCCGGCGTTCCGACTCGGTCGCGGCCCATTCGAGGCGCCGGATCCGGTTCGAGCGGATCACGAACAGCATGGTGGCGCCGTTGACCAGCCCGCAGACGAGCAGCAGGCCGAGCGCCGTCGGCGGCAGCGGCAGGGGCATCAGGTAGCATCCGAGCAGAATGATGGTGCCGACCACGCCCGAACACACGGTCCAGGCGAAGCGGGTGGGCAGCACGAGCATGTAGGCGGCCGGCGCCATCAGGGTCGTGAACAGCGCGATCTCGGAATGCGACGTACAGAGGTAGCCCGCCGCCGCCACGGTCGTGCACTGCCAGGCCACCGCGATCCGCTGAAGACCCGTGAAGGTTCGCGTCCGGTGCAACAGAACCAGGCCGAGAACGGCGAGCACGATGATGCTGAACCGGGATGCCAGGACCGGTGCGAAGCGGTCCGTGCCGGCAAAGCGCGCATCGTTGAGGAAGAAGAGCAGGTTGAGCGCGGCGGTGAGGATGAGGACCAGCCGGGTATGACGGATCGTCTCGGGAAGCCGCTCCGCCTGGAACGTGGCTTCCCGCTCAGGTGAGGCGAACTCGCCTCCAAACGATGTCAGACCCTGGATTAACATAAGTCAGGACGATGGCAGGCAAGTATGGCTTGACCGTTAAGAGGCGACGGCTTCCCCGTGACAAGCTTAGGGCGTCCGGCGCGGGGCGAGGGCGCGCAGGGCGCCGCGCATCGTGCGCACGTCCTGCTCGGTCATCGCCATACGGTGGAGCATGTCGCGCATGTTGCGAGCGATGATCTCGCGTTTCTCCGGCGGGTAGAAGCCGGCCGCCGCGAGGCTGTCCTCCAGCGTCGCGAAGAGCGAGACCATCGCCTCGCGGGTGGCCGGGGGCGAGAGCATCTCGCCTGTGAAGGGCAGGCGCGTCAGGCCCGCCGCCCGGCGCCACTCGTAGCTCATGAGGAGCACGCCCTGCGCGAGGTTGAGCGACGAGAAGCGGGCATCGACCGGGAAGGTGACGATGGCGTCGGCCAGGGAGACCTCGTCGTTGTCGAGGCCCGCGCGTTCGCGCCCGAACAGGATCCCGGTGCGCTGGCCCACCCGGCCCACGACGTCCCGCATGGCCGCGTCGGGGGCGAGCACCCGCTTCATCTGGCCGCGCTCCCGCGCCGTGGTGGCGAGCACGTAGTGGAGATCGGCGATCGCTTCGGCGAGGGTGGCGTGGACGCTGGCGCCGTCGAGGACGTGGGTCGCCCCGGAGGCCGCCTCCCGCACCCCCTTCTTCGGCCAGCCGCCCTTGGGCGCCACCAGGCGAAGCTCGGACAAGCCGAAATTCGCCATGGCGCGGGCGGTCATGCCGATGTTCTCGGCGAGTTGCGGCTGCACCAGGATGATGACGGGGCCGGGCGGGGGCGCGGGTTCGGTCATGGCGGCATCCGAGGACGGGAGGGCAGGGAGCATGTCCCGCCCTCTGGCACAGGCCGGACGCCACCGCAAAGCGCCGGGGCGGCGACGTGGGACGCCGCTCCGGCGCCGGCGGGCGCCGCACCCGGAACGGGAGGCAGTGGCCGGGGCGCGGCGCCCCGGCGCCGGGCTCAGATCTTACCGTCGAGGCCCATCTGGTAGTACTTGTGGGTGATCTTGTCCTGGTTCTCCAGGAGCCAGTCGATGGACGGCTCGTTGGCCATCGCCTTGCGGATCGCCTCCGTCATGCCCCGGCGCTGGATGTCGAACAGGGCCTTGTGGTCAACGGTCTCGGCCTCGATCACGCCGGGGCTCAGCCAGACGGAGCAGATGATGCCGAGGTCGTTGGCCTTCTCCTTCGGGATGTAGCCGGCGCGCACCGCGTCGAGGACGCCGTTGGCGATGGCGAACTGCACGGTGCCCATCAGGATCGAGGTGTATTTCGAGGTCTCGACGCTGACCTTCGACACGCACAGCGTCACCGGCCGCACCATGATGTCGGTGTTCAGCAGCGCGAAGACCCGGCTGTGGCCCACG
Organism: Methylobacterium sp. FF17; assembly: GCF_025813715.1. Taxonomy (NCBI): domain Bacteria; kingdom Pseudomonadati; phylum Pseudomonadota; class Alphaproteobacteria; order Hyphomicrobiales; family Methylobacteriaceae; genus Methylobacterium; species Methylobacterium flocculans. The sequence continues at coordinate 3,874,070 of NZ_CP107532.1, forward strand.
ACCTGATCGCCGGTCAGGGTCGCGAGGGCCGTGCCCACCGGACCGTCGAGTTCACCGATGATGACCTCGGGCTCGGAGGCGGTGTTGGGCGGGCCGCCCGCGACCAGGGCCTCGCCGGCCCGCAGGATGATGCGTTCGCTCATGGGATCTCTCCAGGATCGTCGTGGGATTGCGTTGGACGCCGCAAGGGACATCACCCCGGCGCCCTCGATGTCCAGCCCCCCGATGTCCAGCCTCCCATGCGCTGCTCGGATGCAGTGTTCCGATGGCGGCCCCGGAAACGGCGTAGTCGCACCGCCGGATCATCCGCGGTTCGAGAAAATCTTCGTCCGGCGCGCCGTTCCGGTACCGAAGTCATCGGACTTTAAGGCTTCGAATGCATCAGACATGACGTCCGCCGGCACCATCGGGGCAGGGCGATATCGAGAGAACGTTCGGGTCCGTTCGTCATGGCGCTGCGACAGAACTGGGGATCCCCGACGAAGACCCAGCGTCATCCTGCGCGATGGTCGATCACGGGCCGCCTTTCGCGTCGCGGAGACTTCTGGAGATCGAGGGATGGCGCGACGGCCGTCGAGTTCGCCCTCGTGATCCCGCTCTTCATCCTCCTGCTGATCGAGATCCTCCAGGGCGGCCTCTACGTGTTCTGCTCGGCGGCCATCGAGAAGGCGACCGGCGATGCCGGCCGTGCGGTCATGCTCGGTGCGTTGCCGGGTACGGCCTCCAGCGCCGAGGGATTTCGCAACACCGTGGTGTGCGCGAACCTGCTCGCGGGCCTGTCCTGCGGCAACATCGTCGCCAGCCTGCAGACGACGACCCTGAGCGGGTCGGGCACCGGCTACGCGAAGTTCGTGAGCGCCGACGAGAAGAGCCTCGCGACGACGACGATGGACGACAGCACGAGCGCCTACTGCCCGGGCGCGCCCGGGACCTACGGATACATCCAGGTCTTCTACGCGGTGCCGGTGTTCAGCCCGCTCTGGGCGACCCTGGCCGGCACGACCACCTGGAACGGCAACACCGTCGTCTTCGCCCGCTCGGCGCTCGCCTTCCGGAACGAGCCCTTCCTCAGCGCAAGCGTCTCCACGGGGTGCTGAGAACCACCATGCGCCGCCCGAGCCTCTCGCGGTTTGCCTCCGATCGGCGCGGCGTCGCCCTGGTCGAGTTCGCGTTCGTCCTCCCCCTCCTGATCCTGCTCTCGGTGGTGGCCTTCGATCTCATTCGCTACGTCATCTACATGCGCAAGGTCGAACTCGCCGCGAGTACGATCGCCGACCTCGTCGCGCGCAACGATACCGGGACGATCACCCAGACCGACCTGCAGGCGATCGCGCGCGCGCAGCTCGTGATCTTTCCCGAAGCGATGACAGCGGCCCGGGACAGCAACACGTCGGTCTGGTCGCTGCTGAAATGGACCCTGTCCGGGGTCCAGTTCCGCAAACCCCCGACCTGCCTCACGAACTGCACCTACGTGGCCACGGTGGCCTGGAGCGCCGGCCTGAAGCGCCCCTGCCTGACGCCCCTGACCTCGGTGGCCAATACCGCGGGCCCCAGCCCGACGACGCTGCCGAGCGAGACCTTCGGGCCGGGCTTCCTCGTCGTGGCGGACGTGGTCTTCAGCTACAAGCCGCTGATCGCCCAGTCGGTGGTCGGCTCGATCGACATCGCGAAGTCCTTCTACGTCGCCCCGCGCTACGTCTCGAGCATCGCCTTCGACACCACCGGCGGCACCACCTCCGCCGGCGCCTGCCCCCTGTGACGAGGCGAACCGCCATGACCGCCCGATCCGCCGACGGGTTCGCCCGGCTCACGCGCCGGCTCCGGCCGTTCCGCGCGGCGCGCGGCGGCAACATCCTGATCCTCTTCGCCCTCGCGCTGATCCCGATGATCGGCATGGTCGGGGTCGGCCTCGACTACTTCCGGGGCCTGACCTACCGCGCGCATTTCGACCGGGCGGCGGACGCCGCCGTGATCACCGCGATCGCGACGGCCCGGGACTACATCTCCACGAACCCCAACAACGAAGCGAACCCGACCGCCGCCGCCCTCGCGCTCGGACAGACGCGCGGCCTGGCGACCTTTCGCGTCAACGCGGCCTCGATGCTGTCGAGCGTGCCCCTCACCCCGACCCTGACGGTGAACCGCACCGGCGGCGTCATCACGGCCACGGCCAACTACGCCGGGACCTTCCCCTCGGCCTTCGGCCGCGTCTTCAGCGAGACCACCACCATCAACGTGGCGGGCAAGTCGAGTTCGAGCCTGACGCTCGGAATCTACACGGATTTTTATCTCCTGCTCGACACCTCGGGGTCGATGGGATTTCCGACCTCCGCAGCCCAGCAGATTTCCTTCGCCAGACTCAATCCGGACATGGCCGACGGGAATCGTAAAAACTGCGCTTTTGCCTGCCATTTTCCAAATAATAATCCACCTTGGCAAGGTGTTGCGATCGCAAAACTCAACAACATAGAACTGCGGATCAAGACCGTCAGCAATGCAGTCCAGGGATTGCTTCAAAAAGCCAAGGCAAATCGAACCCTGGCCAATCAATATCGCGTCGGCCTCTTTCCGTTCATCAGCTACATGGAAACGGCGGCCGCTCTTACATCGGATCTGGATTCACTCGCGGGCATCGACCTCGAGAACTACATGGATATCGGTGACGCGACGCGACCGCGCGGGAGCGGAGGAACCCACTACGACAATGTCCTGCCCGCCATGAACCGTCTGATCACCACGGTGGGAGACGGGACCTCGGCCAGCAGGGCGCTTCCGTTCGTCTTCCTGATCACGGATGGAGTTGCGAACAATCAATACTTCAATGTCAGACTCCCTCGACAATGGGGAGACGGGTCCCGGCCGGTCAAGCTCGACCCTTCCCTGTGCAAGCCTCTGAAGGACAGGGGTATCACCGTATCCGTCCTCTACATTCCCTACGTACCTCTGGAGACACCGATCAATGGGAATACATACGGGGAGAGCGTGGAGACGAACAGAATCATCCCGGATGTCCCAAAAACGCTGCAGGACTGCGCCTCCACGGGCTACTTCCGCACCGCGAGCTCGGCCTCCGAGATCCAGGAAGCCCTGAACGCGATGTTCGACCAGGCGACCCGCAAGGCGCGCCTCGTGGCGTCGCCCTGACAGGCCCATCCATTTGTCATGGCCGCCGGGCCGGGGACCTGTTTCCGCATCGGGGGCGCGCGGGCTAAGGACGGCGCGAGATCGGCATCCGCCTTGCGTTCCGGCCGGGCGTGGAGCCGATGGACATCCTGGCTCAGGAAGGCGTGCTGCAGATGGACAAGATCAAGGTTGCGAACCCGGTCGTCGAACTCGACGGCGACGAGATGACCCGGATCATCTGGAGCGAGATCAAGAACAAGCTGATCCACCCCTACCTCGACCTGAACCTGGATTACTACGACCTCGGCGTCGAGCACCGCGACGCCACCAACGACCGGGTCACCGTCGAGGCGGCCGAGGCGATCAAGCGCCACGGGGTCGGCGTGAAGTGCGCCACCATCACCCCCGACGAGCAGCGCGTGAAGGAGTTCGGCCTCAAGGAGATGTGGAAGTCGCCCAACGGCACCATCCGCAACATCCTCGGCGGCGTCATCTTCCGCGAGCCGATCATCTGCCAGAACGTGCCCCGCCTCGTGCCGGGCTGGACCCAGCCCATCGTGGTCGGCCGCCACGCCTACGGCGACCAGTACAAGGCCACCGACTTCAAGGTGCCCGGCAAGGGCCGCCTGACCATCAAGTTCGAGGGCGAGGACGGCACGGTCATCGAGAAGGAAGTCTTCAACTTCCCGAGCCCCGGCGTCGCCCAGGCGATGTACAACCTCGACGATTCGATCCGCGACTTCGCCCGCGCCTCGATGAACTACGGCCTGAACCGCAAGTACCCGGTCTATCTCTCCACCAAGAACACCATCCTGAAGGCCTATGACGGCCGCTTCAAGGACCTGTTCGAGGAGGTCTTCCAGAACGAGTTCAAGGCCAAGTTCGACGCCGCCGGCATCACCTACGAGCACCGCCTCATCGACGACATGGTGGCCTCGGCCCTCAAGTGGTCGGGCGGCTACGTCTGGGCCTGCAAGAACTACGACGGCGACGTGCAGTCCGACACGGTGGCCCAGGGCTTCGGCTCGCTCGGCCTGATGACCTCGGTCCTGCTCACCCCCGACGGCCGGACCGTCGAGGCCGAGGCCGCCCACGGCACCGTGACCCGCCACTACCGCGAGCACCAGAAGGGCAAGGAGACCTCCACCAACTCCATCGCGTCGATCTTCGCCTGGAGCCGGGGCCTCGCCCACCGGGCCAAGCTCGACGACAACGCGGCCTTGGCCAAGTTCGCCAACACCCTGGAGACCGTCTGCGTCGACACCGTCGAGGCGGGCTTCATGACCAAGGACCTCGCCCTCCTCGTCGGCCCCGACCAGAAGTGGCTCTCCACCACGGGCTTCCTCGACAAGGTCGACGCCCACCTGAAGGCCGCGATGGCCTGAAGCCCGGACCGGCCGGGCAGGGCGACGCGGTATCTCGATACCACAACGCCGAACCCTCTGCGCTGATTGGGTTTTTCGGATTTTCGGCCCGCGCAACGTCGAGAGCGCTTGACGCGGACCCGCCATCCCCCTAAGGCAACCCCAACGCCGCCGCGTCCCGCACGCGGCGGCGCATCGTTTTGAATTCAGACACCATACGGAACGCCACGGGATGAAGACCTTTTCTCTGAAGCCCGCCGACGTCGACAAGAAGTGGATCATCGTCGATGCGGAGGGCCTGGTCGTCGGCCGGCTCGCCTCCATCGTCGCCATGCGCCTGCGCGGCAAGCACAAGCCCGCGTACACGCCCCACGTCGATTGCGGCGACAACGTCATCGTCATCAACGCCGAGAAGGTGAAGTTCACCGGCCGCAAGCGCGAGCAGAAGGTGTACTACCACCACACCGGCTACCCGGGCGGCATCAAGGAGCGGACCGCGAAGTTCATCCTCGACGGCCGGTTCCCCGAGCGGGTGGTCGAGAAGGCCGTCGAGCGCATGCTCCCGCGCGGGCCGCTCTTCCGCCAGATCATGGGCAACCTCCGCGTCTATAAGGGCAACGAGCATCCCCACACCGCCCAGCAGCCGCAGGCGCTCGACGTCGGCAGCCTCAACCGCAAGAACGTGAGCGCTTGATCATGGCGACCCTTCAGTCCCTCTCCGACCTGAACCGCGCGAACGTCGAGGATCCCGAGAACGCCGCGCCCGTCCACGTTCAGAAGCTCGACGCCCAGGGCCGCGCCTACGCCACCGGCAAGCGCAAGGACGCGGTCGCCCGCGTCTGGATCAAGCCCGGCACCGGCCAGGTCGTCGTCAACGGCCGCGCGGTCGAGGTCTACTTCGCCCGCCCCGTGCTGCGCATGATCCTGCGCCAGCCGCTCACCATCGCCAACCGCGTCGACCAGTACGACATCACCGTCTCGGTGCATGGCGGCGGTCTCTCGGGTCAGGCCGGCGCCGTGCGCCACGGCCTCTCCAAGGCGCTGACCTACTACGAGCCGGAGCTGCGCAGCCCCCTCAAGCGCGAGGGCTTCCTCACCCGCGACGCCCGCGTCGTCGAGCGTAAGAAGTACGGCCGCAAGAAGGCTCGCCGCAGCTTCCAGTTCTCGAAGCGCTGAGCCGATTCGGCAGGTCTACGGACAGGGCGGCTTCGGCCGCCCTTTCTTTTTGCGTTCCGGCGAGAAAGCGACATCCACGATGGCCAAACCCTTCCGGCGCGTTCGCGAGCCCGACGCCTCTGCCGTGACCCTCTGCCTCGCGCAGGCGGACGGCGCGACGACGGGCGAGGTGAAGCTCGCCGACGGCCGCCTGTTCAGCAGCACCGGCGCCCTGCCCATCGCAGAGGCCTTCGGCATCGCCGTGCATGTCGCCAACGAGGGTGGCCTGGAGATCGTCGTGGTCGATCCGAGCAACCTCTGGAAGCCGTCCTGGGGCGAACTGCTCGCCTGAACCGGCTTCCGATTGACGGGCTCGCTCGCAAAGCACCACCGCGCTCCCTCTCCTTCGGGAGAGGGTTGGGGTGTGGTCCCTCTCCGGAAAACTCACGCACCTCACCCTGTCCCTCTCCTGTCAGGAGAGGGGACGCGCGGGTTCCCGGAGGGGCCGGGTATGCAGCGGTGCCCGCGCCGCCCCGGGAACTCGGGACGGAACCCGATCAGGGGGCTAGCCGCCCTCAGGCGTGCAGGGCGTGTTCCAGCTCGCCCTTCGACATCTTGGACCGGCCGGGGATGTTCTTGTCCCGCGCGGCCTTCATCAGGTCCGCCTTGGTGGTGCCGGAGCCGGATTTGCGGGCGGCGGCCGTCTTCTTCGCCACGTCCGCCGGCTGCTTCGAGAATTGCTTGCCCTTCGCCGAATCGGCGCGCTTCTTCCGGGTCGAACGGTCGTACTCGGATTTCGAAACCGCCTCGCGGGCCTTCTTGGGCAGGTAGCGCTCGCCGGTCTCGCCGCTCTTCTCCCCCGACTTCGTGTCCCACTCCTCGTCGGTCCACTGCTTCAGGTGGTTGTCCTCCGACTTCTTGCCCTTGTAGCCGCCGCCGGCCTCCTTGTAGGCCTTGGTCGCGGCCTGCGCCTTCCGGGCCGACCACTGGCCGGCCTTGCCGCCCTTGTCGGATTCGGTGACCCGCTTCTTCACCTTGTCCCAGAGCTTGGGGTCCGTCTTCTCCGCACTGGCTGACATCGTCGCCTCCGGGCCTGCACCGCATTTGCGGCGATAACGGACGGCCCGGGGCGCCGTTCCCGTCGGGCCGGGCCCGTACACAGGTCCGCGTCACCGTCATCAAGCCTTATTGGCGTTGCGCGACACCATTGACTTGAGGAAGCGGTGCGGCCACGTGGCCGGTACGGATTCAACCGATGCGGATGCTCGGGAATCCGAAGAACGGGAAGTCGAGTGTCCATGAGCGAGCACGGTGCGGGGCGCAAGCCCACGGTCTTCATCGACGGCGAGGCGGGAACCACCGGTCTCGGGATCCGCGAGCGCCTGGAGCGCGAGGGCCGCGTCGCCCTGCGCAGCATCCCGCACGAGAGCCGCAAGGACACGGCCGTGAAGCGCACGCTGCTGGAGGCGGTCGACCTCGTCGTCCTGTGCCTGCCCGACGCGGCGGCCAAGGAGACCGTGGCGCTCGCCGACACGCTGCCGGGGGGCGGCCCGCGCATCCTCGACGCCAGCACCGCGCACCGGGTCGATCCCGCCTGGGTCTACGGCTTCGCCGAACTCGCGCCGTCCCAGGCCGCGGCCATCGCGCGGGCGCGGCGCGTGGCCAATCCGGGCTGCTACCCCACCGGTGCGATCGCGCTGATCCGCCCCCTGGTGGAGGCGGGGCTTCTGCCTGCCGACCACCCGATCAGCATCAACGCGGTGAGCGGCTACAGCGGCGGCGGCAAGAGCATGATCGAGGCCTACGAGGCCGGACAGGCGGAGCCCTTCCTGGTCTACGGGCTCGGCCTCGCGCACAAGCACCTGCCCGAGACCCAGACCTATGCGGGCCTGACCCGCCGGCCGATCTTCATTCCGGCGGTGGGCAATTTCCGGCAGGGCATGCTGGTGAGCGTGCCGCTGCACCTCGACACCCTGCCGGGCACGCCCCGCGTCGCGGATCTCGAATCCGCGCTCACCGCCTATTACGAGGGGCAGGACCTCGTGCGGGTGATCCCGACCGACGGCTCGGACCGGATCGAGCCCGAGGCGCTCAACGACACCGACCGCCTGGAACTGCGCGTCTACGGCAGCGATGCGCACCGCCAGGCCGTGCTCGTCGCCCGCCTCGACAACCTCGGCAAGGGGGCCTCCGGCGCGGCCGTCCAGAATATCGGCCTGATGCTCGGCCTCGCCTGAGACGACACGACGGCCGGGCGAACCGGTCCCGTCGCCGAGAATACCGGTCCGGCGCGACGAAGCGCGTCGGACCCGGATGATGCGCGCCGCCTGCGGGACGGAGCAGGGCCCGGTGCAGGGGCGGGGACCCGACCCTATCCGTCGCGGCGCCGGCGGCCCGCCGAGCGCGAGTCCGTCGCGACGATCGCAGCCCGAGGGCGCGAATCGAACCCGATCCGACCGGACATCGCCGACTTTCCGAGAGCCTGTCCCAGACATCGATCGGGCCGATCTGTCGAGGTCAGCGCGCGCGACCGCACGGCGATGGCAATTCCGGGACGTTATGGGTCCCGATCATCGCTTGTGATCGCCGAGAATTGGTATTGGTCGGCCTCGCCGCATGCCCCCGGGTGACCTGATCACGCTTTCGTGCACGGCCAGCCGCGCGCCCAAGAACACCCGCCCCTCAGGTCATGGGAAAGTCCGCCGTGGATCGACGGGGTGGGGCGCGTTCACGTACCGAGCGGGAGTTGTTCGGCAAACATCTTCGCGAGAGACCGGATCCGACCCAATATAACCATTGCGAAGACCAGCATTGTGCCTTATCCCGCGCCGATCAGGCTTCGTTCCCGTGTAGGAACCGAAGCCGGCGCCCCGCACCGTCCCGGCAGGCCGGCACCGTCCTCAGGGCAATCGGGCACTGCGGGCGCCGCATCTCCCGCGTGCGGTGCGCCGCATCTCCCGCGTGCGGTGCGCCGCGCCCCGCGGTCGAATGGCATGGTTGCGCCACGCAGAGGCCGCCGTTTTTCGAAGAACAAGCACACGATCCCGTCGAACACTTTACCACTTCCGAGGCTTCGACCGTCTTTGTCGGCAACCAAGAGGCGATTGTTCGATCTTGTGCATGCGACGGGTGAAAAATTGACAAATGATCCACAACGAGGCCGGGAAAAACCGCTTGACCCGCTCTAGAACATCTTGCCTGATAGATGATCTGAGCCTACGTTTGTAAACAACTCCAACACTTCTGCAGATTGGCACCGCCTCATGAATGAAACAGATACCGACGCAGCTCGACTCATCACTCTGGCGGCCGATATCGTCTCGGCCTACGTCAGCAACAATCATGTGCAGAGCGCCGAACTGCCGAAGCTCCTGAGCGACGTTCACGAGGCGATCCGTAACGTCTCGGCGGCCGGCGCGCCGGTGGTCGATACCGGTCCGCCGAAGGCGACCCCGCAGGAGATCCGCCGCTCGATCACCCCGGAATACCTGATCAGCTTCGAAGACGGCAAACAGTACAAGACCCTGCGCCGCCACCTCACCCTGCGGGGACTGACCCCCGAGCAGTATCGCGCCAAGTGGGGCCTGGCGCCCGACTATCCGATGACCTCGGCGAGCTATTCCGAGCAGCGCTCCGAGCTCGCGCGCGCCCTCGGTCTCGGCCAGCAGCGCCGCAAGGGCCTCGCCCGCAGCGCTCCGGAGGAGACCGTGAGCGAGGAGCCCCCGGAGGTCGAGGCCAAGGAGGAGGAGGCTCCCGCGCCGGAGAAAAAGCGCCGCAGCCCCCGCAAGAAGGTCGACGCCTGATCCGCGCGAGCGGGTTCGCGCAATTCCAGTGAACTGAGCCGCCCGGCCGGACCCCTCCGGTCGGGCGGCTTCGTCTTGGCCGGGCAGGCGATTTCGGCCGGACAGGCGGTTTCGGCCGGACAGGCGATTTCGGCCGGGCATACGGTCGGCGCGCAGGCTCCCCGAGCGCGGTGCATCCCTGATCCGGGCCGGGCGTGCTAGCCCCGTGGTGCAACGCAGCATCGCTGCCTCGCGCCGCATGCGGCGGGGGCCGGCTCAGCCTCAGGCGCCCCATGCTCTCCCGCCCGATCCTCGCCCTGGCCGCGGCCTCCTTCGGCATCGGCACCACCGAGTTCGTGATCATGGGGCTGCTCCCGGAGGTGGCCGAGAGCTTCCAGGTCAGCGTGCCGCGCGCCGGCCTGCTGGTCTCCGGCTATGCCCTCGGGGTGGCCGTCGGCGCGCCGATCGTGGCCATCGCCACCGCGCGGCTGCCGCGCAAGGCCGCGCTGCTGGCGCTGATGGCGGTGTTCCTCGTCGGCAATCTCGGCTGCGCGCTCGCCCCCACCTACGATCTCCTGATGCTGGCGCGCATCGTCACCGCCTTCGCGCACGGGGCCTTCTTCGGCATCGGCGCGGTGGTGGCCGCGAACCTCGTGCCCCGCGAACAGCGCACCCAGGCCGTCGCGCTGATGTTCGCCGGGCTCACCCTCGCCAACGTGCTCGGCGTGCCGTTCGGGACCGCGCTGGGGCAGGTCGCCGGATGGCGCGCGACCTTCTGGGCCGTGGTCGTCCTCGGGATCGCGGCGGCGGCGGCGATCCTCGCCTACGTGCCCGGGGGCATGCCCGGCTCGCGGGGCGGGCTCGCGGGCGAGTTCCGCTCCCTGCGGCGCTGGCCGGTGCTGCTGCCGATGCTGGTGAGCACGCTGGCCTCGGTGAGCCTGTTCACGGTCTTCACCTACATCACGCCGCTGCTCGAGGACGTCAGCGGGCTGACGCCGGGGCAGGTCACCGGCGCGCTGCTGCTGTTCGGGGTCGGCCTGACCCTCGGCAACCTCGCGGGCGGGCGCCTCGCCGACCGGCGCCTGATGGCCACCGTCATCGGCAGCTTCTGCGCCCTGGTGGTGGTGTTGGCGCTGTTCGCCTTCACGGCGAAGTCCGCCCTGCCGGCCGTGCTCACCCTGCCGGTCTGGGGCGCGCTGGTCTTCGCCCTGGTGGCGCCCCTGCAGGTCTGGGTGGTGGAGGCCGCCACCGACGCGCCGAACCTCGCCTCGACCCTGAACCAGGGCGCGTTCAACCTCGGCAACGCCACCGGCGCGGCGCTGGGCGGGGCGGTGGTCACGGCCGGCTACGGCTACGGCAGCCTGCCCTGGTTCGGTGCCGCGATCGCGCTCCTCGCCCTGGCGCTCACCCTGACGGCCCGCACGCGGGGCGGCCGGGCCGTGGCCGCCTGAGGCGTCAGCGCCGGCGGGGCCGGTCAGGCCAGCGGCGTCGCCAGCACCTTGTCGATGCGCCGGCCGTCCATGTCGACCACCTCGAAGCGCCAGCCGTGGGATTCGAAGTGGTCGCCCGTGGCCGGGATGCGGCCGAGGCGGAAGATCACGAAGCCCGCGAGCGTGGTGAAGTCGTCGGTATCGGGCCGTTCGGCGAAGGCGAGGCGGTCGAAGGCCTGCGAGGCCGGCATCATGCCGTCGATGAGCAGGGAGCCGTCCTCGCGCTCCACCACGTTGGGCTCGTCGCCCACCTCCGGGATGTTGCCGGCGATCGCCTCGAGCAGGTCGGTCTGGGTGACGATGCCCTCCAGGCTGCCGTACTCGTCCACCACCAGCGCCATCCGCACGGGCTTCGCCTGGAAGGTCTCCAGCACCGCCAGGATCGACATGCTCTCGTGCACCACGATCGGCGGCTGCGTCACGGCGAGGACGTCCGCGCTCTTGCCGTCGAGGAACTGGTTCAGCAGATCCTGCTTGCGCACCACGCCGACGATCTCGTCGACCTCGCTTCGGCTGACGACGAGCTGGGCGTGGTCGCACTCGCGCACCGTGCGCAGCATCGCTTCGCGCTCCTCGTCGGCATCCACCCACTCGACCTCGTGGCGCGGGGTCATGATATCGCGCACCCGACGCTCGCTGATCGAGAAGATGCGCTGCACCGCCTCCTGCTGCGCCTCGCGGATCAGCCCGGCCTCCTGGCTCGCCTGGACCAGCAGGTTGAGTTCGGCGGTGGAGTGCAGGGCACCCTCGCCATGGCCCGCCTGCAGGCCGAACAGGCGCAGCACCGCGTTGCCGAGCCCGTTCAGGAACAGGATGGCGGGGCGGAACACGAACAGGAACACGCCGAGCGGCCGGACCACGGCCAGCGCCGTGCGTTCGCTGCGCTGGAGCGCGAGGCTCTTCGGGGCCAGCTCGCCGAGCACGATGTGCATCGAGGTGATGATGACGAAGGAGATCACCACCGCGATGGTGTGGGCGGCGGTGGTGCCCACGGGCTCCGGCAGGAAGCCGAGCGCCGGCACGATGAGGTGCGCCAGCGCCGGCTCGCCGACCCAGCCCAGCGCCAGGGACGAGATGGTGATGCCGAGCTGCGTCGCGGCGAGGTAGGCGTCGAGCTGGTCGGTGGCGCGCTGGAGCGGCTGGGCGTTGGTCCGGCGCTCGGAGACGAGTTCGGCGACGCGGCTCTTGCGCACCGAGACCATGGCGAACTCGGCGGCCACGAAGAAACCATTGGCGAGCACGAGGGCGAAGACGGCAGCGAGGCCTAAGCCGGTTGCCCATGCGTCGTCGAAAATCGTCGTCTCCCCTGGTCAGCGGCGAATCTCTAACAGCTACGCCGGGTACGAGCCACAGCGTTCCCTGCAAAGCCCCGGGAAAGCCTGGCCCCGGGAAAGCCTGGCCCCGGGAAAGCTTAGCCCGGTGAAAGCCTGGCCGCTTCGGCCCCCCGGCCGCGATGCGGGGCGCCGAAGCCGCCGTCCACGCAACAGTGGATCTTCGCAAGGAACAAAGCTGACAACTCACGGTTCTCGCGTCTGACAGGCATCTTGTCTGCGGACTTGGGACTTAGTCCCAGCAAAATCGGTGCATTAACACAAGACATTCGCACCGTTAGCGAATGTTAATGCTTCGATTCCTAGCGCAGGGCATCGTGGTTTCGTGCAAGAAACGATTCTGATCACCGGCGGAGCCGGATTCATCGGTCGCCACCTCGCAGGAGCGCTCCTCCGCCGGGGTTATCGCGTCCGGGTCCTCGACAGCCTGATCGAGCAGGTCCACGGGCGGACGACCACCGCCGACGGCCTTCCCGACGGGGTCGAGTTCCTCAACGGCGACGTGCGCGATCCGCAGGCGGTGGCCCAGGCCCTGAAGGGCGTCGACCGGGTGGTGCATCTCGCCGCCGAGGTCGGGGTCGGCCAGAGCATGTACGCCGTGGAGCGCTACGTCTCGGTCAACGACGGCGGCACCGCCGTGCTGTTCGAGGGGCTGATCGCGAATCCGGTGAAGCGCGTGGTGGTCGCCTCCTCGATGAGCGTCTACGGCGAGGGTCTCTACCGGACCCGGGACGGCGAACTTGTGGAGGACGCCGTGCGGCGGCCGCGCCGGGCCGGCGAGCCCTGGGATCCCCTCGATGCGCAGGGGCGCCCCCTGATCCCGGCGCCGACGCCGGAGACGAAGCTGCCCGCGCTGGCCTCCGTCTACGCGCTGACGAAGTACATGCAGGAGCGCCTCACCCTGACCCTGGCGCCCGCCTACGGCATGGAGGGCGTCGCCCTGCGCCTCTGGAACGCCTACGGGCCGGGCCAGGCCCTGTCGAACCCCTATACGGGCGTGCTGGCGATCTTCGCCGCGCGCATCCACAACGGCCAGCCGCCGATGATCTTCGAGGACGGCGAGCAGCGCCGGGACTTCGTCCACGTGGAGGACGTCGCCCGCGCCTTCGTGCTGGCGCTCGAGCACCCGGCGGCGGCGGGGCAGGTCTATAACGTCGGCAGCGGCGTCGATCGCTCGGTGCGCGAGGTCGCCGCCCTGCTCGCCGAGGCCATGGGCCGCCCCGACATCGTCCCGCAGGTCACCGGGCAGGCGCGCTCCGGCGACATCCGCCACTGCATCGCGGATATCGGCCGCATCGGGCGCGAGCTCGGCTACCGGCCGCAGCGCGACTTCAGCGAGGGCCTGGCCGAACTCGCCGCCTGGGTCGCCCGGCAGCAGGCGGTCGACCGGGTCGCCGAGGCGCGGCGCGAACTCGAAGCGCGGGGCCTCGTGGCGTGACGGACCAGACCGTCCTCATCACCGGCGGCGCCGGGTTCGTCGGCGCCAACCTCGCCGATGCGCTCGCGACCGCCGGGCATTCCGTCATCGTCTACGACGCCCTCGTCCGCCCGGGGGTGGCCCGCAACCTCGACTGGCTCCGGGCCCGCCACCCCGCCCGCATCCAGGCCGTCGTCGCCGACATCCGCGACGGGGCGACCCTCGCCCACGCGGTGGCGGAGTCCGATGCGGTCTTCCACTTCGCCGCCCAGGTGGCGGTGACCACCAGCCTCACCGACCCGCGCACCGACGCGGAGGTGAACCTCGTCGGCACCCTCAACCTGCTGGAGGCGGTCCGCGCGCAGGCGCGCCGGATCCCGGTGCTCTTCGCCTCCACCAACAAGGTCTACGGCGACCTGCCCGACATCGCGCTGGAGCGCGCGGGCGACGCCTACCGGCCCGCCGACGCGGGGATCCGGGCGCGGGGCATCGGCGAGGACCGGCCCCTCGACTTCCACACGCCCTACGGCTGCTCGAAGGGGGCGGCGGACCAGTACGTGCTCGATTACGCCCGCAGCTTCGGGCTGCCGGCGGCGGTCTTCCGCATGAGCTGCATCTACGGTCCCCGCCAGATGGGCACCGAGGACCAGGGCTGGGTCGCGCATTTCCTCATCCGCGCCCTGCGCGGCGAAGCCGTCACCCTCTACGGCGACGGGGCCCAGGTCCGGGACATCCTCCACGTGCGCGACGCGGTGGCGGCCTATCGCGCGGCCTGGGCGCGGATCGACGAGATCCAGGGCCGCGCGTTCAACCTCGGCGGCGGCCCGGAGAACGCGGTGAGCCTGCTCCAGATCCTCGATCACGTCGCCGCGCTCACCGGACGGCCGGTGGCGCGCGTGATGCGGGACTGGCGGCCCGGCGACCAGCGCTACTACGTCTCCGACACCCGCGCGATCGGCGAGGCGCTGGGCCTCGCCCCCGCGACGGCGTGGCGGGAGGGCGTGGCGAACCTCGCCGAGTGGCTCATGACCGAGGGGAGCACGGCTCCGCAGCCCGTCGGCTTCGCGGGAGCCGCCGAATGAGGGTCGCCCTCGTCAACCCGCCCTGGGACTACCGCAACAGCATCTATTTCGGGTGCCGCGCCCCGCACCTGCCCCTGGAACTCGCCTACGCCGCCGCCCTGCTGGAGGCGCGCGGCCACGAGACGCTCCTCGTCGACGCCCATCTCGACGGCTGGAGCGCGGCCCAGGCGGCGGATGCGGTCGCGGCGTTCGGGCCCGCCATGACCGTGGTGACGACCGCGCCCACCTACCTGTTCTGGCGCTGCGCCCCGCCGGAACTGCGGGTGCCGCGCGGCTTCCTCGACGCCCTGGCGGGGCGGGGCGGCCGCACCGTCGCGGTCGGGCCGCACGGCTCGGCGACGCCGGGGCCGACCCTCGACAAGCTCGGCTGCGACCTCGTCGTGCGCGGCGAGTGCGAGGAGATCGTGGCCCGCCTCGCCGAGACGGGATTCGGCGCCGCTGATTCCCGCGACGGGGTGCCGGCGCTCGCCTTCCGGCGGGACGGCGCCCTCGTGGTCACGGGCAGCCCCCATGCGGGCCGCTTCACCGACCTCGCGCCGCTGCGCTGGCCTGACCGCTGGATCGCCCGCCACACCCACCATCACCACCGCTTCGACGCCGCCCCGGACGGGCCGGGCGCCGAGGTCGAGGCCTCGCGCGGCTGCCCCTACACCTGCAGCTTCTGCGCGAAGATCGATTTTCGCGATGCCTACCGGCGCCGCGACCTCGATCTCGTCCTCGCCGAGATCGACGGGCTGATCGCCCAGGGCGTGACCTACCTCTACTTCATCGACGAGATCTTCCTGCCGCAGAAGCCCCTGCTGGAGGCCCTGGCCACCCGCGACGTGCGCTTCGGCATCCAGACCCGGATCGACCTCTGGAAGCCCGACCTCCTCGACCTGCTCGGGGCGGCGGGCTGCGTCTCCATCGAGGCCGGCATCGAGAGTCTGACGGAGGCCGGGCGCGCCGCCCTCGACAAGAAGTGCCGGGCCACCACCGACGAACTCGCCGAACGCCTGATCCATGCCCGCCGCAGCGTCCCCTTCGTCCAGGCCAACCTGATCGCGGTGGCGGGCGACGATCCGGACAGCGTCGCGGCCTGGCGCGACCGCCTGCGCCGGGACGGCGTCTGGGCCAACGACCCCGTGCCCCTCTACCCCTATCCGAGCTCACCCGATTACCGCCGCCTCTGGGGCGAGCCGGACGACGAGGCCTGGGAGCGCGCCCACGCCCATTACCTCGGACAGTTCGACCGGTTCAGCGACATCCAGGAGGAGCGCCCGCTGCCGCTCCGGGAACTGGAGGCCGCATGCGGCTGCCGGTGAGGGACCATCCGCACGTGCTGATGACGGCCGACGCCCTCGGTGGGGTCTGGCAGTACAGCCTCGACCTCGGCGAGGGCCTGGTCCGGCGGGGGCTGCGCGTCACCGTCGCGATCCTCGGACCCGCCCCGGGTCCCGAGCGCATCGCCGCCGCCGAGGCCGCCACCGGATGCCGCATCGTCGCCACGGGCCTCGCCCTCGACTGGATGGCGAAGGGGCCGGCGGAGGTGCGCGCCGCCGGGGCCGCCCTGGCGCGCCTCGCCACGAGCCTGCACGCCGACATCGTCCACCTGCATGCCCCGGCGCTGGCCGGGGCGGAATATCCGGTGCCGGTGGTGGCGGTCTGCCATTCCTGCGTCGGCACCTGGTGGGAAGCCCTGGAGACCGGCCCGCTCCCCGCCGACCTCGCCTGGCGCCGCGACCTCGCCGCCGAGGGCTGCGCCCGGGTCGATGCCCTGCTCGCGCCGACGCACGCCTTCGCGGCGGCCACCCAGGCCGTCTACGGCCTCGCCGCGCGGCCCGTGGTGGTGCGCAACGGACGCCGGGCGCCGGCCCCGCCGGCCGATCCGGCCCCGCCCGCGCCCTACGTCTTCACCGCCGGCCGGCTCTGGGACCGGGCCAAGAACGCCGCCGCCCTCGACCGCGTGGCCGCCCGCCTCGACTGGCCGCTGCGCGCCGCCGGACCCATGGCGGGGCCCGGCAACGAGCGCGTGCGGGCGCCCCATCTCGACGGCCTCGGGCGCCTCGACGACCGGGGCATCGCCGCGCATCTCGGCCGGCGCCCGGTCTTCCTCTCGCTCGCCCGCTACGAGCCGTTCGGCCTCGCCGTGCTGGAGGCGGCGAGCGCCGGCTGCGCCCTCGTGCTCTCCGACCTCGCGAGCTTTCGCGAATTGTGGGACGGCGCCGCCCTGTTCGTGGACCCCGAGGACGCCGATGGGGCCGTCGCGGCGATCCGCACGCTCGCCGACGACCCCGCCGAGCGGGCGCGCCGGGGCGGCGCCGCGCAGGCCCGCGCCGGCCGCTACGGCGTCGAGGCGATGACCGGCGGCGTGCTCGGGATCTTCCGCGCCTGCTGGGCCGGCACCTCGGTGCGCTCCCTCGGGGGGGCCGCCGCGTGAGGATCGCCTACTTCACCCATTCCCTGGCCTCCTGCTGGAACCACGGCAACGCGCATTTCCTGCGCGGCGTCCTGCGCGACCTCATCGCCCGGGGCCATGCCGTCTCGGCCTACGAGCCGGAGGGCGCCTGGAGCCTCGCGAACCTGATCCGGGACCACGGCGAGGCCGGGCTCGAGGCCTATCGCGCCGCCTATCCGGACCTCGCCTCCGAAACCTACACCGACATCGAGGCGGTGGCGGACCGGGTCGCCGGGGCCGATCTCGTCCTCGTCCACGAGTGGAACGACCCCGCCCTCGCCGCCGCCCTCGGCGCCCGGCGCAAAGCGGGCGCGCGCCACACCCTCCTGTTCCACGACACCCACCACCGCGCCGTCAGCGCCCCCGACGAGATGCGCCGCTTCGACCTCTCCGGCTTCGACGGGATCCTGGCCTTCGGCGAGACCCTGGCGGCGGTCTACCGCGACTGGGGCTGGGGCCGGCGCGTCTTCGTCTGGCACGAGGCCGCCGACACGCGCCTGTTCCGCCCGCCGGCCGTCGAGGGTGCGCGGTCCGGCCTGGTCTGGATCGGCAACTGGGGCGACGACGAGCGCGGCGCCGAACTCGAGACCTTCCTGTTCGCGCCGGCCCGGGCCGCCGGGCTCGGCCTCGACATCTACGGCGTGCGGTATCCCGAGGCGGCGTTGCGGACGCTGCAACATTACGGCGCGCGATATTGCGGATGGTTGCCGAATGCAGCCGCGCCGGGCGTCTTCGCGCAGCATGATGCAACGGTCCACGTGCCGCGCCGCTTCTACGCGCGGCACCTGCCGGGCATTCCCACCATCCGCGTCTTCGAGGCGCTGGCCTGCGGGATCCCCCTCGCCAGCGCCCCCTGGGATGACACGGAAGGGCTCTTCCGGCCCGGAACCGATTATCTCGTCGCCCGGAACGGAGCCGAAATGGAGCGCCATCTCGTCGCGCTCCGGGACGATTCCGACCTGCGCGCGAGCCTGCGTCGCGAAGGTCTCGCCACCATCGCGGCCCGCCACACCTGCGCGCATCGGACGGACGAACTGTTGTCGATCGTCGCGGCGCTCCGCGCTCCCGAACACCTGGAGAGAACCGCATGAAGATCGCCTTCTACGGCTCCAGTCTTCTGTCGTCCTACTGGAACGGGGCCGCCACCTACTATCGTGGCCTGCTCAGCGACCTTGCGGGGCGCGGCCACACGATCACCTTCTACGAGCCGGATGCCTTCGACCGCCAGCAGCACCGCGACATCGACCCGCCGCCCTACGCCGCCGTGAAGGTCTACCCCGCCACCCCGGAGGCCCTGCGCGCCGTGGTGGCGGAGGCCGCGGAGGCCGACGTCGTGGTGAAGGCCAGCGGCGTCGGGATCTTCGACGACGAACTCCTGGAGGGCGTGCTCGCCGCCGCGCGCCCCGACGCGATCCGGATCTTCTGGGACGTCGACGCCCCCGCAACCCTCTCGGAAATCAAGGAAAATCCCGGTCATGCGCTGCACCGCGCACTGCCCGCCCTCGACCTCGTCCTGACCTATGGCGGCGGCCCGCCGGTCATCGCCGCCTACGAGGGCTTCGGCGCCTGCCGCTGCATTCCGATCTACAACGCCCTCGATCCGGCGACCCACCACCCGGTCCCGCCCGAGCCGCGCTTCACCGCCGACCTCGCCTTCCTGGGCAACCGCCTGCCGGACCGGGAAGCCCGCGTCGAGGCGTTCTTCCTCGACGCCGCCGCGCGCCTGCCCGAGCGCCGCTTCCTCCTCGGCGGCAGCGGCTGGGAAGGCCGGAGCCTGCCCGCCAACGTGCATCACCTCGGCCACGTCTACACACGCGAGCACAACGCCTTCAACACCACGCCACTGGCCGTGCTCAACATCGCCCGCGACAGCATGGCGGCCGTGGGCTTCTCGCCGGCCACCCGCGTCTTCGAGGCGGCGGGCGCCGGCGCCTGCCTCATCACCGATGCCTGGGAGGGCATCGAGCTGTTCCTGGAGCCCGGTACGGAGGTCCTGGTCGCCCGCGACGGACGCGAGGTCGCCGAACACGTCGCCGCCCTGACGCCCGAGCGGGCCCGTGCCATCGGCACGGCGGCGCGGGCCCGCATCACCGCGGAGCACACCTATGCCCGGCGCGGCGCCGAGGTCGACGCGATCCTGCGGGCGGAAGCCCGGCGCAAGGGCACCCTCGCGCCTGCGCGGAGCGTCGCGTGAGCCGCCCCCTGAACCTCGTGGTGCTGGGCCTGAGCCTGTCCTCGTCGTGGGGCAACGGCCACGCCACGACCTACCGCGCGCTCCTGAAGGCCCTCGCGGCGCGCGGGCACGACATCCTGTTCCTGGAGCGCGACGTGCCCTGGTACGCCGAGCACCGCGACCTCGCCGAGCCCGGTTTCTGCCGCTTCGCGCTCTATCCCGACCTCAACGGCTTGGAGAGCCACCGCGCGGCGATCGCGGCGGCGGATGCGGTCATCGTCGGATCCTACGTGCCGGACGGTATCGCGGTCGGCGACCGCGTGCGCGATTGGGCCCACGGCCTGTGCGCCTTCTACGACATCGACACGCCCGTCACCCTGGCGCGCCTGCAAGCGGGCGATTGCGCCTATCTCGCCAGGCGCCAGATCGCCGCGTACGATCTCTACCTGTCGTTCACCGGCGGGCCGACCCTGCGCCTGCTGGAGGAGACGTACGGCGCGCCGGCCGCGCGGGCGCTATACTGTTCGGTCGACCGCGATGCCTATCCGGCCCTGGAGCGGGCGGCGCGCTATGACCTCTCCTATCTCGGCACCTACAGCCCCGATCGCCAGCCGACCCTGGAGCGTCTGCTGATCGAACCGGCCCGGCGTGCGCCGGACCTGCGCTTCTGCGTCGCCGGCCCGCAATATCCGGATGAGATCGACTGGCCCGAGAACGTCACCCGCATCGCACACCTGCCGCCGGACGCGCATCCGGAGTTCTACGCGGCGAGCCGGTACACCCTGAACGTCACCCGCGCCGACATGATCCGGGCCGGCTATTCCCCGAGCGTGCGCCTGTTCGAGGCGGCCTGCATCGGCACGCCGATCATCAGCGACACCTGGGACGGCCTCGACACCATTCTCACGCCGGGCTCCGAGATCCTCACGGCGGACGCGCCCGAGGACGTGCTCACGATCCTCCGTCTGCAGCCGGATGCCGTGCGCCAACGCATCGGCTCCGCGGCCCGGGCCCGGGTGCTCGCCCACCACAGCGCCACGCGCCGGGCCGCGGAACTGGAAGGTATCCTGCACGCGTGCGTCGCGACGCGAACCTCCGTACACCCGATGCTGAAGGAGGAGGTCGGCGCATGACGGTCGATCCGATCCGCGTCGGCCTCGTGGGGGTGGGCAACTGCGCCTCGTCCTTCGTGCAGGGCCTGCACCATTACCGCGACGCCGACCCGGCCGAGACGGTGCCGGGGCTGATGAACGTGGCGCTCGGCGGCTACCATGTGCGCGACATCGCGGTCGTCTCGGCCTTCGACATCAGCGCCGCCAAGGTCGGCCGCGACCTCGCGGACGCGATCGACGCCCCCCCGAACAACACGATCCGCTTCGCCACCGTGCCGCAGAGCGGCGTCACCGTGCGGCGCGGCCCCACCCTCGACGGGCTCGGCCGCTACCTGCGCTCCGAAATCGTGGAGGCCGATGCTCCCGTCGCCGACGTGACGGCGGAATTGGAACGCACCCGCACGCAGGTCCTGGTGTCCTACCTGCCGGTCGGATCGCAGGCGGCGACGGAATTCTACGCCCGTTGCGCCCTCGATGCCGGCTGCGCCTTCGTCAACTGCATCCCGGTCTTCATCGCTTCCGATCCGGACTGGCGCAGGCGCTTCGAGGAACGCGGATTGCCCATCGTGGGCGACGACATCAAGAGCCAGGTCGGGGCCACCATCGTGCACCGCATGCTCGCGAACCTCATGCGCGAGCGCGGCGTGCGCCTCGACCGTACCTATCAGCTCAATTTCGGCGGCAATGCCGATTTCAAGAATATGCTCGAGCGGGAGCGGCTGGAATCGAAGAAGATCTCCAAGACCCGCGCCGTGACGAGCCAACTCGACGAGCCCCTCGACGCGAACGACATCCATGTCGGGCCGAGCGACCACGTGCCCTGGCTCACCGACCGCAAATGGGCACAGATTCGCCTGGAGGGCACAGCGTTCGGTGGGGTGCCTCTGTCGATGGAGTTGAAGCTCGAAGTCTGGGATTCGCCGAACTCGGCCGGCATCGTCATCGACGCCGTCCGCTGCGCCCGGCTCGCCCTCGATCGCGGGATCGGCGGCGCGCTGATCGGCCCGTCGAGTTACTTCATGAAGGCGCCGCCCCGGCAGTTCACCGACACGGAAGCCCGGTCGCGCACGCGCGCCTTCATCGCCGGAGATCCGGATCCATCCGCCACGGGGGCTTCGTGACCCGGATCATCCTGGTGCGCCACGGCAGCCATGACCGGCTGAACCGCATCCTGTGCGGCCGCATGCCCGGGGTTTCGCTCAGCGCGCAGGGTCGCGGCGAGGCGGAACGGCTCGGGACCACCCTGGCGGGGTGCGGCGCGAGCGCAATCCTGTCGAGCCCCCGTACGCGGACTCGCGAGACCGCAGCGCCGATCGCCGCTGCCCTCGGGCTGCCGGTGACCGAAGCGTCGAGCCTCGACGAGATCGATTTCGGCGACTGGACCGGCCGCCCGTTCGCCGAGCTGGCCGACGATCCCCTCTGGCAGGCGTGGAATGCGCAGCGCGCGAACAACCGACCGCCCCGAGGCGAAAGCATGGGCGAGGCGCAGGCGCGCGCCCTGGCGACGCTGTCCACCCGGCCGGAGGAATGTCTGATCGCAGTCAGTCACGGCGACGTCATCCGCGCCGTTCTGCTCGGCATCCTCGGTCTCTCGATCGACGCCTTCGACCGCCTCGTGATCGAGCCGGCCTCGATCAGCGTCGTCGAGCTCTGGTCCGGGGGCGGCCGGGTCCACAGCGTCAACAGCACCACCCACCTGTCATGAGGGGTTCGCC